>DASRDO010000014.1:0-60064 GCA_035652555.1 Steroidobacteraceae bacterium | reverse complement strand
TCGCACTGGCCACGCTCGGAAAGCTGCCGGTATCGCGGCACGATGGAGGCAACGAGGTTACCGATCAGCGAGAGGAGATCACGCCGCTGTACGTCCGTGAACGCGCGGCCCTGCTGGGTCAGGCTGCTCACGAGGGTGTCGGAGCGGCGCACCGTCTCGCCCAGCCAGGCGAGGTGATACCAGACGGCCAGGTCGTGGATGAGCTGGTCGGACGCGTAGCTCACGCGCTCCAGCGTGCCGAGCGTCTCGGCTATGGTGGCGAGCTCGAGGTACGGGCCGAAGCGCTCGATCATCTGCTTGCGCTGGGCCTTCAGGCATGCGCGCAGCAACTCCAGGCGCCCCGCCGGCTCCGCCGGCACCGGGTCCGGGCCCAGCAGCGCAAGCACGGGATCCGGCAGCGCACTCCCGGTCCGCAGGTGCTCGCCCACGCGGCGGGAGATCTCCTCGAGCTGCTCGAGCAGCACGGGCGTGAAGTTGACCACCGCACGCGCTGCCGGGTTTCCTTCCAGGTGCGCGGCCATGTCGGTGTAGTCCTTGATCGCGTGCAGGTAGGTCCACGGCAGGACGTATTGCCCGGTGAGCGCATCACGGTACTGCGGCTGGTGCATGTGCCACAGGAGGACGACGGGCAGGCGCGAATCGGCTTCCATGACGGTCAATCGGCCAGCCGGCGAAGCATGTCGGCCGTCACCAGCACGACGCCTTTCTCGGTGACCACGAACCGCCGCGCATCATCCGCCCGATCGAGTCCAATGCGCATCCCCTCGGGGATCTCGCAGCCCTCATCGACGATCGTCCCGCGGATGTGGCAACCGCCGCCGATCAGCACGTGGGGCAGGATGACGGAGCGCTCGATCGTCGTGCGCTCTTCCACGCGCACATCGGAGAAGAGAAGCGACTCGCGCACGAGCGCGCCGGAAATGATGCAGCCGCCGGAAACCATCGAGTTGATGGCCGTGCCGCGCCGTCCCTCCTCGTCGAGGATGAATTTCGCCGGCGGTTGATGCAGCTGGTAAGTCCAAATGGGCCAGTCCTCGTCATAGATGTTGAGCTCGGGCTTTACGTGTACCAGCTCTATGTTCGCCTCGTAATAGGCATCGAGCGTGCCGACGTCACGCCAGTAGCTCTGCGCACGGGTCTTGACGTCCTGGAAAGGATACGCGAACACCTGCAGCGTGCTGGCGAGTGTCTTGGGGATGACGTTCTTCCCAAAATCATGCGCGGACGCATCGTCCACTGCATCCTCCTCCAGGAGACGCTGCAGCAGACGCGTGTTGAAGACGTAGATACCCATCGAGGCCAGGATCGTATCGGGCCGGCCCGGAAGGGTGTCCGGAACAGCCGGCTTCTCCGAGAACCGGGTCACACGGTTCCACTCCGTGGCGGTGAGGACGCCAAAGTGGCGCGACTCGCTCGCAGGCACCTCGACCACGCCGACGGTGATATCGGCGCCCTTCTCAACGTGGTAGGCGATCATCGGGCCGTAGTCCATCTTGTAGATGTGATCGCCTGCAAGCACGAGCACGTGCTTGGGCCTGTGCGCGAGGATGAGGTCGATGTTCTGGTGGACGGCATCGGCCGTGCCGCGGTACCAGACGGGCCCTCTCTGCTGCTGGGCCGGAATGGTCTCGATGAACTCGCCGAACTCACCGCGCAGGTAACTCCAGCCGCGCTGCACGTGCGCGATCAGGGACTGCGCCTTGTACTGCGTGAGGATGGAGATCTGGCGGATACCCGAATTGACGCAGTTCGACAGCACGAAATCGACGATGCGGAACTTGCCGCCGAACGGCGTCGCCGGCTTGCAGCGGTGCTCGGTGAGGTCCTTGAGGCGCTCTCCCCGCCCGCCGGCCATGATCACCGCAAGAGTACCGCCCGTCAGGCGGCTCACGTAGCGTCCGGAAGAGGCGCGCGCAGGCTGTCGTGACATGTGTAGTTGTCCTGGGACGCTTGGATTCTTGACAGCGGGTCTCAGGGGTCTCGGAGCTGGCTTGTTGCGGGCCAATCTTATCGTGGACCAAGTTTAAAGCCATTTCATGAGACCGAGCGCATATTCGTGCGACAGCAGGTCGTGCCGCGGGTACATGCGCACGTCCGTGGCGAACTGACCGCACTCCGGTGGCTCTACGTCCAGCGCGAATACGGCGGCGCCGTCGGGCTCCTGCTCGCCGGTGGCGGTGAGCGGCGTGCACCAGAGGCCATCGCGTTCCGGTGGCACGAACGAGCAGAGGGCCGGGACTCCGAGCTCCCCTTCGGGCAGCAGGCGCCGGGCGAGGAGCTCGACGCGCACGTCGGATGGGTGCAGGCCATTCAGGCTGGCCGCGACCCGCAGGCGCAGGTGCTCGCCCCGCGGCAGCTCCGCAGGGGCGTCCGCGACCACCCGCAGACTCACGCGGCTCCACGCCTGCCGGATCCGCTGCTGCCACTGCGCGAGCCCGCGCGCACCCGCAAACCCGCCCTCCGCCAGCCGCTGGTACTGTTCCGCTGCCGGCCGATAGAGGCCGCGGGTGTAGTCCTCCAGCACCCGGCTCATGTTGAAGCGCGGAATGACCGTCATCATCGCGCGCTTGGCCCGCTCGACCCATTCCTGCGGACAGCCGGTTTCTCCCCCCGCGTAGTAGAGCGGGATGATTTCCTCCTCCAGCGCATCGAGGATGAGCTCCGCTTCGAGCGCATCGCGACGCTCGGGGTCCTGCACGTTGGCGGGCGGGATGCCCCAGCCGTTGTCCTGCATCCAGCCCTCGGCCCACCAGCCATCGAGGATGCTCAAATTCAGGCGACCATTGATCGCGGCCTTGATGCCGGAAGTGCCGCTCGCCTCGAGCGGCGCGATGGGGTTGTTGAGCCAGACGTCGACGCCGGAAACGAGCGAGCGTCCGAGCTGCAGGTCGTAGTCCTCGAGGAAGATGATCCGGCCGACGAACTCCGGCGAGGTCATGAGCTGGCGGATCTCGCGCAGCACCTGCTTGCCCGGCTCATCGGCCGGGTGCGCCTTGCCGGCGAAGAGCAGGATGAGGGGCCGCTCGGGGTCATTCACCAGGCGCGCCAGCCGCTCGCGGTCGCGCAGCAGCAGGGTTGCACGCTTGTAGGTCGCAAATCGCCGCGCGAACCCGATCGTCAGCACGTTCGGCCGCTGGGGGTCGAGGAAGCGCGTGACGTGGCGCAGCTGCACCGGACTCATGCCTTTGCGGGCGTACTCGCGCTGCAAGCGCTCGCGGACACTGGCGAGCATGCGCGACTTCACCGCTTGGGCTGCGGCCCAGAAACGCTCACTGGGCACGGCCTCGAGCGCGCTCCAGAACGCGACATCACTCAGGCGGTCGGGCCAGGTAGGTCCGAGCTCGGTGGTGAAGAAATCCGTCCAGGTCTTGTGCAGAAATGTCGGCACATGCACGCCATTGGTGACGAAGCCGACGGGATTCTCGTCGGGCCGGATCTCCGGCCACTGATCGGCGCAAAGGCGGGACGAGACGGCCCCGTGGATGCGGCTGACGCCGTTTATGTGCCGCGAGCCGTTCAACGCCAGCCGAGTCATGTTGAAGAGGCCGGGCGCAGCCGGAGTCCTCGCGAGGTCCAGGAAGCGGTCGACGGGAACGCCGAGCTCACGGATGAAGTCGCTGAAATGCGAAAGGATGAGGTCGTGTCCGAAGGCATCGTGGCCAGCGGCAACGGGGGTGTGGGTGGTGAATACGCAGGCTGCAGCGACCGCCTCGAGCGCAGCATCGAACGGCAGACCGAACGCAAGATGCTCTCGCAGGAGCTCCAGAATGAGGAAGGCAGCGTGGCCTTCGTTCAGGTGCCAGACCGCGGGCTTGATGCCCAGTGCCCGCAACGCCCGGATACCGCCGATGCCGAGGATCATCTCCTGCCGGACGCGTGTGGACTCGTCGCCACCATAGAGCCGGTGGGTAATATCGCGGTCGCTCGGAGCGTTTTCCGGGGTGTTGGCGTCGAGCAGGTAGACCGGTACGCGGCCGACCTTCGCTTTCCAGAGGCGCGCGACGACATCGCGACCTGCGATGCGTACGCTGACTTTGATCCACTCCCCGCTGGAATTGCGTGCGGCCTCAACGGGCAAATCGCGAGGGTCATGCTCACGGTATTCCGCATGCTGGACGCCGTCGTTGTCCACCGTCTGGGTGAAATAGCCCTGCTCGTAGAGGAGCCCCACCGCAATGAAATTGGCGCGCCGGTCGCTGGCGGCTTTGCAGTAGTCGCCGGCGAGGACGCCGAGGCCGCCGGAGTAGATGGGGAAGCTCTCGTGAAAGCCGTACTCGGCACAGAAATAGGCGACCAGGGGCTCATCGCTGCGCGGCGCCGGCGCGGTGATATAGGCATCGAGCGCTTCCAGCGCGCCACGATAGCGCGCGATGTAGACCGGATCGCGCGCCGCGCGGTCGAGGCTCGATTGCGCGATGCACCGCAGGAGCAGACGCGGGTTACCGCCTGTCTGCTTCCAGAGCTCAGGGTCCAGATCCTCGAAAAGAGCTCGGATCGGACGGTGCCAGGAGAAGAAGAGATTTCCCGTGAGCTCGGGCAGACGTTTCAGGGCCTCCGGAATGACGGGGGTGATCTCGAGCAGCGTATTTCGCATTGCGGTCCTGCCGGCCTTCCTGCGGCGAATGAGACCGCGCAGTCTAGCGGGTCGCCGGCCCCATGCCCATGCGGGCCTCTCAGCGGCGCTCCTCTCCAGCCTTGACCGGTGCCTCGGGCATCAGCGCTGCGGCATTCAACTCGGCGCCTCGGCTCACACGATCAGGAGCCGCTCATGTCTCTCAGGAACGATTACGCCAGCACGGAAGCTTAGCCGCTAGACTGTGTGGATGGGGAAGAGCTTCCATAGGGCGAGGCTTGTGGCCGGGGTGCTCCTGAGTGCGGGCGTGGGACTCACTGGCGGCCGGGTCCATGCGCAAAGAATGCTTCCGCAGCAGGCCGGCCTGCCTGCGGTCTCGTTGAGCGGTCCGTGCCTGCGGTCCGGCCGAGCGTACCTCAGGGCCAGCATTCGCGGCGCAGTACGGCTCGATGTCGATCTGCATGGATCGCAGGTATCGTGCGAAGGCGGCCCGCGCCTCGATGGCAGCGGCATCCGTATTGGTTTCGAGGGCCGGGCAGGCTCGGGCGGGCGGCGGGTGCGGATGGTTTTCGGGATCGATGGCGCGCGGGAGGGCCGGCCGGGGCAGGAGCTGCCGACCAACCTCACCGTGATCTTCGAGGGCGAGCGGCAACTCTTCGCGACGCAGGGGGACCGGAATTGCACCATCGACCGGCTGCGCCAGGAACGCATTAGCGGGGATCCGGCTCCAACCCATGCGTTGCCGGCAGGGGCGGAAACGCGCTCTTATCTGGTCACGGCGCATGGCTTCTGCATCGCGCCCGCCAACGATCTCGGCGGCAAGCGGCGCATCCTGGTGACGACGTTCGATTTTGCCGGACGGGCTGACTTCGAGCCGCCGCCGCGGCAACAATGAGCCCGGATCGCGAATATGAGGAGCAGGGCGAGTCATATGAGAAATTATTCCTGGCGCATCGCGCCTGCTGGCGCGCGCCTGAGCGCCGGTCTGTTGCTGGCCATCGCCATGCTGCTCGCGACGGGGCGCGCGAGCCGGGCGCAGTCGATGCAGGTCGAGAGCCTGGCGCACTTCCCGCGCACGACGCTCACCATCAAGGGGCACGGCCACGCCGATCGCTTCGAGATCTGGATCGCCGATACGGCGCAGCGGCAGGAGCAGGGTCTGATGTTCGTCCGCGATCTGCCGGCGAGCCAGGGCATGCTTTTTCCCCAGGGCTCACCGCAGGTGGCGCACTTCTGGATGAAGAACACCTACATCCCGCTCGATATGGTGTTCGTGGGCGAGGACGGGCGGGTCGCGAAGATCATCGCCAACGCCAAGCCGTTCTCACTCAACCTGCTCTCCTCGGATGTGCCGGTGATTGCGGTGTTGGAGATCCGGGGGGGCGTGGCGGCGCAGCTGGGGATTGCGGTCGGCGATCGGGTGAGCTGGCAGAGTGCAGCGGACCACAGCCCCGCCCATGAGCTGCCGCATTGACGCGTCGCCGTCCGGCAGTCATACTTCGGGTATGAAAGTCGCGGTATCCATACCTGATCCCGTCTTCAGCGAAGCCGAGACCCTTGCCAAGCAGCTCAAGGCTTCCCGCAGTGAAGTCTACAGCCGCGCCCTGCAGGAATTCCTCGGGCGCCATGCTCCGGATCAGGTCACTGAGCAGATGAACCGGACTGTTGCCAGCGTGGGAGAGCAGTCGGACCCCTTCAGCCAGCGTGCGGCCCGGCGCGTGCTCAAGCGCGTGGAGTGGTGATCGAGCAGGCGGAGATCTGGTGGGCCGATCTCGACGAGCCTGTAGGCTCGGGGCCTGGGTTTCGCCGCCCCGTGCTGGTCGTGCAGGGCAACGCGCTCAATCGCAGCAGAATTTCGACTGTGGTTTGCGTTCCACTGACCAGCAACCTCAAATGGGCAAGCGCGCCGGGCAACGTGCTGCTGCGGGATTCCGACACCGGCCTTCCGCGAGACTCGGTCGCCAATGTCTCGCTCATCATTGCGCTCGATAGACACCTTCTGACGGATCGCGTGCGTAAACTCCCGCGTCGCCGCTTCGATCTCGTTCTTGCAGGCATCGATACCGTTCTCGGGCGTTGAAAACACCTCGCCGACCGCGCCCGCTGTCGATATTCGCCAATACGCCGGGAATAGCGGTGAGCAACTCGTGGGCGCTCATCCGTAACGACTACAGGATTTCCGCACCCGTGATCTTCTGCAACCATTCGAGCACCGTGCGTCCAGCTCGGTCCACAACGAGCTGTGTACGGTACAACACATGAAAACCTGGTCCGATGAGCGGATGTTCGCAGAACGGAGCTACGAGCGCGGGGCTGGAGATTGGAAGAGTGCAGCCGGCCCGTAGCTGAGCGCGCGAAAGCCGCTGCAGTGGTGATCGGGTTCTCGCGAATCGGAGACGATGAGTTGAAAACCTCGGGGCAGGCTTGCGTCGACCGGCCAAAAGGCGAGCCCACCGTTGGGCCAGACGCCGGGGGTCCAGGGCCCCAGGATCAGCTCAGTTCGCTGTCATGAATATGCCTGGCTCGTCGGTCGGGCGCGCGTTCTTCGGCCTGCTCACGTTCATGAAATTGATAGGCAGGCTGTGAAAGGCATAGTGCTTGGTGTCGGTGGAGTCGGTAACCTCGAAGTGCAGATGCACTTCGGGTGCCTCCCCCGTCCCGCCGACGCGAGCGATGACGTCGCCCTGCCTGACGTGCTCGCCCTGCTTCACGCGCACGCTGCCGAAGGCGAGGTGCGCGTAGTGCGTGTACTCCCCGTTCGCGTGCTTGAGGATCACGTAGTTTCCCCCTGATACTTCGGAAGGATCGGCGCCCGGCGTGAGAAACCGCTTCAACTGGTGTGCGTCCAGACGCTTTTGATAGTCCTCCGCGCTCTCTCCATCGCGCGGTCGCCAGATTTGGGGGTCGATCTCGGAGTTGCTCCGCACGGCGACCACAACGCCGTCCGCCGCGGCCAGCACGTTCGCACCGTAGGCATACCAGTCAGTCCAGCGTCGTCCCTTGGCTTTGAACCACCTGCCCTTCGCATCGACACGGGTGATGTCCACAGCGAATTCCGTCGCCTGCGTGAACCGATGATGCCCCTGCACCGACGGCAGAGCCGTGACGTACCAGGTACCGGCCTCGAGCGGAAAGAGATACCTGTTCGTCGATATCCGGCCTGACACGGGGAGCGACGCCTGCGCGATAACCGGCTGGTCGCCGGAGTGACCCTGGGCAACGACGATCAACCGGTCGGGCAGCCCGCGCGCCAGCATGAAGTTCTGCGTGGAGATGACCGCCGTCCCTGGGGCGAGCGATGTAGCCGAGCCCGACACGGTGATGCCCGGCGGCAGAACCGTGTCCGCCGCAAACAGCGCATTGAGAGCGACCGGGAAATGCAGCTTTGCATAGCCGGCATAGGTGGCGATCGCAGCCTGAACCTCCGATGAGCTCACGACGCTTCGCTCGAGCAGTTGCCCATGACGGCTGAGGTCGAGCGAAATCCGGTCGAGCGTGACGGGTGTGCGGCCATTGTTGATCACCGCCAGGTTGTGCAGGATCAGGTCATAGTAGCCGTCTGCTCCGTTGTAGCCGTCGCCCGGCTTCCTGACCTCGTGCGCTACGATGTAGCCGGACTGCGAGAGCCTGATCTCGAGGCCGCCCGCAGGCGCCGCCTGCGCAGCCCCGGCCGCCCCCGTTCCGAGGGCCACGAGCAGGCAGCCCAAACGCTTGAGTGTCGACATCGATAAGCTCCTCATCGCCGTGTTACCGACCGCCTTCGGCGATCAGGACGTGGCCAGGCTTGCGGGCGTCCCGGATTGCGCACAGCACCGCGAGCGCACCCATGAGCAGGATCGCGGTGATGTAGACACGGGGCGCGATGCCGACCGTGCTCCGCACGAGGGGAAAGAAGGCGTTGATCATGTTGTCGCGAGCATCGAACGCCAGGTGCACCAACACCGCGAGCAGCACGCTGCCGCCGGTTCTGCGGAACACGAAGGTGAACACGAAGGAAAGGGTGGTGATGTCGCAGAAGAAAAGGAATACGCTCCAGGCGTTGACATGTAGATACGATGGAATCGCCGCCCCCGGAAAGCTGAACGATGCCAGGTGCCAGGCCGACCACACGCAGCCGACGATGAGCGTTGACTTCAAGGGGCTGTAGCGACGCAACAGCTCCGGTAGAAAGAATCCGCGCCAGCCGAGCTCCTCGGCGAGGGGACCGAAGGGGAGCGCGATGATGATCGCGAGCGGAATGCCGGCGAGTCCCTGCCGAAGGTCAGCATGGCCTGGCATCTGCAGCAACACCGCGGCGAGATACACTCCGATGGGGACCAGCAGCGCAACCAGATACCAGCGGGCGCCGACGCGCCACAGCAGGAATTTACCGAGCAATTCCCGAACGCCCACGCCGCCCCGGATGGCGCCCACCACGATGATCGCCGCGATCGAGGGCCCGTACGCGCCGATCAGGCCGATGAGCGCGAGCGGCGGAAACCTGCCGGGAGAGTGCAGCACCATTTGATACGCCGGATAGAGGAAAGTCCACGAGATCGCGTAGTTGATCGCGATGAAGCTCATCAGCGGGTACCGGCTCGCCAGGGCACGCATATCGGTCATTCCTCGTAAAGGTGAGATGAGCCGGGTCACTCGACCCACCAGCCTTTCCGACATGACGGCCTCGGACCGTATGCCCGTGACCGCGATTTCGGGAAAGCCCGATGGCGCTCGCTCAGTAGGCCTCCATGTAGACGCCGCTCTTCGGCGATGCGACCGGCGCTGAGCCGTGATCGTCGCTGGCCGAATTCTTGCCGACCCAGCCGACGCGCCGAATGTTGTGAAAGAGCAGCGGCAGGCCGTCAGCGCCGAAGATTCCCGGACCGTTCTGCATCTGATAGTGCAGATGCGGCAAGCCGGGGCTGCCCGAGGCGCCAACGAGGCCGATGATCTGGCCTTGCCTCACCACATCGCCGGTCTTCACGCGGACCGAGCCGTGATGCATGTGGCAGAAGACGCTGAATTCGCCGTTGCCATGATCGATGATGACGACGTTGCCGGCGATCGCCTGCAGGCCGTCCTTCCTCTTGAGGAAGTCCGACTTCACCTCGCCATCGGGCACGTCGTTGCGGGCGTAGACGACTCTGCCGGCGGCCGGCGCCAGGACCTGGCGCTTGGCCCAACCGTAGTAGTCCTGCAGGGTGGCGCCGTTGTGCTTCGTGAACTCGAAGCTCGGGCCGAGGGGAATGATGTCGATTGCGAATTGCTGGCTGCGCTCGTACTTGTGCTCGAGCTCGTAGAACTCGTGGCCGGAGGTGACGATGAACCGACCCTTTATCGGAAAGATCAGCTTCGCGTGCGGCTGGTACACGGTCACCGGTATCGCGGTGGAGCTCGCCACGAGCCGTCCGTTCCCGGCGCGCACCTGCAGCGTGTAAACCATCCGGTCCACCTTCCACAGCCGCGGCACCGTGAAGTTATGTCGGAATCCGTAGATCTCCCCCTCCGGGGAGAACCGCGCCACCGGCACCCGCCTGAGCGCGCGCAGCGCCGCCGCCGACCAATCCTCTGATCCCATCTTCTGCGCGCCGGAGTAGAAGTCGACATGAGCGGAGAGCGGCTCCAGATACCGCCCGTGGCGCTCGCGCACGAGCAGGTCGAGCGACCAGCTCTCGCTCGCGTAGAAGTACATGCCCCAGAAGCGGTGCGCGTCGTCGGTGTAATTCCCGTCCGGCTCCTTGTAGATGTGCGCCGGCATGGTACCGAGGCTCATTTCGATGGGCGTGGCGGCAAATGCCTGCTCGGGGCTCGCGAATGGATCGCCGGCGAAGGCCGGGTTGATCTCGTAGCGATCGACGGTGATCTCGATGGAATTGTCCGGACGGCGCTCGGCTATCCAGAACGGCAGCTCGATGCCATCGATGGCCCGATAGTCCCGAAAATCGTTCTCGACTTCCGTTGCCCCCTCGATATAGGTCTCGATGCGCTTCTCGCAACGCGGCAGGAAATCCGTTCGGCTCACGCCGAAAGTGTCAGCCTCGCCCCCGGGCGGCCTGAACTCGAGCAGGTAGACGGGACTGCCGGCACAGCTTCCCGCCCTCACTGCAAACGGCACACGCGCCTCGAGCAGGCGATACAGCGGCTCGAAGCGCGCATCCCGCCGCGCCCTGTCGGCCTCACGGCCGGCGAGCTCGCGCACGGCGCCCGCTTTCAGCCAAGCGTGCGCGCCTTCCACTCCAGCCGACTGCCTGAGATAACGGATGTCCCAGGTCAGCAGCCGGTCGCCGGGCGCCCGCGCCAGAATCTGCGCGCTGCCCGGAAAGCCGCTCAATCCCACCATGCTGCCGGTCGCCCGGTAGCTCTTCAAGCCCTGCAGGCGCGCCTCGCCACCCAACGCGGCGATGATTTCCTGGCGCAGCTTTTCCCCGGAAGGGGCCGGCGCGGTTTGCGCCCCAACTGCGACCCCGCTGACGGCAATGGCGGCGACGATGCCGGCGACGGCGCGCAACAGTGTGCTGTTCATGATGGGTGCTTCTGTTTGCTTTCGATGCTGAGGTATGCGCAGTCCCGCGGAGAATCCGTCCCGACCCGGGCAGCATAGGAATCCGGATCCATCGCGCCCTCGGTGCCCACCGTCAGGACCACTGAGTGTGCGTCCAACCGCAGCAACCCGCGCATGTCGTCGCGAGCGGCGACACACAGCAGGGCCGCCAGTCCCGCCGCTCCGGACTCTCCGGCAACGACCGGCCGGCCGCAGAGCGCCGGGTCGGCGAGTACGCGCATGGTCGCGGCGGAGGCCTCATCGGCGATCGCCAGAAACTCGCGGCGCCCGCGCCTCAGGCGGGACCAGGCCAGCGTCGAGGGCTCGCCGCAAGCCAACCCTGCCATGATGGTATCCAGGGCGCCACCCACGATGGTCCGGCGGCCCGCCCTGGCCGAGGCGAGGAGGGAAGCGGTGGCGAGTGGCTCGACGCAAACCATGACCGGCGCAGCGCTCAGATGGGCGCACATGCCGTCGAAGAAAGCGGCGGCCAACCCGCCGACCCCGGCCTGCACGAAAATATGAGTCGGTTGCAGATCCGGTGGCAGCTGCCGGTGGGTCTCCTCGGCGAGAGCTGCGTATCCACGCATGATATCCGTTGGGACCTGTTCATACCCGTCGTAGGCCGTGTCGGACACGATGCGCCAGCCGTGCGCCGCGGCGTGCGCCGCCGCCGCGCGTATGGAGTCATCGTAGTTTCCAGGAGTTCGTTGCACCGTGGCGCCGAATTCGGTGATCGCCCGCACCCTCGCCGCGCTGACCGCCTGATGCACGAACACCACACACTGCACTCCGAGCCGGCTCGCAGCCCAAGCGACTGCGCGCCCATGGTTGCCATCCGTCGCGCAGGCCACCACGACTTGCCGTTTCGCCTCCCGCACCGCCGCACGGATCTCTTCGAACCCCACGAGCTGCGGCAAGCCCAGCACTCGCGCGATCTCGCGACCGGTGGCATAGGCAGCGCCCATGGCCTTGAAGGATCCGAGCCCGAATCTGCGCGACTCATCCTTGTAGTAGACCCGCCGCAGACCGAGTCTGATCGCAAGTGGCGCCAGCGTCAGAAGCGGCGTCGGATAATAACCCGGCCACTGCGAAAGGACTTCCAACACCGCGGCGGTATCTTCCGGCGATTCGCTGCGGGGTGACTCTCCAACCGCCCCGCCCGAAGCACAATGCTCGAGCCGGTACTGGCTGAATTCAGCCAATCGACCGAGTGCATCCTGGGAGCGGGCGGCCATGGGTCCGGTTCTCAGCTCAGCTTGGGAAAGGAGTCATCCGCAGCGGCGAGGAACGCGTCTGCTTCGGCCTTGTCCATTGCGGTCGAGAGCACTGCCAGACCCTGCGATGCGATGAGGATGCCTCGATCGAGCAGCAGTCTATGCAGCATTCCCACCTTGCGGCGCTGATCGGCGAGCACCGCCCGATCGCGGTAGTCGCGCAGCGGTCCGGTGCCGAACGAGAAGGAGATGGTGGAGGCGAGACCGCCGATGACGAGCTGCACCCGGTGTTTTTTTGCGAGCAGCCGCAGCTCCGTGCGCAGGTACTCCCCGAGCTGCTCGAGCCGGGCGATCTGCTCCCGGGTGAGCGCCAGCATGCTGGCATGCCCGGCGGCCATGCTCAGGGGATTGGCATTGTAAGTGCCGCCGTGGACCACGGCGGGCCCGGAGGGCAACGGATCGAACACGGACATGACATCCCGCCGGCCGCCCACCGCGCCGATCGGCAGGCCGCCGCCGATGATCTTCCCCATGACGGTGATGTCCGGCCGGAGCTGGCGCCGGTGCTGGGCGCCGTTGAAACCGACACGCAGCGAGTAGACTTCGTCGCAGATGAGCAGCGCACCCGAGGAGTCGCAGAACTCCGCCAGCACGGCGAGCACGCCCTCGTCCGCCTCCAGATACCCGAGGTGCGCCGGGGCGAGATCGATGATGATGCAGGCGAGCTCGCGACGGTGTGCCTCCAGGATGCGCCTGACTGCCGCGGCGTCACTCCATGGGAGGATGACCGTGTCGCTGAGAATCGAATCGGGCGTACCACGGCTCAGTGCGACGCTCGCCGGAGCGTCTGCCGGTCCCCAGCTTTCCGGATGCGGAGTCTGGCTGACCTCGACGGGGTCGTAGGTTCCGTGATAGCACCCCTCGAATTTTGCGATCTTCGGGCGAAGAGTGTGTGCCCGCGCGGTCTTCACGGCCATCATGACCGCCTCGGTGCCGGAATTCGTGAACCGGACGTGCTCGACGCTCTCGATGCGCCCGCAGAGCAGCTCCGCCAGCTCCACTTCCACCTCGGTCGGCATGCCGACGGCGACCAGGCGGTCGGCCTGTCGATGCAGCGCGGCGAGCACCGCCGGGTGCCCGTGCCCGTGAATCAGTGACGAGTAGTTGTTGACGAAGTCGATTCTCTCGGTGCCGTCCGCATCGATCACCCTGCAGCCGCTGCCGGAGAGGCAATAGAGCGGATGCGGCGCAAAGTACACCGAGTGGCGCGAGTTGCCGCGCGGCATGACCCTGGCCGCCCGCTCGAACAGGCGCCGCGAGCGCTCGTAGACCGAGGGCACCGATCCGGACGACTCTGGGGCTCTTGCCATGTGACGCTGCGACTTGACCGCTCTAGAAGCGCCTGCTGAGGGTCACACCGATGGTGCGCGGCTGGGCGATGAAGATGTTTTGGTGGCTGAACGGCACGCCGGTCACTCCGAAGGTACCGCCCGTGGTATCGCTGAAGTATCGAGCCCGTCTGTCGGCGACGTTATTGACGAAGAAGGTCGCCCGCCAATCGCCGTCGTCGATGCCGGCGCGCAAATTGAGCAGCGCATAGTTGCCGTAGAGATCGAGCTCGCTATTGGGAGTGGTGCCGACGTTGACGGACGAATCCGAGGCGAAATACCGGCGCATGGTGGAGGTGTACTGCAGATCGGCCCGCAGGAAGCCCGCGAACGAGCCGTATGCCTGGAACGAATACTGCGCGAAAACACTGCCCTGCGCCTTGGGAACGCCGGTGAGCTGATCGCCCTTCTTGCCGCCGAGGAGCGGCGCATCCTTGCCGAGCTTGGCCGAAATGACCGAGCCCGAGAGGCCGGCTTGCAACCGACGGGTGAGGTTGGCCGCGAATTCCGTCTCCACGCCGGTGATGTGCGCAAGTCCGGCGTTCGTGATCGCCGAAAAGCCGTCCGGCAGTCCGTACTGCACCTGGATGTTGGTCCAATCAATGTGATACACGGCCCCGTCCAGCGTGAATCGCCGCTGGTCGAACTGCGTCTTCCAGCCAAGCTCATAGTTCCAGAGCGTGTCCGGCCCGAAAGCGAGCGGGAAGCTGGGATTGGCGATGCTCGCCGGGCTCAGCGGATTGAGGCCGCCGACGCGATAGCCCTGGGATGCCGTTGCGTAGAGGAGCACATCGGGCGTGAGCTGTTCCTGTAAGCGGAACTTGAGCGCCTTGCCCTTGTGCCGGGTCGACTTCAGGATGAAGTAGGGGGGATTGAAAGTCGCAAACCCTGCCGCGTTGGTATCGCTCGACAGCTCATCCTCGAAGAGGCGCAGGCCAACGGTGCCGGCCAGCCGCTGCGTGATATCGAAAGTGGCCTCGCCGAAGGCTGCGTATTCCGTGCGGCGATTGTGGTCGAGACCCGAAAACACGACGTCAGGGCCTACGTCAAAAATCCCTCCCTGAATCGGGGTGGGCAGTCCGAGGAAGGGGGCTATCGAATTGTAGAGATCGAAGAAGCCCACCGAAGGGTCGATTTCGCTGACCCGCTCCGTGGCATGGAAGAAGTAGAGCCCGCCGATGCCGCGCAAACGACGATCCTGGGCGGTCGTCAGTCGCAGCTCCTGCGAAATCGCGTGCGACTTCTGCTCCTGCGCCGAAGAGCTCGGCAACAGCGCTGCAAGGAACGGCGAGAACGCCGCCGATACCGCATACGTAGCCTCCTCAGCATCGATGCGGCGGAACTGATCGTAGGATGTCGACGAGGACAGCGACGCCCAGCTCAGCTCCCATTGGGCACTCACGTTGAACAGATTGAACTTCGTGTTTTTCGAGCCCGGGAAAAGGTTGTCGTTCTCGAGATCCCCGACCTGCGGGCTGTAGGCGTTGTCCTCGCCCAGCTTGATATGCTGCGACAGTGCGTTGAAGGTGAGACTGAAGCTGTCGGTCGGCGTCAGGCGCAACGAGGCCCTGGCGCCATATTCATTGTTTCGGTTGGCGCCTTTGCCGAGGTTGATCTCATCGATGTAGCCGTCGTTGTGGGAGTATTGCCCCACGAGACGCAGTGCGGCCTTGCCCTGAACGAGCGGCAGGTTGACCATGCCGTTGGCGGCGTAGTCGCCGCCTCCGTTGCTGATCGCGGCGCCCGTCATCTCCACCTCTGAAGCGAAGTGCGAGGGGTCGGCGCGGTTGGTGATGACCCGGATCAGGCCGCCGACGGAACCGTCGCCGTAAAGGGTCCCCTGCGGGCCCTTCAGCACTTCGACCCGATTGACATCGAACAGATTGAGATCCGGCGAGGTGTAGTTGTTCGAGACCACCATATCGTCGATGTAGATGCCGGTCACGTTCTGAGTCTGGCCCCGCAGCTCCGTGCTCACGCCGTCGGAAACTCCTCGCAGCAGGACGCGCTGCTCGCCCGGCGCGAGGGACTCGAACGAGAGGGCCGGAACGGTCGCCGCATAGTCGGTGAACTGCGTTGCGCCCATGTCCTGCAGCGCCCGCTCATCCAACACCGTCAGGCTCAGGGGCGCCTTCTGGGCAGGCTCCGCCACCTTTTCCGCCGTGACGATGACTTCCGTAATGCCCACGGTGGCGTCGGCCGGCGGGTCGGCGCTCGCGCTTTGCGCGTGGCAGACGCCCGCGAGGCACGACCAGGAAGTCACGACCAGGAGCGCCTTGCGCATGTCAGCCCCCTTCTGCTCGACTATCGGCATGTTCTATCAGAAGTCACATATATGATATCACATTGAACATGCGATGCAAGGAGCTATACGCCCACCGGGGGCCGCCGTCGAAGCGCCGGGCGCCGGGATCGCAGCCGAGGCGGTCGGCGCGCCTGGAATTGCAAGCAGGCCCCGAGGGGGTGGCAACCGCACCTTCGGGACGGATGCGGCTCCGGGTGCCAGGCGCACCTGCGTCTCAGTCGCAGCGGATCGCCGTGAATCCGCCGCCTGCCCTCTTCTCGAGCGCCGCCGCGCGCAATGCTGCTGCAACGAGCGGGCTGAAATGATCCTGATCGTCATCCGGGGGGTCTATGTTGAACTGCGCCGCGACGGTCAGGCCGCTGGCCGGGAAATATCCCATCACCGACCGGTATCCGGGAATGGAGCCGCTGTGTCCGTAACTGACATTCCTGCCCCTGCCGCGAATCTCGACGGCAAGGCCATAGCGCACGTTGGGCGCTCCGGTCGGCACGGAAGCGAACAGGTCCTGTAGATACGGTTCGGGAAGAGCGCGGCCGGTGTAGAGCAGGCGTCCCCAGCGGACGAGATCGGCACTCGTGGCAGCCAGGCCGCCGCCGGTCCACTCGAGCGACGGGTTGTAGACGAGCTTGCCATCCCGCAGAGTCGAGGAATCGGGCAAGCCGAAGTAGTTCTCCTTTGGCGTCATCGCCCCGGCGATGAGGCCCGGGATCTCGTTGGTGTTGGACGGCATCGTTTCCTCGAGTCCGAGCGGCTCGAGCAGCACTTCCCCGAGCTCGGCGTAATAGGACCGTCCGGTCAGCTTCTCGATCGCGAGGCCCGCGACCAGATAGTTGGTTTCGCTGTAAAAGTAACCCTGCCCGGGCGGGAAGAGCGGCTTCGCGCCCTCTATGTAGGAGATCGCTTCCCGCGGACTGATCGAGCAGGTGGGACACCGTTGCTCGCGCCTGGAGGCCATTCGCCTGAAAGCGGCTGACTCGACGTGAGTCGGCCAGCCGCTCGAGTGAGTGAGCAGCTCCCGCAGCGTGACCCGGTCCCAGTTGGGCAGGCGCCGGAACCAGCTCTCGTTGCCGAACAGGCCTTTGAGCGGCGCATCGAGATCGACGATACCCCGCTCGTAGAGGTCTGCGAGCACCATGGCGACGAAGGTCTTGCCGATGCTGCCGGACAGGAATTTGGCGCTCGGCGGTACCGGCCCGCCGTTGCCGGCAGCGCGGCCGATGCCAAACTCGACGATCGAGCCATCGGGCCAGCCGACCGCGGCGGTGAGTCCGGGCAAATGCTCCGCGTGCCGGACGGTCTCGAGCAGCCCGCAGGCCGCGGCATGACGCCCGCTGTCAGCAGGTACGGCATGCCCGGCCGCCAGCGGGCCGGCGAGAAGTACTAAAGCGAGTGCGCGGACGGCGTGGACGTTCGGCTTCATACGCCCCCCCTCGCGGTGTTGGCGCGCGCGGCACGCTCGGCGCCGAGCAGCAGGCCGCGGGCTTCCTCGGGCGAGGCAACCGAGCAGCCGACGTCCTCGATGATCCGGACGGCCCGCTCTACGAGTTGCCCGTTGCTCGCAAAGACGCCCTGCGAGAGGTACTGGTTGTCCTCGAGCCCGACTCGGCAGTGGCCGCCGAGGACCGCCGCGAGCGCGACGACCGGCATCTCGTCGCGAGCAAGTCCGAGAGCTGCCCAGCCCGCCCCAGGCGGCAGCAAACTCTTCATGTAGAGCAGCGTTTCGGCGCTGCAGGGCATGCCCCACTTCACGCCCATCACGAATTGAAAATTGGCCGGTGCTCCGATCAGCCCTTCCTCGATGAGCGAGTTGGCGAAGCGGACATCGCCCGGTCCGAAGACCTCTATCTCCGGCTTCACGCCCAGGGCTTTCACGATCTCGGCCATCCGGCGCAAGGTGCGCGTGGTGTTGAGATAGACGGCAGCACCGGAACGCGCGAGCCGCGCGTTGGCCGACTGCGCGTTCATGGTCACGACATCGAGCGTACAGATGTCGGGCATGCAATCGACTACATGGCGGAGCCGCTCCTCGGCCGTGGCGATGTCCGTACCGGGGCCGCCGCGGCTCTCGTCGGCGGGATCGGGGCAGAAATCACCGCCCATGCCGGCGCTCAGATTGATCAGCACCCGCTCATCCGCCTGCCGGATCCGATCCACCAGCTCGCGGAACAGGGCGGCGTCGCGCGAGCCCTCGCCCGTATGAGGATCGCGCACGTGCAGATGCACTACAGCGGCCCCGGCGCGGGCTGCTTCCAACGCGGACCGCGCGATCTGCGCCGGGGTGACGGGGAAGTGCGGATGCTTCGGGTTGAACGGACCCTCGCCCGTGACCGCGCACGTCAATACCACAGGACGCATGCATTCTCTCCGGGAGAACCAATGCATATATGATATCACACATAAATTCTCATATGCCGTGCGGCTCCGCTCGGCTATGATCCGGAGCCTCGCGCGCGGGTTGCATGCTCGGCACCGCGCAGAAAGGACGGGAGTTGCGATTGAAGACCGCCAGATCCGTGAAAGTGAAGCCTCGTCAAGCCGGGTTCGCCACTCCGCCCGTCGAACGCATCCAGCACGAGACGCTGCAGAAGCGCGTCTACGGGCAGCTGCGAACGGCATTCCTCGAGAGCCGCTTCATGCCGGGACAGACAGTGACCATGCGTGCGTTGGCGGACATGACCGGTACCAGCGTGCAGCCGGTCCGGGAGGCGCTGCAGCGCCTGTGTGCCGAGGGGGCGCTCGAGTGGCTGCCGAATACTGCCTTTCGCGTTCCGGACATCGATCCGCTTCGCTATCGCGAGCTCTGGGAGATCCGCAAGCTCCTCGAGGGGCACGCCACCATGCTTGCCGCGGCGCGCATCGAGCCGGCCGAAGTCGCGCAGCTCAAGAGCATCAACGATGAGATGCGCGCCGCGATGCGACGGGGCGATGCGGAGAGAACCCTGAAGCTCAACCGCGATTTTCATTTCACCGTATACCGCGCGGCAAAGTCGCCGGTTCTGGTCAACCTGATCGAGATGATCTGGATGCAGGTCTCGCCGCTCTTTGCTGCCTTCACGTATCACGAGTTGGGCTTGCCGCGTTCGGGGCTGAGCGAGCGGCTGGCAGCCGGCGCCAACGACTTCTTCAGCGTACAGGAAGCGGTCATCGACTCCTTGAGCAAACACAAGGTGGATGACGCTTCCAACGCCTTGCGGCGTCAACTCGAGCTCTCCACCACCCTCTTCACCCAGGAGGGTCCGCCCGAGGTTCCGCCCGAGAAAGCGCAGACTGCCGGGCGCAAAGCCCGCGCGTCGAAATCCTGACCCTCGCGGTTGGCCGGGCGCCCTGCCGCACGCAACCGCGGCGCCGCTGCCGCCCCCTTTAGTAGATCTGCCGCCACGGCGCGAGCCGGTGGGCCCCATTTCCTCGACTTGTCATCGTATATGATATCACATATACTACGCAAAACCAATTACGGTTGCGGCGACGCCCCCGGGGAAGCCGCACACGCCAAAGATACTTTCCGCCTCGACCTAACGATGGAGATGCCCACTTGAACGTCCTCTGTTCCGGCGCCTCCCGCGCCACGTGGCGGGTCGCCGCCCTCCTGTCGCTCCTCGCGCCGACTCTCGCCCTCGGTGCCGGCGAGCGCCGCAGTCTGTCGGAGATTTCCGTTGGCCACACGGTCCACGTGTCCGCCGACGATCCAGGCACGCCGCTGGGAGAAGTCTGGCTGGCAGCAAATCCGCGCGACCCGAAGAACATGGTGAGCGTCTCCATGGCCTTCCCCAAGAAAGGACCTTGGGCGAGCGTCATGTACTACACGCAGGATGCGGGCAGCACCTGGCACCGCGTAACCCACGGTCCGAGCCACGATGAGTACTTCTGGGGCGCCGATCCCCACGTGCAGTTCGGTCCGGATGGTGTCGCCTACTACACCGACCTCGAGTGGGGCGCGGTGGGCAACGCGCCATTCGGCAGCTCGTTGGTGTCGGCAAGCGTTCCGGAGACGGTCTATGTTTTCCGCTCGACCGATGGCGGCCGTTCGTGGAGCGAGCCGATCGCCCTCGACGGCGTCGATCATTCCTGCATCGCCATCGATCGCTCGCACGGCAAGTACCGGGGACGTGTCTATGTGGCCTACACGAGCGCACTGCTGAAAGCGCAAGGGGGCCGCACCGAGGCGGTTGGCTTCGCCTATTCGGACGACGATGGACGCACATACCGGCAGAAAATCTTCGCGCCGCCGACCGTGCCGTTCCGGGACCGGATCCGGACCGGTCCATCGCCCACCGATATCGTCGTTACGCCCGATGGCACGGTCACGCTCGCATACATCTACTACCTCCTTCCGTCTGACCCCGCGGCGGGTGCCTCCATCGAGGCGCAGACCTGGGTGATGTCCTCCTCCGATGGCGGCCGCACCTTCCATGAGCCGCACCTCGTGGCCTCGGACTCCTTTCCCGCGGACGAGCGCAGCACTTCCAAGATCGGCTATTGGCCCCGCATGGCTGTCGATGAGTCCAACGGCCCGACACGCGGCCGTCTCTATGTCACCGACGAGCGGCCTGTAGGGAAGGCGATCGGGATTTTCGTGTTCAGCTCGAGCGATGCCGGCCAGACCTGGAATCCGCCGGTACGGGTCGACGATGGCGGCCGGGAGACATTCGCCAATACGCCGGGAATAGCGGTGAGCGCTGACGGCGTGCTGGGCGTCTCCTGGTACGACCGCAGGAACGATCCGAAGAACGACTGCTTCCAGGAATATTTTTCCGCCTCGGTGGATGGCGGGCTCACCTTCCTGCCGAACAGGGTCGTACATGCCGCCGCCACGTGCACGAACCAGCGCGGCAACTGGCAGCCCAATGCCACCCAGTCGGTGGATGACGATGGCAACGTTTTTAGTGTGACCCTGGCGACCCCGGGACTGCGCTTCGCCAACGCCGGCGAGACTCACGGCATCGCCGCGGTCGGCTCCGGCGGCTTCGAGCTTGCCTGGATCAATGGCGAGAGCGGGGTCATGCAGCTCGCGGCAACCCGCGTGGACGTCGCAGCCAAGCCCTTGGGTGAGGACACCGGCGACCTGATGCAGCTCGATACGACAGAGCCTGCTCTGGATGCCGATGGGAAGAGCATTTCCATGCAGGTGGTGCTCACCAATCGCTCGCTGCATCCGATGCACGCGCCGCTAACTCTGCTGCTCACTCAGATGGACGCGAGCCTGCAAGAGCTGCGCGCCTCCAATACTAACAACGGGATAACGGGCGTCGGGGCGGCATGGAAGCTCGAAGCGCGAGGCGGCGGCAACGAGCTCGCGCCCGGCGCCAGCACGGCGCCCCTGGTGCTGAGATTCAGCTACTCCAAAGCCGAACAGAAGGGCAGCGCGCCGTCGTTTGAATTCCACGTGTTCGAGCGGCGCCAATGAGAGAGCCATCCATGTCGAGCTCCAAAGAGACCCAGCCCGTAGCGGTGGCCGCGTCCGCACGCAAGCAGCGTGAGCCGCAATGGTGGTGCATCGTTGCCAGCCTGGCGCTGATCTTCTTCGCTGGTGCGGTAAAGGCGCAGCCGCCGGGGCCCGACGTATGAATTCACGGGCGGGTCATGGTTTGATGGCAACGGCTTCGTCGTCCGCACCATGTATGTGCACGACGGCCGCCTCTGGACGACAAAGCCCGGCCGCATCGACGAGGTCATCGACATTCAAGGGAAATTCGTCATTCCCCCGCTGGGAGAAGCCCACAATCATTGGGTCGAGCCGAAACTGTTCGACGCCTACAACGCGGAGTATCTGCGCGATGGCGTGTTCTACGTGCGCGATATGGCCAATGCGCCCTACATCGTGGATCAGTTCCGCGATCGGGTGAACCTCCCGACCAGTGTCGATTTCGTGAGCGCCCTACAGGGCTTCACCGGTCCCCGGGCACACCCGCTCGAGGTCCTGCTCGGAATCCAGCAGTTTGGCATTTTGCCCAAGGAGTGGAGCGCCCCGGACTTCGAGCCCTGCGACCGCTGCCCGCGGGGCCTCGCCGGTCAGCAGGGCGGCGGCCCAGCGCGAGACATTGCCCGTTCCGTGCGTCCCTGAATCCATCCAGCAACCCGTGGATGCTTGCGTGTAGCGACTACAGCAATTCCGCTCCCGTGATCTTCTGCAACCATTCGAGAACCGTGCGTCCGGCTCGGTCCGCAACGAGCTGTGTACGGTACAGCACATGAAACCCCGGTCCGACGAGCGGATGCTCACAGAACGGCGCTACGAGCCGCTTGGACCTGAGATCTTCCTCCATCAGCACATGAGGCCCGATTGCCACCCCGAGGCCGCTGCTCGCGGCCTGAAGAGACAGGAAAAAGTGATCCAAGTAGGGGCCCGATAGGGTCGCAGGCCATCGTACTCCCTGCATCTTGAACCATTTGGCCCAGGCATCCGGCCTCGAACGCATGTGAAGGAGCGGAAGCCGCAACAGGTCCGCGGGCTTCTCGAGGACGTGTCTTTTCAGGAGGCTCGGCGCGGCAACCGGCGTCGAAACGTCGTCGAGCAGGCGTCGACAGACATAGTCGGTTCGCGTCATGGGCTCACGGCGAACGATCAGGTCGGGATTTTCCTTGAGCTGCGCAATGCTATCGGAATCTGAAGTGGAGATCCGCAGCTCAATGGACGGATGATCCAACTGGAAGGCCGCGGTATGCGGAATCAGCCACCGCATGGCAAATGACGGTGTTGCGTTGATTGATAGCGCACGCTGTGAACCTCGTCTCGCGAGCTGATCGGATGCCAATGCGAGGCGGTCGAAGGCAGCACGCACATCCTCGAGATACGCCAGCGCCGCCGGCGCCGGCTCTATCCGGCGACCGCGGCGATTGAAGAGCCGTTGGCCGAAATACTCTTCCAGCTGGCGAATATGTTGACTGATCGCGCTATGAGAGATCCCCAGCTCGGCCGCCGCCGCTGTGACACTCGAAAGACGAGCGGCCGCTTCAAAAGCACGCAGAGCCGTCAGCGATGGAAGGCGACGCATGCGTCGGTATTACTTACAGATTTGTAACGGCAAATGCACGGGTTTTGGGGCCTCAGCCCGGTATGCTGACGTCTGCCCAGATGACAGGTCGGATGGTGGAAATCTAGTCTCATGAGAGTCGTTGCTCAAGACCTGCGATCGCGCCTGGGCGGCGCGGCAGTCGTTCAAGCCATGGCAGCCCACAGCCCACTTTCCGCGCGCCTCGCCGAGGAAGCCGGCTTCGACGCCCTCTGGGCCTCGGGGTTCGAGCTTTCAGCGCTCTATGGCCTGCCCGACGCCAGCCTGATCTCCATGACGCAGCACTTGGACATGGTGCGTGCCATCGCCGGTCAGACCTGCCTTCCCATCGTTGCCGACATCGATACGGGCTATGGCAACGCCGTGAATGTCATGCACGTCGTGCAGGAATACGAGCGGGCCGGTACGGACGCGGTCGTCATTGAGGACAAGACCTTCCCCAAGTGCACGAGCCTGCTCTCCGGGGGGCGGCAGGAACTGGTCCGTATCGAAGAGTTTCAGGGCAAGCTCGAGGCTGCTCTCGCCGCACGCTTCTCCACGGACTTCCTCGTGATCGCGCGCACGGAAGCCCTGATTGCAGGCTTGGGAGAACGGATCGCGCTCACTCGCGCCAGGGCTTACGAGGAAGCCGGGGCCGATCTGGTCCTCGTGCATTCCAAGTCGAGGTCGCCGGATGAGATCGAGAGTTTCGTTCGCGCCTGGAACGGTCACATACCGCTCGTTCTGGTGCCCACCGCCTATCCCGAGCTTACCGTGGAGCGTATCGAGGCGCTCGGCAAGGTCAGGATGGTGATCTACGCCAATTACGCCATACGCGCGGCGATTACGGCCATGAAATCCGTCTTTGGGCGAATTCGGGCCGATGGCGGGATCCACAAGGTGGATCAGGAAATCGTCTCGGTGGAAGAGATTTTTCGTTTGCAGCGAATGGACGAGCTGAAAGCCGCCGAGAAAAGGTATCTGCGCTAGCGCGCGGCATCCCTCGCAACGCTTGGCAATGGGCCGCGCGTCACGGATCCACCGGCAGCCGCTCCATGCTGGCCGGCGAGCCCTCGTGCCTGCGAGCTCGAACTCGGAGTGGATCGCCCTTGCGAGGTCGCCATCGGGCTCGGGCTAATCGTCATGGCCTGGTTCAGGTTAAATCGGTTCAAGACCGAAGACCCGGACGGTGGTTGAATCACGCGCATGAGCGCCATCGATACTCTCGCGGAGCACCGTACGCAACGACATTCCGACCGAAATTCCTGAGAGTGAGCGCCGCACTGGCGCTTTGACTGACGCGCGCTTCCCCAGGGGATTCAATCCGCACCACTGCCAGACATACTTTATGCCGTACACCTCACCGCGATCCTATGTGCACCAAGGCATCCTTGTGGCGTTCTGTGCACTCATTGCCTCCTCCTGCTTTGCGGAGGACGCCGCAAGCCGCTATATCCGGACACACCTTCGCTTGCGTCACACGCCCGGGGCAGCGGTTGCGGTGATTCGTGCCGGACGTGTCATTGATGAGGTAGTCTACGGCTCGGCGAGCTTGCAACTTCGTGTACCTGTGCGGCGCGACACGCAATTCCAGCTCGCATCGGTAACCAAGGTTTTCACCGGACTCGCCCTGTTGGTGCTCGAGCAGAACCGACAGGTGAGTCTCGACGACCCGGTGAGCAAATACCTGACCGATCTGCCGGAGTCCTGGCGAGACGTCTCCCTTCGCGAGCTGGCAGCACACACGTCGGGCCTGCCGGACGTGATTGAAAGCCCCAATCGGCCCCTGTCTTCGGCCGAACTGGCACGAACCGAAGATCAAGCAATTCAGTTTGCCGCAGCGAAACCGGCCCGTGCGGCACCTGGAGAGAAATTCATCTACGACCAGACTAACTACGTGCTCTTGAAACGCGTCATCGAGCAGGTGACCCACATGAGCTTTCAACGATTTCTCATCACTCGTATCCTACCCCGGACGTCATCTGCGTGGCTGTGGGGTGATTGCCGAGCGATCGTTCCACTGCGAACGGAGATGTACAAGTTGGGTTCCGGCGACGTCACGGAGAACGCGGGACAGTTGTACCTCTACCCTCCCTATCTGGAGGCGGCGGCCGGATTGAATGCGTCGATCGCGCAGCTGGAAAAGTTCGGCGTAGCCTTGACGCGTGGTGCGATTCTGTCGAGCAGGGAGCTGCGCCGGCTCGAGGAACCGATCCGGACCCGGCGCGGACGCGCTGTGGATATGGGTCTCGACCCCTCACTGCGAGGCATGGTGGCGCCCAGCATCGGCTTCATTTTCGCAGACAACTCCGGCGGAAAGCTCCCTCGTGTCCTCATGACGGGAGGCTCGGCGGTGGTGGCGATGTACTTCCCTAAGCAGCAACTCCTGGTCGTCGTCCTCACGAATTTGCAGACCCACGGCGATCCCATCGAGCTTGCGGAGGGCACCGCCCGTTTCTACATCCATGCGCTCGTGCCGATATTTTAGGTACAGCGAACCCTCACGGTGCCGATGCCGGGCGCCCCGAAAAGGAGATTACTTCACAGCCCTGCAACGGCTGCCGGCGGTTCCTCGCCGGTCAGCAGGGCGGCGGCCCAGCGCGAGAGGGCCGGTGCAGTCTGCACACCGAAGCCTCCCTGACCGGCGAGCCAGAAGAACCCGCCGGCACCCGGATCGAAGCCGACGATCGGACTGCGGTCATGCGAGAACGTTCGCAGCCCTGCCCAGCTCGCTACGACCCGCCTGACGGCGGCGTGGGTCAGAGTCTCCAGCCGATCGATGGCGACGGCTATGTCGATCTCCTCCGGCTGCGCATCACACGGCGCACTCGGGGTCTCATCGGCCGGTGAGATCAGGAGCCGCCCGGCCTCGGTCTTCATGTAGAAGTCTTCGGAGACGGTCACCGTGAAAGGACAGGCCGCCAGATCCAGCCTCTCGGTGAGATCGACGCATACGATCGTGCGCCGCAGTGGCTGCAGCCCGCGGGGCGCCACGCCCGCGGCGGCAGCAACCTCATCGGCCCAAGCTCCCGCGGCGTTGATGAGCGTCCGCGCGGCAAAGGTTTCCCGGCTCGTCTGCAACTCCCAACCTGGGCCGCGCGCCACGGCGCGCTCCAACCGGCAATCCAACGCGAACACTGCGCCCTGGGCACGCGCCTGCCGGACATAGCCGCCGTGCAGGCCATGGACATCGATGTCGGCCGCCTCCTCATCGATCAGCCCTGCGGCTGCTTGGCCCGCCCGCAGGATCGGCACTCTCGCCTCGACCTCATCCGCGCTCAGGAGCCGGCCGCCGGCCACCGCGGCGTGAAGCCGCGCCAGCGCCGGGAGCGCATCGGACTCGGTGGCCGGAGCGATCCAGACGCACGCCCGCGGCGCGAGCAGCGGATGCTCGGAGAAACCAGGAGGAGGATTGCGGAAAAAGGGCTCGCTTGCGGCCGTGAGCGCGCGCACTGCGGCGTTGCCATAGAGCTTGGTAAATAGAGCGGCCGAGCGGCCCGTTGCGTGGCGTCCCGCCTGGGGCTCGGAATCGAGGATCAGCGTGCGGCCGCGGCCGGCGATCTGCGCAGCCACCGCGACACCCGCGATGCCGGCCCCAACTACTGCGAAATCGAAGGCTTCCACACTCAGCTACGCGCCGAGCCGGGCATGGCCGAAACGCCGCGGCGTCCGCTCCACAGTATTACTCCCAACACGACCCACGCGATCGATATGGCCCACTCGATGGGAAAGGTGCGCCGCTCGAGGGCCGGCTCTATCACTATGTAGATCGCCATGAGCGTGACTAAGAGCGCCGTCACGCGCACGGTGTATACGCCACCCGGAACACGGAAAGGCCGCGGCGCATCGGGCGCGCTGCGGCGAAGACGAAGAGCGGCGGCACAGACCAGCGCGTAGGAGATGATCAGACTCATCGAAGCCGTGTCGACCACGGGTAACAGGAGTCCTTTGCCCGCGAGCACGCCGATGGCAGCCAGCGCTGTTGTCGCGGTGAGGGCGGCGACCGGCGCACCGCGCCGACCCACGCAACCGAATGCCGGCGGCAAAAAGCCCGACCGCGACAGCGCCAGCGACAGGCGCGAGCCGGATAGCAGCATGGCGTTGAGGGTCGCCATGATGCCGCACATCCCGGCGAGAAGCACCATGGCCGCTCCCCAGCGCGAGTGGAAGGCCGCTTGGGCGGCGAACGCCGCCGGCAGATGTGCCGAGATGATGTCGTGGAGCGGTGCCGAGGATGTGACCGCAATGACGACACCCAGATAAAACAGCAGCCCGATGCCGACCGAGCCCGTAGTAATGATGCCGATCGACCTCAGACTGGTCTGCGGGCTTCTCTCTTCCGCGGCCTGGCTGATGACTTGAAACCCGCCGAGCCAGAAAGCGCAGGTGGCGGCAATCCAAAGAGCGCCTCTGAGCCAGGACGCGCCGCTGCTAGCGATCGTGAGCCCCTGCGCAACGACCCGTTCCGGATCGCCGAGCGCGATTGCCGCGCCAATGAAGACCATCATCACCAGGACCTTGAAGATGGTGAGCAGGTCTTGCGCGCGAGCGGAGGCATTGACGCCGACAAGGTTCAAGGCGTACATGACGCCTAGAACCCCAAAACCCAGGACGACCTGTTGCGCGGTCACGGTTTCGCCGAGCATGGAATAAAGCGGCGTTGCGCCCAGCCAGGGGGCCAGGGTGCCTGCCACCCAGACGAAGGACAGGGCCTCGAAGCTGGCGACGGAGACAGCCATCAGGACAAGGAACCAACCGACGAAGAACGCAACGTCCCGGCCAAAGACGCGTTCGGCGAAAACGACGTCTCCCCCACTGGCGGGCATCATGCCCATCAGCTCCGCATAGCAGGCCGCAACCCCGGCCATGACGGCGCCGCCACCCAGGAATCCAACCAAGGCGCCCACGGGCCCGGCGCGGGCGAGCCAGTCACCAATGACCGTGATCCAGCCGATCCCGATCATGCAGCCGATCGCGATCGTCAGGTATTGAAACGCACCGAGACTTCTGCGCAATCCGCCTGCTGCGGACACTGCTGCGATTCCGGTCTCGTGCGACAAGATACCTCTCACACTTTGTGCATATATGATATCACATCAATTTGCGGGGATGCAAAAAAACGGCGGGCCAGGTGGCCCGCCGTACGAGGAAACGTGCAGAGCGTATTTTTAAAAGTCGATCTTCAGGTTCGCGAAGACGAACCTTCCGAGCGTGTCGAACGTCTGCGCATACGTGTTGCCGTTGAAGAAACCTCCCAGGCTGGAGGTGGCCAAGACCGGCGGATCCTTGTCGAGGACATTGTTGACGCCGAGCTGCAGGCTGACATTGCTGAAGATCTGATCGGTCGCGATCAGGTCGAGGTAGTCCCGGGTGCCCGTAAATAGGGTGAGCTGGTTGATCTTGCCTTTGAGCAGGGGCGACGGATTCGCGACGTCGTTTTCCGTGTTGCCCACATGGCGCCACCGCGCCTGCAGCCCCAGTCCGCGCCACGGCGTCGCCCAGGCGGTCGTCAGCGTGTGCCGCCACTTCGGCTGCGGATCGTTGCACGTGCCGCCGAACCAGCCGGCGCAGTTGTATTGACCCGAGCCAGGGAACGGCTCCGTGATGAAGGACGCAGTGTAGGTACCGATCAGGTTAAAGTTGACCGACCCGAAGGCACCGGCGCTCTGCGTATAGTTGAGCGAGATGTCGGCGCCCACCGTCTTCTCGAAGCCGAGGTTGAGCAACGGATCATCGACATAGCCCAGGGGCGAGAACCAGAGCGAGCCGGCGGAATCGCGATGCACCATCGAGCAGAACGTCGGATTGTCCTCGTTCACGCACTGGGTGAGGACCAGGTTCGAGCCATAGCTCGAGATCAGGTTCTTGATCTTGATGTCGAAGAAGTCGACCGTCGCGTTGAACCGCGGCAGGGCGGTCGGCGTGAGCACCAGGCCCACAGTGTACGTGTCCGCAATCTCAGGCTGCAGCTTCGCGTTGCCGCCCTTCAGACCGTTGTACTGCCCGGCGGGATTTCCCGGCGTGCCGATGGCGCCGTACTGCGCCGGGCTGAGGCCACTGCGCTGGCAGAAAGCCGGGCTGGCCGGCGCCGTCGAGCCGGAAGAGCTCGCGCACGGATCAGCCGATCCGTCCAGTTGCACGATGTCGTTCGCGAACAGCTCCGCGATGTTGGGCACTCGGACCGCGCGGTTGTAGCCGCCGCGGATACGGAAGCTCGAAGTCGGCGAGTAGTCCAAGCCGAGCTTGTAAGTGCGGGTGGAAAACCCGACGTCGTACTTCGAATAGCGATAGGCCGCGTCGAGCGAGATCTCCTTCACAAACGGCTTGTCCTGGACCAGCGGAATGCGCCCTTCGAGGAAGGCTTCCTTTACTCCGTAGCCGGCGTTCATCGGCGGTATCGGGTTACCCGCTCCCGTGAGTGCCCCGGCGATGGTCACCGAGTCCGGCTGGACTTTCATGAACTCCTCGCGATATTCCGCGCCGAAGTTCAGGCCCAATCCCTCGTTCGCCGTCGGCAGCTTCGCGCCGAGATCGGTCAGGTCAGCGGTGAGGTCGGCGTGATACACCCGCTCCTCGGCAACGCCTTGAAGGAGTCCCGGAGTCTCCATGTACTGAACTGCAGCCGGGCTCACCGGCCCGGTACCCCAGATGTTCCACGGCACGCAACCTGGAGCGCCATTCTTGCCGCCAGCGTTTGCCTCGCAAACGACTTGTCCGGAAACTGGGTCCTTGACGGCCAGCAGTGCGTTGGCGACATTCGACTTCAGCAGGTCATTGGTCGAAAGATCGTTGCGCAAAGTCGCGCCCTCCTGGGCGTAAATGTCATATGACATGTTACTGTTGAGCCGGCCCTTGCTGCCGATCACGAACCGATAGGAGGTATGCCTTATGTCGGTGATGCGATTGCCGCCTTCCACGTTGCGCCGGCCGCCGAGGAGCTCGACGGTCTGTGTATTCGCAAGGGAGGGATCGTGGCTCGCGCAGCCGAGACCCAAATTGGCCACGCTGCTCAGGGCTTCCTGGTCCGAGAGGTACGGATTGTTGCAATTGATCGTCCAGTCGCCGTCCGGATTGCCGGTGAACGGGTTGGTGCCCGTGCCGGAACCGATGAACGAGCCGCTGGGCGCGATCTGCGCGAGCGAGTCGTCGTCCATGAACATCAGCTCCGTGTAGACCTGATGACGGTCGTCTATGTTGTAGTGTGCAAACGCGCCTGCGTTCCAGCGCTCGTCCGGCCGCATGTAGTAATTTAGCGCGCCGAAGTTGTATGAGTCCTTCGGGTTTTGGAACGGCACGAACGTGCCCGTAGCCGGGTTCACGGTGATGAACGGCGCCTTGTAGAATTGGGGCGTCGAGGTGCCCGGCACGAAGCCTGCGGCAAAGTATCTGCCGGTCTGCGAAGTGCTGGAGCCGGAGCAGTTGAGCCCGTTCAGGGTACAGAGGCTGAAGTCGCGATCGGCTTCCAGCACTGCGCTTGTCTTGCGATAGCCGACGTACGCGGTCGCATTGCCCTTGCCATCGGCAAAGTTGCCGCCCATGAGCAGGGTGATGTCCCTAGTGGAGCCGTCCCACACCGAGCTGTGGGCCTGTCCGAACCCGGCTTTCGGCGCGAACTGGCCCCAGAAGCTGTGCTGGTCGTGCTGGTAGCCAGACCCGTTGACGTCGACCTCGAAGCCCTCGAAGTGGTCGTTCATCACGAAGTTGACCACGCCTGCCACAGCGTCCGCGCCGTACACTGCCGCGGCACCGCCTGTTAGCACATCAACTCGCTCCACGAGCGCGATTGGAATGTTGTCCAGGTCGGCTGCGTTGGCGTCGATGGGAGTGATGCTGGGTTGGCCGGGCATCAGGCGCTTGCCGTTGACCAGGACGAGGGTGCGCTGCGGGCCTAGCCCGCGCAGGTTGACGGTCGCCGTACCCGTGGCTCCATTTGACGTCATGGCGCCCTGATCGGCCATCACTTGCGGGAGGTTGTTGAGGACATCCTCGACCGACGTGACACCCTGGCTGGCGATGTCCCTGGCACTGATGGCGGTGACCGGACTGATCGAGCTCAATCCGGGCTGCACGATACGCGAACCGGTGACTACGACCTCCTGTAGGGCGGCCGCTGGCGCCGCCGCGGTGGCAGGAGTGGCTGGAGCAGCCGAAGGAGCCGGCGCCTCCTGTGGATCTGCCCCTGCCGCCATCGCGGGCAGCGCCACAGATGCGGCCGCGGCATTGGCCAGTGCAAGCTGAATAGCTCGACGTAAGATCGTATTCTTCAACATCATATTGCTCCGAACCTGTAGGTATAGTTATAGGCGCCGTCGGCGCGCCCCGAAGTCATGCGGGCTGTGGGCCGGACTTGCGCCGCAGAAGGCCCATCTGACGGAAAATCCGCTGGCACTGGCGGATGCCGAGTGCCACGCCATAGCGGTAGCGCAGGTGCTTCGCCAGTGAGGAACCATCCCAGAGCTCTGCTGCAAGTCCGAATTCCTGCGGACTCTTTTCGAGGTCGCTCTGCAGATCGCTCCATTGCCGGAAACTGAGCGTACCCGGCCGTCCGGGTCGCCGCTGGTCGCGTAGCGCTCCCAACCCGCCCCGCTCGAAACGCCGCATCCAGCGCTGCACTGTCGTATCGTCCTCACCGAAGAACCTTGCCACCTGCCGGCAGGAATGGCCGGCCGCCAGCAGCAGCAGCCCGTGAAGACGGTGGTGATAGCGGGACTCCTCGCTCCTCTCGATTTCCTGCTGTATTGCTATCCGTATCTCGGCAACACGTTCGGCCTGCAGCTTATACATCGACTTTCTCGCACGTAATGATTTCACCCCATGCAGCAACACCCCGGTGTCTCCAACGATCGCGGCGCCGCAATTGTTGCCTGGGCGCCACAGGCCGTAGCGCTTCCGCGCTCACGCATGGAGACATGGCGGAATTGATGAGGACGGCAGGACTCATGAGACCAGTTTTCACGCGCTCTCCCACAGGCTGTTGTGGTCGCGTTTTCGACGAGGGACCGGCCACTAGGCCAGCAGGCTCGGAGCTTTTGAACTCCCGTTCCAACATGTATCAGCGGCCGCGGGTACAGCAGTTGCTGTCGCGATACTCCGACCGAATACACGAGCTCTCAAGTAGTTAGGGACAATAGGCGCCTTTGCTGTGACAAGCGGCATATCCGCGCAGACAAACGGTAGCCTGGACGACAATCCGGGATGAGCACATGGTCAATGAACCCAAATCAATTAACAGGGCACGTACAGAGCTTGCTCGCTGCGATTGGCTGGGCTGATCGCCCGGAATACGTGCGGCAGGCCCCGCTAGCGGCGGTGGATCTCACACGGACTGCATTCACGCTCAATCGGCCCCGAAGCCGGGGGACGTCTCCGATTGCCGGGGTAACAGTCCCCTTTAACGCGAACCTGACGACCGGGTGCGGCTTGCAAGTCGCGGCCGCAGAACATTGTGGTGCGGCAGATACGCCAGCGGATCGAAGCCCGCAAGGAATGGAGAGCGGCCGGGGGCGGACCCGTCAATTGCGGACCTAACGGTCCAGGCCTAACGGGCCGGCAACTATCTCTCTTGGTCGACCTCCATGAGGGCCGAGATCTGCGCGAAGAGAGCTCCCTTAGATGCCCCGGCTGACTGCAGGCCGCCCGGCCATGGGTATTCGTCCGCTACTCGACTTTGGCTTCGTGGCCACTCGCGATCTTCGTCCAATGAATCTGATCGCGGGAGAATTCCTGGCGGAATTCGATGGTGCGCGGCGAGGACCAGATATTCAGCACGCGAAAGTAGATCGTCCTTCCGTTCTTCTCGACGCTCCAGGGAAATACCCAGGTGTTGCCGTTGAGTATCAGCGCGCCCAATCCCGGCGCTGCGCCGTCCGATGGAATTTGATAGCTCGAACAGGTATGGCCACCCGCCCTGCAGGTGAACACCAGCAGGACCTTCGGGTCTCCGTTGACGATCTGACGGCAGGCGAGATATGCCCCGCTCTTCCAGCAGTCGTTGTGCAACGTATTCGCCGTGTGGCCAGCCTTGCTATACGACGTCTCGAGCCGGTCGATCGAAGCCTTCCAGGTCCCGGCGTAGGCGTAGATCGCATCTACGCCGGTCGCGGGAGTCGCAGGCGCTGCAGAGGCGATTGACGCGGCTCCAAGCCACATCGCGGGCAGCGCGGCCCAACTGTGGAGCTTCATTCTATGACGTCCCCTCATGTTGGGTTCCGATGCTAATGTATAGCGCTGCGCGTGGCCATCGGATCGAGCTCGCTCAGGTCGCTTGGCGTCCGTGGGACTTTCCCATCAACAGCTTGCAGGGGCTGCGCCGCAGACGGCTTGCAGAACCCCATCGGCGAAATTGAGCAGAGGGGTGTCTTCCCGGGTCGGGAGATTGGTGAGTACGGCAATGGAAAGTCCATCGTCCGCAAACACGCCGTTGAAGGCAGTGAAGTTTCCGGTCTGGCCGTTATGCCAAAGGAAGGTGCGATTGAGAAGACTGTCGCGTACCCAGCCCATGGCGTAGTCGGAGGGTACCGTGGTCTGATACTGCAGTATGCCCTGCGGAGGAGTCGTCCACTCGGAGAAATCATGCGCATCGAGCACTCGGCCACCGACAGCCGCCGCGTCCCAACCGGTCAGGTCGCCTACGTTCGACCAGAGCGCTCCGGCGGAGAAGAAGTACGACGGATCGGCGACGGTCGGCGTGGCAAATGGCGCCGCTGCGCCAGAGGGCGCGGTAACTGAGGTGGACTCGAGTCCCAGCGGCCCGAGGATGGCGGCCGAGAGGTAGTCGCCGTATGCCGTTCCGCTTACGGCCTCGATAACGGCCCCCAGAACGTAGTAGTTGCTATTGCTGTAGGCGTACGCAGATCCTGGATCGAACATAGTTGGCACACCGGCAATTGCGTCGAGCACCGTCTTCAGGTCGACGCCGTGCACCCAGCCTGCGGACTGCGGCAGGTTCAGGTAGTCCTGAAGACCCGAGGTCTGGTTCAACAGCATGCGCAGAGTGATGCGCGAGTCGAAAGCATAGCCGGGCAGGTAGCTGATCACCGGACTATCAATGTCGAGCTGCTGCCGTTGCGCGAGCTGCAAGACTGCAGCGGCCGTAAACTGCTTGGTGACGGAGCCGATCTCGTAGGCCGTCGCGATCTCGGCCGGGCGGCATGTCGCGCTATCGGCATAACCATACGCTTGACTGTACAAAGGCACGCCCTGCTTGGCGACCTCGATGGTCAGGCTGGGCAAGCCTTGGGCGGTGATTTCCTTTGCAGCCAATGCATCGACGATTGCCCCGATGCTGCCTGGCGCATTGCTCGGGGTCGCGAGCGGAGGGCAGGTCCCGGCGTACTTCGTCCCCGGCGTCGCTGACGAGCCGCCGCCACACCCGCAGCAGAGTGTCAAGACCCCAGTGGCGAGACTGAGCGCCAGTCGCTTCATTGACGGATTTCTCCGTGGTGCTCGCCCCCTGAGCCGCCGTCAGTCAACGGTCTACGTTCGGCTATCCCATGACGAAAGAGCATGGAATCCTGCACGCTGTGCCGGCGCTGAGCTCATCGACACGGGAGGGAGTAAATCCGGGAAATCCTCCTACATGAAAAATTGCTCGGAGATGATCTTGCCTTTCTCAACCTCGTAGACGCAGACCTCCGCGAGCTGCATCCGTCCGCTTCCTTTCATGCTCACGTCCATCGTGAGCGTGAGGGCGATGGCATTGCCAGCGACGAGGGGCACGGAAACGGAGCAGGAATGGACGTTCTCGACCATCTCTCCCCACTTGCGGCCCTTCTCGATGATGGCAGGCAGGCCTCGCGTCTCCTTGGCAAAATGCTCCGATGCCTGCGGCTCGATGCTGACGGCGTCCTGTGCGAAGAGCTCCCTTTGCGCGGCCTCGAACTCGCCCCGCCCGACCAAGTCGGCAAGGCGCTGCGCGATCTGATATGTCGATGTCACGGCAATCCTCCCACGATTTCAACGGTTGCACGATCATGGCGCCAATCACCCGAGCACTCCTCGGGTGTATTGTGGTTAGTCCATCGGCCTGAGACTTTGGTTCATTGCACGCGGCTCGGCCGCAGGCTGGAGTGGGTCTGCTCGAGCTCGGGGGCTGTCAGGGCTCTGCTGCTGGACAACGGCTACCTGACGCAGATCCGTACCGCGGCGGCGGGGGCGGCGGCCACGGACATCCTGGCTGCAAAGGGCCGCACAGCGCTGGGCGTGCTCGGCGCCGGACGCCAGGCCCTCTTGCAGACGGAGGCCCTTGGACTGGTACGCCAGCTCAACCGGGTGCGCATTTGGGCTCGCGATCCCCAAAAGGCCGGCAGAGCGGCAGATCACCTGAGAAAACTCGGAATGAGCCCGGCCGTCTGCGCCACGGCGGAGGAGGTCGTCAGGGCAAGCAACGTGATCATCACTGCCACTTCCGCGAGCGTGCCGCTGATCAAGAGCGCGTGGCTGCATCCGGGATTGCACATCAGCGCCATCGGATCCGACTCACCGGCGAAATGCGAGTTGGAGCCGGCCGTGCTCGCGAGGGCAAGCGTCTATGCGTGCGACTCGCGCGACCAATGCGCAACTCTGGGCGAGTGGCGCGCGGCGCGCGCCGCTGGGGTGCAGCTCGCAGCCATTTCCCCGGAGATCGGTGAGATCATCGCGGGCACGCGGGCAGGCCGCATCCGTGGCGATGACATCACCGTCGCCGACCTCACCGGCGTCGGCCTGCAGGACACGGCGATCGCGTTGGTGGCGCTCGCCAGATATTTGAACGTGCCGGCTCCTGATCGGAGCGAGCGCGGCATATCACCATGAGTCCCCGCGCCGGCTCGAGTCGCCGGATCGATGCCCGCGAGGAATGGAATCACGCCTTGCGCACAGCCGCTACAGCACTTCCGCGCCCGTGATCTTCTGCAACCATTCGAGAACCGTCCGTCCTGCCCGGTCGGCAACGAGCTGTGTACGGTACAACACATGAAATCCCGGTCCGACGAGCGGATGCTCGCAGAACGGGACTACGAGCCGTTCGGACTCCAGATCTTCCTCCATGAGAACATGAGGCCCGATGGCCACCCCGAGACCGCTGCTCGCGGCCTGCAGGGACAGGAAGAAATGATCGAAGTAGGGTCCTGATAGGGTCGCGGGCCGCCGTACTCCCTGCATCTCGAGCCATTTGGCCCAGGCGTCCGGCCTGAGCGCATGTGCAGGAGCGGCAGCCGCAACAGGTCCGCGGGCTTCTTGAGGGCGTGCCTCTTCAGGAGGCTCGGCGCAGCAACCGACGTCGAAACGTCGTCGAGCAAGCGCCGACAGACATAGTCGGTTCGCGTCATTGGCTCGCGCCGAACGATCAGGTCGGAGTTTTCCTTGAGCTGCGCAATGCCATCCGACTCCGAAGTGAAGATACGCAGCTCAATGGATGGATGCTGCAACTGGAAGGCCGCGGTATGCGGGATCAGCCACCGCACGGCAAATGACGGTGTTGCGTTGATAGACAGCGCACGCTGTGAGCCTCGCCGCACGAGCTGATCGGATGCCACTGCGAGGCGGTCGAAGGCAGCACGCACATCCTCGAGATACGCCAGCGCCGCCGGCGCCGGCTCTATCCGGCGACCGCCGCGATTGAAAAGCCGTTGGCTGAAATGCTCCCCCAGCTTACGAATGTGTTGACTGATCGCGCTGCGAGAGATCCCCAACTCGGCCGCCGCCGCCGTGACACTCGAGAGACGTGCTGCCGCTTCAAAGGCGCGCAGAGCCGTCAGCGATGGAAGTCGACGCATGCGTCGGTATTACTTACGGATTCGTAACGCAAATGCACTGGTTTCGAGGCTTCAGCCCGGTATGCTGATGTCTATCCACATGACAGATCGGCGGTGGAAATCTAGTCTCATGAGAGTCCTCGCTCAAGACCTGCGATCGCGTCTCAGCGGCGCGGCAGTGGTTCAGGCCATGGCCGCCCACAGCCCACTTTCTGCCCGCCTGGCCGAGGAAGCCGGCTTCGACGCCCTTTGGGCTTCGGGGTTCGAGCTTTCGGCGCTCTATGGCCTGCCCGATGCGAGCCTGATCTCCATGACGCAGCACCTGGACATGGTGCGTGCCATCGCCGGTCAGACGTGTCTTCCCATCGTTGCGGACATAGATACAGGCTATGGCAACGCGGTGAACGTCATGCACGTCGTGCAGGAATATGAGCGGGCCGGTGCGGACGCAGTCGTCATTGAGGACAAGACCTTCCCCAAGTGCACGAGCCTGCTATCCGGCGGGCGGCAGGATCTCGTCCGTATCGAGGAGTTCCAAGGCAAGCTCGAGGCTGCTCTCGCCGCCCGCTTCTCCACGGACTTCCTCGTGATCGCGCGCACGGAAGCCCTGATTGCAGGCTTGGGGGAGCGGATCGCACTCATTCGCGCCAGGGCCTATGAGGAAGCCGGGGCCGATCTAATCCTCGTGCATTCCAAGTCGAGGTCGCCGGATGAGATCGAGAGTTTCGTTCGCGCCTGGAAGGGCCACACACCGCTCGTTCTGGTGCCCACCGCCTATCCCCAGCTTACGGTCGAGCGTATCGAGGCGCTCGGCAAGGTCAGGATGGTGATCTACGCCAATCACGCCCTGCGCGCGGCGATTACGGCCATGAAATCCGTCTTTCGGCGAATTCGAGCCGACGGCGGCATCCACAAGGTGGACCAGGACATCGTGTCGGTGGAAGAGATCTTTCGCCTCCAGCGAATGGACGCGGTGAAGGCGGCCGAGGAAAGGTATCTGCGCTAGTGCAAGGCATCCTTCCAACGCCGGGCATGGGCCGCGCATCGACCATCCGCCGGGCCGCCGCTCCATGCTGGCCGGAAAATCCTCGCACTCGTATGCCCAAGCTCGGCGCGGCTCGCCTTTGCCGGGCCACCCCCGGGCAATTGGCAGGCGCACCGGCGTGGGTATCAGGTCTACATGAAGAACTGCTCAGCGACAATCTTGCCGTCCTTGACCTGGTAGACGCATATCTCCGCGAGTTGCATCCGGCCGCCCCCCTTCATGGTCACCTCCATCGTGAGAGAGAGCGCAATGGCATTGCCGGCAACCAGGGGAGCGGAAGCGGCGCAGGAATGCACCTCCTCGACCATCGCGCCCCACTTGCGGCCCTTGTCGAGGATGGCGGGCAAGCCCCGGGTCTCCTTCGAGAAATGCTCCGACGCCCGCGGCTCGATGCTGACTGCGTCCTCTGCAAATAGCTCTCTTTGGGCGGCCTCGAATTCACCTTTCCCCACCAGGGCAGCGAGGCGCGAGGCGATCTGCTGTGTCGACATCACGACGAAGCTCCTTCCACTCGTATTTCAATGTTTGGCACGATAGCCGGCTAATCGGGTGAGTGTACCCCAAGTGCCACCCGGGTTTATCAGTTGGGAAGTTGCCGGATGCGGGCAATGTCGGCACGCAGGTGAGCGCTCGAAACCGCTCGAGCATCGTAGTGAGTGTGGTGAACCGGGAGGTTTGTTCACTGCACACTCTGTGTCCTCGTGATCGGGCAATGACGACCGCTCGTCAAAGTGCGCCGGCCGCTCGTCACGACAGACCGGCCGCTTGTCCCCGCCATGTGGAGCTCGCACTGGGCAGACCGTATCGTGCCAGGCAGCCGCTGCGCCTTTTCTCCGTACTCCATGTTGAGAGGGTCGAGCTTGAAAATTTCGAGCCTGTTGTGCCTCGTAGCCCTGACAGTGGCCAGCCTCGGCACCAACGTGCATGCAGAAGCCCCTACGCAACTGCAAGTAGGCCAATCCCTGGCGCGGGCGCGGCTGTTGTTGCCAGGAAGCCATCTTTACCTGCGCTACAACCTCAAGAACGGGAAGCGCGAGGTGATCGACATCTGGCGGCGCGATGTCCGCCTCGAGCCTCATGACGGGCGCAGGCTGCTGCACATCGTGCAGCGCTGGGACGGGGTGGGCGAGCACGCCTATGCTCTGGAGCAGGACGCGTGGTTCGAGCCAGCGACCTTCCGGCCCATAACCCAGGTGAAGCGTGTCACCCGCGATGGCAAAACCACGGTCGGCGGCTATCGGTTCCTACCCGACAAGGTGATCGGCATGGACGATTTGCCGGACAACGTCCGCAAGGGGTTCAGTATCCCGGAGCCGGAACCGGCTTATAACTTCGAGACCGACATGGAGCTGCTTTCGATGCTGCCGCTCGCCGAGGGCTACGTGGTCTCGATACCCTTCTACGATCCCGGGCTCGACCCGCCGCAACGCTATATTTTCAAGGTCGCGGGGTCGGAGCGCATCCGCGCCGCCGATGGCCCTCCGGTCGACTGCTGGGTAGTGACCGCTGACTACGGGCTTCCCGACCCTCCGACCAAATTCTGGTTCGACAAGCAGACCCAGGTGTTGCTGCGCGAGGAGCGGCTGCAAAAAGACGGCTCCATCCTGGTGAAGACTCTCGTCACCCCCGATACCGCGATTGACCGCCCCAATGCCCCGGGACCAGGGTAGCTTGCATCGGGACCTTCCGACGGGCTGGTCGCCGATACGCCCGGCTGCTGGCTCGACCGTCCCGGTGAAGGCCCTGCCGTTCCCACGGGATGTGCTCTTCTTTGCGATCCCTTCCGCCGTCATGGCGCTCGCCATCTATGTATCTGTCCCGCGCCTCGACCACGCCGGCGCTCCGCTGGCGGTAAACGTCCTCGCGCATTTCGTGCTGCTCCTGGGGGGGCTGGGCTTGCTGGGCGTAGTGCTCGCATTCCGGGAAGCGCCCGGAGCAATCGCGGTTCGAATGGGCTTCAGCCCGTTGCGGATCACGGATCTGCTCATCGGTCTTTTGATAGGCGGGTGCGGCCTCTGGCTGTATGACGCCCTGCAGGGCATCAGCAGCGCCGCGGTGTCAGGCCTTCACCTCGATGCCCCGGACTGGCTCACTCGATTCCATACCGACACGGCGTTCCTTGATATTCGGATGGCGGGGCGCTGGTGGCTCCTGGACGTCTTTGCGCTCTTCTACATCGCAAATGTCGTCGGTGAGGAGTTATGGTGGCGGGGATACATCCTGCCCCGCCAGATCGCCGCCGGAGCGCGCACCGCCTGGCTGCGCAATGGGCTCCTCTGGTGCGGCTTTCACGTCTTCTTCGCCTGGGACGTGCTGGCCCTCGTGCCCATTGCGATCATGATTGCGGCAGCCGTTCAGTGGCGGCGCAGCGTGTGGATCGGCATCGTCGCGCACGCGACGCTGAACAGCGTCACTTGGCCGATCCTGTGGCACGGCATCATCGGCCCGAGCTGACCGATGGCTCCAACACTGGCGTCGCCGCGCAGCTATTCGATCGCTGAGGGTCATCTTTCTGACCTCTCGCGAAACCACGGCTCGAGACGGCCGATGGCCTCTTCGATCTGAGCGGTCGAGACGGCAAAGCTGAAACGGATGTGGTGGCGGCCGTCTACGGGATCGAAGTCTATGCCTGGCGCAGTGGCAACCCCGGTGTCGCGGAGCAGCTCCGTGCAGAAGCTGAGACTGTCGCTGGTTAGATGGCGCACGTCGGCATAGATGTAGAACGCGCCGTCGGGCGGTGCGATTCTCTTCAATCCGAGACCCGGTAACGCGTCGAGCAGCAGATTGCGATTTCGGCGGTAGGACTCGACGTGGCCTTGGAGCTCCTCGCCTGCATCGAGCGCAACCAGGCCGGCGTGTTGGCTCAGCGACGGCGCCGTCAGATACATGTTGCCTGAAAAGGCACGCGCCCGCCCGGCGTGGGCCGCCGGCGCAAGCAGCCAGCCGAGCCGCCAGCCGACCATGCTGAAGTACTTGGAGAAGCTGCCGAGGACGAAGGCACCAGGCTCGAAACGCAGCATGCTCTGCGCAGGCTCGGTGTAGCTCAACCCGTGATAGATCTCATCGGAGATCACTATGATGCCTCTTCGGCGGCATGTCTCCGCAATTCCGGAAAGCTCCGCTGGCCGAATTATGGTCCCGGTGGGGTTGGCGGGGCTGGCGACGATCACTCCCTTGGGAGCAGGCTCGAGCGCATCGAGATGTGCCGCCGTGAGCTGATATCGTGTCGCCTCGCCGCACGCGATCTCGCGCGGCACGAGGTGAAGCGCCTTCAGGGTATTTCTGTAGGCGACGTAACCCGGGCGCGCCAGCGCAACGTTATCGCCAGCGTCGAAATTTGCAGCGAGCGCGAGCACCAGAGCCGGTGAGGCGCCGCACGTGAGGATGAATCTCTCGGGCTCGATCGCGAGCCCGTAGGTGCGCAGGTAGTGCTGCGCGAGCCCGACCTGCAGCTCGCGGCTCTCCCAGTATCCGAGGCCATCCTGATCGAGCACCCGGTGAGCAACTGCAATGGCGCTTGCGGGTGCGCCGGTCGAGGGCTGGCCGTACTCCATGTGAATGACAGACCGGCCTTCGGCGCGCATCCGATGCGCCAGGCGGTTGATCTCCATCGCACAGAACGGGTCGACACTGGCTGGCATGAAGCCACTTTAGGTAAAGCGCGCCGCAGAGGCAAATACCCACCGGGCGCCTTCCCGCCACTGTCGACCCGCAGGGGCAGCCGCCTGCGCGGAAGGAAGATCGAGGCGCACGCACTCGTGAGCCAGGTGCGCGGTTGGCTCCTCTTCGAGCCAGCCGCGCACCTGCCGGTCAGTGCAGAGTATAGGAGACGGTCCCGTAGACGAATCGGCCGCGCGGGTCGCCGTATTCGATATCGTATCCTCCGATGAAGTTGTTGGCGGAGGATGCATAGTTCGCGTACGGCGGCTTGCGATTGAAGACGTTGGTCGCACCCAACGTGAACTGGAACGAGTGCAGACCGGAATAGGTTGCCTGCAGATCGAAGGTGTCGTACGGGCTGACGTCGCGGAAAATGCCGGTGACCGACGAGGCGCTGTCATGGTAACGCTTCTGGTAGTGCTGCGTCGCCGAGACTGCCCAGTCAGGTGTCTGGTACCCGATAGTGAAGGTGTGCCGCCAGCGCACGTGAATTCCTCCGACCGTCGGCAGACCAAAGTCGAGCTGGCTCGTCCAGGTACCATCCGAGTTCTGCCTGGAGTACTTGTAGTTATACGAGCCATCGAGCAGCGTGAAGATCTGTCCCGGACCGATGGGGACCGCATACCTCAGGTTGACATCGATGCCGCTCAGGTACGTCTTGAAGAGATTGGCATTGGTCTGGCTGATGGTTACGATGTTGCCGTCCGCATCGCGAGTAATGAAGCTCGCGAACTCCGTCGCCGTCTGCGCGTTCTGCAGGATAGTCGAGGTGGGAAGACCGCCCACCGCGATTTCATTGCGCAGGTAAATCCAGTAGGCATCGAGATCGAGGGTAAGGTTCTTGACCGGCGACAGCACCGTACCCAGCGTGAAGGTTTTCGATTTCTCCGGTTGCAGGTTCGGGTTGCCGCCCAAGACGGTCGTGAACTGGAAGCTGCACGCGGGGTTGTTCGGGTCGAACGTCGGGCACTTGATGGGATCGCGCGTTCCGTTGGCGGTGACGCTCAGCGACTGTGAGGCATAGAGGTCGCTCAGCGATGGCGCGCGGAAGCCGGTGCCCGCCGAGGCGCGCAACAGGAACCATTGGCTCGGCTGCCATCGGAACGACACCTTCGGGTTGATGGTACTGCCGACACGCTGATAGTTGTCGTAACGCACCGCTGCATCCATATCTAGTGAGGACAGCAGATACGCGTTCGCTTCGACGTAGGCCGAGTACACATTGCGCTTGGCATCTTCCGGCAGCTGATTGCCGCCCTGGCCGGCAATGTCACCGGTCTGGATGGCCTCCGCCGGCGAATAATTGAAGGTCTCCCGCCGTACCTCCGCGCCGACCGCCGCGCTCAGGGGTCCCGTCGAAAAGTTAGCCAGCTGGCGACTGGCGTTGCCGCCGAGGCTGGTGAGCGACGTTTTGCTGTTGAAGGACTGGCCGACGAACTCGGCCGCTTTGGCGGCGGCCAGCGCGCTCGGGTCTGTGGTGGCTCCGAACGGATTGATGGTGCCGGTGTCGAGCAGCGGCATGATCTTCGAGTAGAGCGGGAATCCGGACTCCAGATCCTCGTGCACCTTCACCTGGCTGTAGAGCAACGACACGTCGTAATCCCAGCCGAGCGCACTTCCCTTGGCACCGCCGACGATACGGGACGTATCGGCTATATCGGTAGTCTGCCGATCGCCATTGGCGAAGTCTCGATAGATGAGATTTAGAGGCTGTCCGGCCTGTCCCTTCCCGGCCGCAAAGGCCGCCGGATATAATAGGGGCTGGTCGGCGGGAGCAGGAATGCTCCGGTTCCCGGCTTCACGGCCGGATTGTTGTAGGTGGGGTATTGCGTCGCCAGGAGGTTGGCCAGGAACGCAACGTAGGGATTCCCCGGCAAGAGCGGGTTGCCATTGGAGAGGGGGACCGGCTGGATGAAGCTCGTGGTCCTTACCTCTGAATACATCGCATTGGCGTAGAGCTCAGTCTGCGGCGAGAGCTCGAAGGCGCCGTTGAGAAGCACGCTGCCCCTCTTCTCCAGCGGCTGGAGGGAGTCGAAAGGCGTGTTGTCGAACCGGCACTGGGTCGGGAAAAACTGGTCATTGAGGGAATCCGGCCCGCAGCTGCCTGCCTCCGGATTGAAGGTACCCCCCTTTGGGACCGTGGGGTTCTTCGGGATTGCCACGTTTGCGGGGAAGGCGAACGAAGAGGTCACATCGTTGCCATAACCCGGGCTGTAGCGCGTGGCGTAGTCGCGCGAGCGGCCCATGATCGGTGAGGTATGCTGGAAATGGAAGCCAGCACCAAAATTCCAGCGGTCCTGCGCGAGAGAGCCGAGGCCGGCATACAGCGACCCCGTTTCCTCCGTACCGCCTCCAGCGGTGGTCGGAGTGCCCACCGTTGCGCTCGCATCCAAGCCCTGATAGTTGGTCTTCAGGATGAAGTTCACCACACCGGCGATCGCATCGCTGCCGTAGATGGCCGAGGCGCCATCCTTCAGCACTTCGACCCGCTCGATGGCGCTCACGGGAATGGCGCCGATGTCGACCGAATTTCCTGCCGTGCCCACCGAGCCGCCGCCGTAAACCGATGCGCGCTTGCCGTTGATGAGCACCAGCGTGCGCGAGCTGCCGAGGCCGCGCAGGGAGATGGTCTGGATGCCTCCCGTCAGAGCGCCCGTCGCATCGACCGACACGGTATTGTTCGCGCTGCTGGTCGCGCTGATCGACTGCAGAAGCTGCTCGACATTGGTCGCGCCCGTGCGCGCGATATCCTTCGAGCTCAGAATCTGCACGGGCAACGCCGTCTCGGCGTTGATGCCTCTGATCGAGGTGCCGGTGACGACGACCTCCTGCAGCGGTTGGGCGCTGGATGCACTCGCATCGGCGCTGGCAGTTGCGGCGACCTGCGCATCGGTGGGCGCCGCGGCCACCACGCCGACCAGGGCAAGCAGGCCCATGGTCAGGATCGGGCGGGCCGTGATGCCGGTGAATCTCGGATCGATACTCATTGCGTTGGACTCCCCATGTAGCGGCTCTGAGGCCGCTGTCGGCGAACGGCGGCAACTCTAGCACGCGATTTTTCACCGCAGCCCGAATGTTGTCCTCGAGCCACAGCGACTCGTCGCTCATACCCCACTACTCGCCGCAGTGGCAGCGTGTCGAGGTCATTTCAGCATCGTAGATGCGCGCAGCGTTGGTTCCATCCCGGCAGCGGGCAGTTCATTTGCTGACGGCGCTTTTGCGTCGCTTTTACGTCGTTTTTTCACGCGAATTCCGGTATTCGCGCTTCCGCTGTTCGTCTCTCCGGGACAACCGCTCATCGCAACGGGCGTAAGATGCCCCGGGGAGGCTGGCGGCACTCGGTCCATGCCATACTTGCAGCCCGCGGCCGGGGTGGCGCGGCCGCCACACCAGCAATTGCAACGTCCGCCAGAGGAGCACCCGTGAAGTTCTCGTCATTCGGCTGCCTCGCTGTTCTACCGCTGTCCCTGAGCCTCGCTGCAGCAGCATCGGCCGCGGAGCCCAACGCCAACTCGCCGGCTTACGCGACGCAAAGCAACCCGGAGACGCTCGTGCTCGATGCGCGGGACGCCGGCCGCGGGCTCATGACCGCGACGATGCGCATGCCGGTGAAGCCCGGGCCGTTCACGTTCGTCTATCCGGAATGGACACCCGGCGAGCATGGCCCCACCGGGCCGCTCTCCGACCTCTCGCAACTGAAGGTCTCGGCCAACGGCCGCGCGCTCGACTGGCGCCGCGACAGGATCGACATGTATGCCTTCCACGTGGAGGTACCGCAAGGAGTCGCCACGCTGGACATCGAGTTCACCATATTGGTCAACTCACCGGATCGGATGTCCACGCCCAACTTAGCCATCATCAACTGGAACCGCACCCTCTTCTACCAGGCGGATACCAACTCCCACGAGGTATATTTCAAGCCGAGCATCATCCTGCCCGACGGCTGGGGCTACGGCACGGCGCTACCCGGCCCGAGTGAGACCGGACAACGGGTGGACTTCGCCGAAGTGCCGCTCAACATGCTCGTCGACTCGCCGCTCGACTGCGGCCGCTATTACAAGCACATCGAGCTGTGGCGCAAGGGCAGCGCCTATCAGATGCTCGATATCTTCGCCGACAAGCCGCAGGATCTCGACGTCCCGGACACGCTGATCGCGAGTTACAAACATCTGGCGCCGGAGGCATTCGCTCTCTATGGCTCGCGACACTGGGACGACTACCATTCGCTCCTCGAGCTCTCGGACGTGATCGGCTTCCAAGGCATCGAGCATCATCAGTCGAGCGACAACCGCGCGCCCGATGATTTCATGACCAACCCCCAGAACCAGCTCGCCGCCGGCGACCTGTTGACACACGAATTCTCGCATTCCTGGAACGGCAAGTACCGCCGGCCCGCCGATCTGACCACGCTCAACTTCCAGATCCCGATGCAGACGGATCTCCTCTGGGTCTACGAAGGCATGAATCAATACCTCGGCGACCTCCTCTCCTTCCGCACCGGAATCAGGGCGCCGGCCGACTATCCGGAGTACCTCGCGGCGCTCTACGCGGGACTTGCGAGTGAGCCGGGCCGCAATACCGAGCCACTGATCGACACCACGATCGCCGCGCCCTATCTGTATCAGGCGACAGGATCCTATCCGAGCATCCGCCGGACCGCGGGGGATTTCTACGGGGAGGGGGAGCTCCTGTGGCTCGATGCCGATACGCTCATCCGTGAGCGAACCCGGGGCAGGAGGTCGCTCGATGACTTCCTGCACCTCTACAGTGCACCGGCGGTGACCGGGCCCATCACCAAGACCTACACCCGTGAGGAGATCGAGCAGCTCCTCAACCAGGTCACACCGTACGACTGGCATGCATTCTTCCAGAAGCGCGTGTACGAGGTCGCCCCGACACCGCCGACCGATGAGCTGGCGCGGTCGGGCTGGCGGCTGGTCTACACGAGCGAGCCGAACAAGTTCATCGCGACGCGCGAGGCGCTCTTTCACGTCTCCGACAACTGGTTCAGCTATGGATTCCTGTTGGGCAAGGATGACACGGTGGCGGACGTGCGCGAGGGCTCGCCGGCGTGGCAAGCCGGGATGGCTCCCGGGATGAAGATCCTCGCCATCGACAATCAGGCCTACACGGACAAGGTGCTGAAATACGCAGCGACCCAGGCGGAGCATTCCAGCGGACCCACTGCCTTCCTGGTGCAACAGGACGGCTGGTACCACACCCTCGCGGTGAGCTATCACGGCGGCCCGCAGTATCCGCACCTGGTGCGCATCCGCGATCAGGCGGACGTGCTGGCGAAAATCATGGCGCCGCGCGCCAGTCGGTAAGGGGGGCAACATGCGCACGTACATCACCGCAGGCACGCTCTGTTGTCTGACGTATGTCTCCGCTGCAGCCGGCTATGACACGGTGTGCAAGTCGGCCGCGGACCTGTCCGCCGATCTCGCGGCACGCCGCATCACCTCGCAGGCGCTGGTCGCCGGTTACGAAACCCGAATCGGCAGGCTCAACCCGCAGCTGCACGCCGTAATCGGGCTCAATCCGCAGGCCGCAGCCGAAGCGCGCGCCGCCGACGCACGCCGAGCTGACGGTAAGTCGCGCGGCCCCCTGGACGGCCTGCCCATCCTGGTGAAGGACAACATCGGTGTGGCCGGGGTGCCAACCACCGCCGGATCATTGGCGCTGGCACAAAACGTCCGCGCCGCCAGCGCTCCGGTCGTGGAGAACCTCTCCCGCGCCGGCGCAGTCATCCTCGGCCGCACCAATCTCTCGGAGTGGGCGAACATCCGCTCGGAACACTCGAGCAGCGGCTGGAGTGCCGTGGGCGGCCTTACGCGCAATCCTTACGCGTTGGATCGCACGGCGTGCGGATCGAGCTCAGGATCCGCGGCAGCGGTGGCGGCAGGCCTGGCCGCAGCAGCGGTGGGTACGGAGACGGACGGCTCCATCAACTGTCCGTCTTCGATGAATGGCCTCGTTGGATTGAAGCCGACTGTCGGGCTCATCTCGCGCACCGGCATCGTGCCCATCAGCCACACTCAGGATACGGCGGGTCCCATTACGCACACGGTGCGCGATGCGGCGATGATGCTGACGGCCATGGCGGGGAGTGACCCCGCCGACCCTGCTACGGCTGAGGCGAACAGGCATCGGATCGACTACACCACCGCTCTCAACCCGCGTGCGCTCCACGGCGTGCGCCTCGGTGTGGCGCGCTTCCTCTTGAAGGGCTTCACGCCCGAGACGCTCGGGGTGTTCGATCGGGCCCTGGCAGTGCTCAAAGCCCGGGGTGCCACTCTGGTCGATGTCGATGATTACGACGTCGCGAAGCTCGGCAAGAACGAGGGCCTCGTCCTGCAGACGGAGCTGAAGGCGGATCTCAACAGGTATCTCGCTGGATCGCCGCCGGCGGTCAGGAGCCGGACACTGGCACAGCTCATTGCCTTCGACGATGCCCATCCCGAGGAGATGACATGGTTCGGGCAGGGCTTTTTCGTCAAGGCGGAGCACACGAAAGGTCTCGACGATCCGGCGTACGTCAAGGCACATGACGCCAACCTGCGCCTCGCCGGGCCCGCCGGGATCGATCGCCTGCTGCGCGAGCACAAGGTCGTGGCGCTGATCTCCCCCACCACGAACCCGGCATCGGTCATCGACCTGGTGAACGGTGATTCGATCAGCGGCGGTGACAGCAGCCTGCCGGCCGTAGCTGCCTATCCCTACATCAATGTACCGATGGGCCAGGTCCACGGGCTACCCGTGGGCATCTCCTTCATCGGGCCGAAGTGGTCCGAGGGCCGCTTGCTCGGCCTCGCGTACGATTATGAGCAGGCGAGCCACGCGGCTCGCCCGCCCACCTTCGCTACCGATGTGCTGCATCCGCGGCCTGTCGAGTCATGTCAGTGAGGGCTGAGCCGCCGCTCAGCACTGAGGCGCGTAGGTCTTGTTGCAAAACTGCGGCAGGGTACCCTTGCGCTGCATCTCCATGCGCTCCGCCTGATACTCGCTGATCTTGACGCGCACCTGCTCCTCGTTGTAGCAGGTCTTCACCGGAAAGTTCGAGCCGATCTCAGTGGTCGTCCTGCAATACATCAGGGTCCCGCGGACGTGCTCCGGTTTGAAGCCGGCATTGGCCACGTCCCTGAGGAACACCGCCGAGTCATCTGCGGCCTTTTGGGCGGAGGCCTCCTTGATGGCCTTGTCCTTGCTGTCGGTGGCGCTCTGATTGACCGCGGGCGCACTCGCCGAGGCGGCGGAGGCGGCGGACGCGGCGGCCGCAGCCGCGGGCTTGGAGTCCTTGGGGGCCTGCTGTGCCTGCGCGAGGACGGCCGCGGTCATCGCACAGGCCACAAAGAGGATCGCTCCACGAAACACTGACACTTTCATAACGCGCGCTCCTAACGTCTGATACCGGAGGATTCCAAGTCTAACAGGATCAAACAGCCTTGCACGTGCGGGAGGACTGGACCATTAAGACCCCTTCGACTGGTCAAACGATTACCACTCATCCACGCAGCCGCCTGCCGATGAGCTGATGACAGCCGCGGGACGCGCACTGCTGCGCATGCTACTGAAGGTGGTGTATCGCCTCGAGCTCGTTGCGCTGCGTCCGATACTGCTCGATCTTGATCCGTACCTGCAGCTCGTCGTAACAGGTCTTCACGAGAAACCTCGAGCCGAGCTCAGTATCGAGCCGGCAGAACATCTGCGCGCCATTGATGTTCTCTGCCGTAAAGCCGGCATTGCGGGCGTCTCTGACCAGTATTGCAGCCGCATCGGCAGCTTTTTTGGCGGCGGCGGACCGTGCCGCGGCACCTTTGTCAGCCTCCGCCTTTTGAGCAGAAGATGGGGCGAGCACGCCCGGGACAGCTGCCGGCGCAGTCGACGATTGCCATGCCTGCGCGCCCCTCCCGACCATCAACATACCCGCCGCGCAGAGCACCATACCGAACCTGGAAACGGCCATGAGCGTCTCCCGCCTTGCAGATCAAGGCTCTGGGGTGAACTCTAAGCGTCCTGCCGCAGAAGGGAAGATCCGCCCGCCCGAGTGCACCCTGTGACCCGCTCGATGAGCTGGACCATTATCGTCTACTGACTCCACTCGCGGCGGGCACCGCCGAACCGATCGATGGACTCGAGCATGCCGGCGACGAGCCCGCGCTCTGCGGCGGTGAGCTCGGGGCGCCAGATGTCGAAGAGGAGAACGACGCGCAGCTCCGAGCTCCGGTTCCAGGCCTCGTGCTCCATGGTGTCATCGAAAATGACGACCTCACCCTCTTTCCAGGGCCGGGTCTCGTTGCCGACCCGCAATGCGCACCCCGGCGGCACGATGAGCGGCAGGTGACAGATGAGGCGTGTGTTGAGGAACCCATGATGCGGCCGGATGTGTGTGCCGGGGCGCAGCAGGGAGAAGAGCGCGGTCGGCGTGCGCCCGGCGATGCGACAGAGGGGGAGGCGCCGAAGCGCATTCATGGTGACCGGACAGAGGGCCGCATTGGCGGCGACCTCCTCGCCGTTGCGGATCAGGTGGCAGGCGCTCCAGGAAGGGTCGTTGAGCAGACCGTTGTTGTCGAATGCGGGACGGTCGGGGCTCGGCTGCATGTAGGGACCGAAGCGGTCGCCGGCGCTGAGGATGGCGCGCAGCTCTTCGCGGATGGCGGCGGTGTCCTGCTCGAGAGCCGCGGTCCAGGAAAAATCGGCGCGGTCATAGAATTCGATCTGCGGCAACTCGGGGAAATAGAACACCTGCGGCTGCTGCTGAAAGATCTGCCGCCGGCCGAGGAGCAGATCGAGCGCACGGGCGAAGCGCTCCGTGCCGGGCCTTCCGAGGCCGGTGCGCCCAAGATCATCGATGAGGTGTTGCTCGAAGGCGCGGGCATTGCCTTGCACCAGTGCCGCGATCCGCTCGAGCTCCGCCCGCCACTCCGGAGGGGTCGCTCGCATGGAACCGGCGATCTTCAGGGCGGCACGGTAGAAGGTGTTCGCGGCGCGCGCATCCGCTTGCGCGGTATACAGATCGCCCTTGCGGACGAGCGCAGGAACGCTCCGGGGATTGAGCTCCAGAGTGCGATCGAGAGCCGCTCGTTCCGCCTGCGCGGAGCCGAGGTGACGGTGTGCCAGCGAGAGGCCGAACCAGGTGTCGGCGCCCGCCGTCCCGCTCATCGTCGCCTGCTCGAAATGCTCGCGCGCGGCCTTGGCATCGCCGCGCTGCAGCGCCTGGAAACCGGCGCTCGTCAGACCGGCAGGCTCGCCGCTGTGTTGTTCGGGCATGCGCGCGGAACGCCCAGTCGCCGGTCCGCGTCCTAGTGAACCTGCATTCCGAGATTGTGCGCCGCCTCCATCTGGTTGCGCTGCGCCTGGTACTCCTGGATCTTTATTTTCACCTGATCCTCGTTGTAGCAGGTTCTAACCGGAAAGCTGGATCCAAGCTCGGTGGCGGTCCGGCAGAACATGCGATTGCCACGAATGTCCTCCGGCTTGAATCCCGCATTCCTCGCATCCCTGATGAGCAGGTCGTCGGCCTTTTTCTGCGCCGCGGCGGCGGCGGCAGAGGCCGTGGCTTTTGCATCGGCAGTCGCGTTTGAATCGGCAGTGGCGCTCGAGCCGGCATTTGCTTTTGAATCGGCAGCCGCCTTCTGCGCGGACTGCGCCGCGGACTGGGTCGTCGTCTGCGAGCTGTTTGAAGCCTGCTGTGCCAGTACGACAGCCGCCGCCATCGTTGCGCACGCGGCAAGGAGAGCTCTCTGTAGTCTCGATGTCATGACATGCCTCCTCAGGTAACGTCCCTGCCGCCGCCGGTAGCGCTAATTGGTAACCATTCCGCTGCTGTGCATGCCCTCGAGCTGCTGGCGCTGTGCCTGGTATTCCTGGATCTTTATTCTCACCTGATCTTCGTTGTAGCAGGTCCTGACCGGGAAACTCGACCCGAGCTCGGTCGCGGTCCGGCAGAACATCAGGTTGCCACCGACTTTTTGCGGCTTGAAGCCCGCATTTCTCGCATCCCTGATGAGCTGGTCCGCTGCCTTTTTCTGAGCTGCAGCGGCGGCGGCCGCAGGGGCGGCGGCCTTTGAATCGGCAGCCGCTTTTTGCGCCGACTGCGCTGCGGGCTGAGTCGTCGGCGAGCTGCTCGGCGCCTGCTGTGCCAGCGCGACCGCTGCCGCCATCGCCGCGCACGCGGCCAGGAGGCCCATATGTAATCTGGAAGACGTCATGACACGCCCTGCTCATGTAGTTGATATGTCTAGATTAGCTCAGGTCGGGCGGCGGTGGTATGGGGAGGGGTGAGGCACTATACTTTTTCGATGAATCCCCCTCCCGATCTCGCCCGCCGCGATCGCGCCAAGCCGAAGCAACCGCTGGCGGCCTCCCTGAGCCTGCTGCTGATCCTTGCCGCCATCCCCGCAGTCCGGGCCGCTCCGCCCGAGACGCCCGTCAACCAGCTGCTGGCGTGCCGTCATATTGCCGCGGACGCTGCCCGCCTCCGGTGCTTCGACCGGGTCTCCGCGGCCGTGGCCGAGTCCGCGCAGCGTACGGCCCGCGCCATGAAAGAGGCCCTCAACCCACAACGTACTTTCGGGTTGTCGCACGCCACCATTGTGGACCGGGAAGCTGCTGCCGCGGGCGTGCGCGTAAAATCCGTCGCCACCATAGACGCGCACGTGGTGCACATCGGGCAAGGCCCCGACGGCCGCGCCATGGTCTCCCTCGACAATGGCCAGGTATGGGAGCAGCTGGTGCCGGACGGCACGGATCTCTACGCCAAGCCGGGTGACTCCGTACGCATCACGCGCGGATGGCTCGACTCCTACTGGTTGGAAGCGTCCTCGCACCATGGCTTCAAAGTCATGCGGGTACGATGAGGCTCCGGCATTCTGACCCGGTGTCGACGGGCGGCGGAGGATTGCCCGCGTGAGCGCCGGGGATACCGCCACGGAGCTGGCGCAGGGCTACACCCTGCAGCAGCAGGGGCGCCTTGCCGAAGCGGCGACGCTCTTCCGGCAGGCGATCGCCCGGGAGCCGAACAATGGCGATGCGCTGCACCTCCTCGGTGTGACGCTCGGCCGCATGGGGCAGGCGCAAGAGGCCGTGCTCCATCTGCAAGCAGCGGCGGACGCGCGCCCCTCGAACCCATACATTCTCGCCAACTTCGGTCATGCGCTGAGCAGTGTCGGCCGGCACAGCGAAGCGGCCGGCGCTTTCGGGCGCGCAGCGGCATTGAAGCCCGACCTGCTGGCCGCGCACCGCGGCCGGGCCTTCGCCGAGCTTTCCGAGCGTCATTATGAGGAGGCCCTGAGGAGTATCGACCAGGCACTCGTGCTCCATCCGCGCGATGCAGTCATGCTCGCCAACCGGGGCAATGCGCTGCGAGCGCTGAAGCGACTCGAAGAAGCGCTCGCGAGCTACGATCGCTCACTGGCCCTCGCGCCGGGTGAGGCGGAAGTCCATCACTGCCGGGCACTCGCACTCATCAGCCTGGAACGCTACGAGGATGCGCTCGGCAGCCTGGAGCGCGCCCAGGCGCTGGCGCCGCAGCGCTTCGGGATCCACTTTCACCGGGGCGTGGCGCTGTCGCTGCTCGAGCGGCATGCGGAGGCATTATTGAGCTTCGAGCGCGCGCTCACGATCGAGCCGCGGTCCGCCGAGGCGCTCAGCAACCGGGGCGTCGAGCTCGGACATCTCGGGCGGTCGGAGGAGGCGCTGGCCTCCTTTGCCAAGGCGGCAGAAGCCAAACCAGACTACATCGACGCCTTCAACAACGCCGCCGGCACCCTCAACGCTCTCGGTCGCCGTGAGGAGGCCCTGCAGCAGTTCGACCGCGCCCTGAGCATCGAGCCCGATCACGCGCCGACGCTCTGGAGCAAGGGTCTCCTCAAGCTCGCCCAGGGTGAGTACGAGGAAGGCTGGCCGCTCTACGAGGCCCGCCTGCGGCTCGAATACCTGCGGGAGTATCACCGCAGCTTCTCCACGCCGCGCTGGACGGGCAGCGAGGACCTCGCCGGCAAGCGCATCCTCATCCACGCCGAGCAGGGACTCGGGGACGCTCTCCAGTTCTGTCGTTACCTTCCGCTCCTGGAGGACAAGGGCGCGCAGATCGTCTTCGAAGTGCCGGAAGCGCTCGCGGAATTGATGCGATCTGTGCGCTTCGGCGGGACGCTCATCTGTCAGGGAGACCCGGTCCCGTCCGCTCTGGACTATCACTGTCCGCTCCTGAGCCTGCCACTCGCCTTTGGGACACGGGCGGACACGATTCCCGCCGAGGTACCCTACCTGAAGGCGGATCCGGCAGCCGTCGCGAGCTGGCGTAATCGGCTGAGCGCGCTACCCGGCCTGAAGATCGGGCTCAACTGGCAGGGTCACGCCGGCGCGGAGAAGCAGGCCTGGATCAGGGGCCGCTCCTTCGCGCTCGCCTGCGCGGCGCCACTCGCCCGCCTTCCCGGTGTGAGCCTCATTTCGCTGCAGAAAGGCGCTGCGGCCGGGCAGCGGAGTCAGGTGGACTTTGGCGGCGCACTTGCACAACTCACGGATCCGGACGATGTCAGTGCCCACGCCCTGGCTGAAACGGCGGCTCTCCTGTCGGCGCTCGACCTGATAGTCACGTCGGATACATCGGTGGCGCACCTGGCCGGCGCGTTGGGCCTGCCGGTCTGGGTGGCTCTGCACGCGGCGCCTGATTGGCGCTGGCTCCTGGAGCGCAGCGACAGTCCCTGGTATCCGACCATGCGACTCTTCCGGCAGCGCGCGCCCGGCGATTGGCTCGAGCTCTTCGAGCGGCTTGCGCGTGAGGTTGGCGAGCTGGCCGCGGGCTAGTGAATCGCGGTGGACGAGCTGTAGGAGGTAATGTGATTGAAGGGATCGCCCGTCGGACGCGCACTCGAGACGTAGAGCGCGTGATGGGGGAAGTCGAAGCCGAGCGCATTCACCGTGCCGAGGACGTCCATCCCCAGGATGATTGCCGGAACCCGGTCGAGCTTCCACAGCTTGAAGATGTGGAAATCGCCGTAGATGAGATCGACGCCCTCAACGCGCAGCGGACCGATGGCGATCACGGGAGCATGGAGGACTCGTCCCGACTCTACTTGTCGGGTCGCGCCATAGACGGCGGTAACCGGCTCGGCGCGCCCGGGGTCGTCCCGCAGGCCCAGCGCCCTCTGTAGCGTGGGATTCCCGAGGGTGCGCTCCGATCCCGTATCGATGATTGCAAGCACACGAACGTCCCCCACGTACGCAACGGCAGTCATCAGGCCGCCGCTGACCTCGTGGGTAACAACACGTGAGTAGTGGAAACGGACGCTGGGATCGAGAGAGCTTCCCAGCACGACGCGGTTGTGCTCGAAGTCGACCAGCAGCGTCTGATCCGAGAGTCCGGCGATGCCGAGGATACCATCCGCTCCGGCCATTACCGGCGCCCACAGGACGGGCATCGGCGTGTGGTCGATGTTGATGTTTCCTGCCTTCAGCCGCTCGATCGTGACCGCGGAGACCGGCGCCGAGCCGGTAATCCCCTCGAGCTGCAGGGCGGGCACCGTGCTCATTTTGAGGCCCAGAGTCTGCACGAGGCCCGGGCCTACCGAGGAGCGGCTGGCACCCGTGTCGACGACGAACCGGAACGGCCCCTGGCCGTTGATCGTGACGGGAGCCACTACCCGCCCGATGTGATCGAGCGTGGTTGGGCAGGCGAAGAGGGATTTGTATTGCTCGGCCGCCTCGGCGGCAGACAATGACTTCGGCGCGTCGGTCGTGGCTGCGGGGGTAGGGGCGGCGGCAACAGCACTCCCCAGTCCCGCGAGCAGCATGCTCTGCAGGCACACCGCCGGCCACCAGCGCCGGCGCAGCGGCGATGCCCGAAGATTTGGCACATCCAGTAGGATACTCCTTCATGAGCACCCCCGCCCCTCTGCAAGTGAAAATTCGTGAGCTACTTGGCGGTGCCGAACGGGCCGATCTACAGGGCCAACCGGCCGAGGCTGCGAGATTTCTGTCGCAGGCGCTCTCGCTCGCCCCCGATGACGCGGCGGTGCTCGGTGCCCACGGAGTGCATGCGTTGCGTGTAGGTGATGCGGCGCAAGGCCGACAATGGCTCGAGCGCTCGGTTGCCGCGGACTCAAGTAATGCAGCGATGTACCTCAATCTCGCGACCTCCCTGCGCGAGCTGAACGATGCGGAAGCGGAGATGAAGGCGTTGGAGCGGGCGCTCACGCTGCAGCCACATTTCACGCTGGCGTTGATTCAGAAGGCATCCCTGCTCGAGCGCACGGGCAAGGTCAAGCACGCGGCGCAGATCTATCACCGGGCCCTCCTGTCCCTGCGGCCGGACACAGCCTTGCCGAAATCGTGGCAGCCCGTGATCGAGCATGCCAGGCGCACGGTGCTGGCGAGCCTCAACGAGCTCGACGCATGGCTAAAGGAGCGCATGCAGGAAGTGCGCGCACGGCATGCCACGGCAAAGGCGGACCGCGTGGATGATTGCCTCGGAGCAATCCTCGGACGAAACCGGATCTACACCCAGCAGCCGACCTTCACGCACTTCCCCCGCCTGCCGGCGATTCAGTTCTACGAGCGGGAGGAGTTTCCGTGGGTGTCGGCCATCGAGCAGGCGACGGATGACATCCGCGCGGAATTGCAGGCGCTGCTCGCCGATTCCCGGGATCAGTTCTCGCCATATCTCACTCACTCACCGGATGAACCGCTCAACCAGTGGCGTGAGCTCAATCAATCGCGACGCTGGAGCGCACTCTTTCTCTACAAGGACGGCGAGCGCCAGGAAGCCAACTGCGCGCGCTGCCCGAAAACACTCGCCGCGCTCGAGAAAGCGCCGATCGTCAGGATCCCACACCGCGGGCCGACGCAGCTGTTCTCTTTGCTGGAGCCCAGGACGCGCATTCCACCGCACACCGGCTCCACCAACACGCGCCTGACGGTCCATCTGCCGCTCATCGTGCCGCCGGGCTGCGGATTCAGGGTCGGCACGCAGGTCCGCGAGTGGCATCCCGGCAAGCTCCTCATCTTCGACGATACGATCGAGCATGCAGCCTGGAACGACAGCGATGAGGAACGCACCATCCTCATCTTCGACATCTGGAACCCGCTCATGACGCCGGCCGAGCAGGACCTGATGACGGTGGCCACGGCGGCGATCGCGGAGTTTTACGCCGATTGAGCGCGGCGGGCAGGCGCGCTCAGGTCGCCTGCGGGCGCATATCGAAGGCGATGCAGAGTCGTGGGTCCTCGCCGTAAATGGGATTGGTGCCGTGCCACATATAAGAAGGGAAGAGCACCAGACGCCCGGGCCGCGGCTGCACGTAGCGCTCCGCGATGATGCCGGCCACGGGATAGCGTGGCTCACCGAATTTGATCCAGCCCGACTTGAGAGCCGCATCCTGCGCCTCCGGCGGAACCTCCACGTAGTAGGCCGAGCTCAACATGCCATCGGGATGAATGTGGTTGACGTGAAAGCCGTTGCGCTTCAGCAGCACCGACCAGGCGCCGGTGAAGCGACTCTCACCGCTATTGGCGCGTGACAGCGGATGCCCGGCGGGCACGGCGAGCGTGCGCCGATACTCCTCGATCGGCGTCTGGAAGGCCGCGAGGATCGCGCGAATGGCCGGGTCGGGCTCGGTGAGCAGGCTTCGTGAGGTCTGCGTGCCGTTGCGCAGCGTCTGGTCGAGCGGATGGTTGGTGAAGCGGTGGCGGTCATGCAGCGCTGCGGCCAGATCCCGGTTGAACTGCGCCATCGAGGACCATCCGTGAGGCGCCTCGAGATCGAACACTCTGACGAATCTGTCGTAGTCGAACAGCTCGTGGTAGCGGTCGGTCGCGAGCATGCGTGATGCCGTGGCCTCGAACGCGAGCCACGTCTGTGCGTCAGGATTGCGGCTCAACTGCGCCTGGATGAAGGGCATCGCCTCCTCGGCTCTGCCACGCGCAAGAAGAATGGTCACCACATTGAGGACCACCGCCTGCTGGTCCGGGCGCGTTGCCGCAGCTTCCAGGGCGTACCTCTCCGCCTCTTCCGCTCTGCCCTGATCGAAAAGGATGCCGGCCAGTGTCGATTGCGCTGCGGGCACCGAGCGCCCGCGGGCAAGGAGGTCGCGCACGAGCGTCTCGGCGCTGGCGAGCTGCCCCGCGCGCCAGAGCGTCTCACCCAGGAGGAGTTGCAGGCGGATGTTCTCCCGATTCGCCTTCACGGTGGTGACGAGCGAGCGCACGAATGCCGGATCGCCCCGCATGAACCGCACGTGCGCGAGGGTCGACTGTGCATCCATGTTCAACGGCTGCAGCTCCACTGCGCGGGCGAAACTCGCCTCCGACTCGTCGAGATCGCCGGCATTGAGCGCAGCGCGTCCGCGGTTGTAGGCCGCCTCATAGCCGTCCGCGCCGAGCTTGCGTGCCGTGTCGATGACCTCCAGCGCCTCCGGCCTCTCCAGGTGCGCGAGGAGGGCGCCCAGATTATGGTGCGCGACCTTATTGCCCGGATCGAGCACTATCGCCCGCCGGTAGGCGCTCTCGGCCTCCACGTCCCGGCCCATGCTCGCCAGAGCGAGGCCGAGAATGTTCCAGCTCTCCGCGTCCGCCTCCTCGCCCGCGAGGAGGAGCCGGCACTGCGCCTCGGCAGCCTCGGGCCGCCTCAGGTCGATGAGAGTGAGTGCGAGCCCGCGGCGTGCGGGGCGGTGGTCCGGCAGCAGCTCGAGCGCGCGCTCATAGGCGGACTCAGCCGGGGCGTATTTCTCGCGTTTTCGCAGCAGATTGGCGAGATTTGCATGAAACTCGCCGCGATTCGGCTCCAGGTCGATGCTGAATCTCAGCCATTGCTCACCCTGGGCCGAATCCCCAGTGTCCTTCAGGGCGAGGCCCATCAGGTGCGCCGCTACCGCATTCCGAGGCTCGCGTGCGAGGACGGCACCGCAGGCCGCCGCCGCCGCCGCAGCCTCACCTTTCTGCAGCAGGCTGGTCGCGCGCTCGAGTGTTTCTGCCGGGGTCATCGCGCGACATTATCACCCCGCGGGCGGAATCTCGCCTTGTGGTATGCGCGCAACGCTCAGGGGCTGCTGGCTCGTGGCGCAATTGCAACGTTTACATCCAGGGCACAATGGAGCGGGGATTGCCGCGCCAGCGTGAGCGGCTGATACGGCGCTTACGAGCAAAAATCGCTGTAATAAAGCGTGGAGGACTTTACAGCGTCAAAACCAACGCCGTATTCTTGGGGGATGGGTCGCTTGTGGCGCGTAGGCACCATTCAGCGTCGCACAACACATATATACCAGGTCTTGGGAGTCATACTGATGTCGAAGAATACGCTTTTGCGGCGAGCCATCCGTCTCGCCCTGGCCAACGCTGCAGCGGCATCTGTGGCGCTGCCGGCGGTGGCGGCAGCTGCAGATCCGCAGGCGGTGCCGGCCCCTTCGGCCGCTCCAGCCACCCCTGCCACCGCAGCTGCTCCGACAGCCGCTCTGCAGGAGGTCGTGGTCACCGGCTCGCGTATCGTGCAGCCCGGATTGAGCTCGATCAGCCCGGTCACCGCTATCAGCGCCAAGGACATTGCCTCCCAGGGCGTGACCTCGGTCGAGGATGTGCTCAATAACCTGCCGCAGGTGATGGCCGATCAGGGCGCCATGGCTTCGAACGGCGCCACCGGCACGGCCACGGTCGATCTGCGCGGCCTCGGCCCGCAGCGCACCCTGGTCCTCGTCGACGGCAAGCGCATGGTGCCAGGCCAGCCCTCGATCGTCCCGATCAACGCCAACGCGGCCGACCTCGACAACATCCCGATCGCGCTCGTCGAGCGTGTGGACGTGCTGACAGGCGGTGCCGCTGCGGTGTACGGCGCGGACGCCGTCGCGGGCGTCGTCAACTTCGTGATGAACGATCACTTCCAGGGATTCGAGATCGACGCCAACGCGTCGGCGTACCAGCACGACCAGCACAACGATTACTACGCGCAGTTCGCTCCGGCCCACAATTACGGCACTTCGCCGAGCTCCGTGTGGGATGGCGCCACCAAGGACGTCACCCTGATCCTCGGCGGCAACTTCGCCGACGGCAAGGGGAACGCGGTGGCCTACGTCGGCTATCGCAGAACCGCCCCGGTCACCGAGGCGGCTCGCGACTTCAGCCTGTGCACGCTGGCCACCACCAAGGACGTCTCGGTTCCGGGCGAAGGCACCCCGCAGTGCAGCGGCTCGAGCACCAGTGCGACCGGTCGCTTCTTCAATCACGACTTCCAATCGACCACCCCCGGGGATCCGCTCGCGTCCGTGCCGATTCCCTTCGCCCCCACCCTGACGGTCGATCCGACCACCGGCACGTTCGTACCCTACTCATCGGCGAAGAACGCCTACAACTTCGGCGCGCTCAACTACTACATGCGCCCGGATGAGCGCTGGAACGCGGGTGCTTTCACCCACTACAACATCGACGACAACCACCAGGTCTACAGCTCGATCATGTTCCTGGACGATGACTCGCTGGCGCAGATTGCCCCGAGCGCCGCATTCATCGGCACCGGCATCGGCGTCAACCCTACCACGGGCGAGCCGGACGGTGAGGACACCCTCAACTGCAACAACCCGCTCATGTCCGCCCAGGAGCGCACCACCATCGGGTGTCTGAGCACCTCCAACGCCCTCAGCAACACGCA
>DASRDO010000013.1:0-34270 GCA_035652555.1 Steroidobacteraceae bacterium | reverse complement strand
CCGGTGTTGCGCTGGCCGACGGTGCCGATCACTTCCAGCTTCTTGGCGAGCTTCCCGTCCTTGAAGCTGATGCTGTATTCCTTACCGCCGCGACGAATGCGGCAATCCAAGTGCGTGGACAGCGCATTCACGACGGAGACGCCGACGCCATGCAAACCACCGGAGAACTGGTAGTTCTTATCGCTGAACTTACCGCCGGCGTGCAGGCGCGTGAGGATCAGCTCGACGCCGCTGACTTTCTCTTTCGGGTGGATGTCGACGGGCATGCCGCGGCCGTCATCCACGACCTCGAGGGAGTTGTCTTTGTAGAGCGTGACCGAGATTTCTTTGGCGTGCCCGGCCAGCGCCTCGTCGACGCTGTTGTCGATGACCTCGTGCGCCAGGTGATTGGGACGCGAGGTATGGGTGTACATGCCTGGCCGGCGGCGCACCGGCTCCAGGCCGCTCAGGACTTCGATGTCAGAAGCGGTATAGGAACTGTTCATCGGGGATGGATTGGGTCAGGGACTCGCGCTAAAGGCGGGGATCTTACCTGATCTGGGTTCGACGTCCGGAGCGCATCACAAAGAGGCTCTTGGCCAGAACGCCGCAAGTACGTCCTTGTAGGCTCGCGGATCGCCGTCCTGGCGATCAGCGTCTGGCCAAGAGCCTCTTTGTGCTGCGCTCCTAATTCAAGTCCGCGACGAGTGCGGCTCGGACCGGCGCGGGGACCGGATCTATTGAATGGCGGTAGCGGTCGTGATCTACGCCGGCTGCGAGCGGCGCTCCGCCTTTGAGAGCCGAGACCATGGGCGCGGTGAGCTCGAAGCGAAGGAAGTGCACCGATGAGGTCTTCTCGGTGGTCTCGCGCTCGAGATCTTCGTCGGCGATCGCATACACGCGCTCGTGGCCGCTCACCTGCACCCAGCATCGGTCCTCGAGACCGATGAGCTGTGCGAGCTGGCGCTGGCGCTCGGCGACGTCGGGAAACTCGATGAGCAGCGTCGCCTTCCAGTTGCTGCCATCGGGAATCAAGGGATTGTAGGCATCCAGCTCGTCGCGGATGCCCTCGGGCTCGAAGATGCGCTCGGCGCGCAGCATCTCCTGAATCTGGTATTGCATGGTGAGCCGGTCCTCGAACGACCAGGTGACGCTCGGGCCGATGGCGAGCTTGCGATCGCGCTTGTGCTCCAGCACCCGGGCGCGGAAATCGGGGCGCTCGCGGGCATAGCGCTCGAGACTCATTAGATCAGCAGGGTTCAGCTTGTCCATATGCGCTCCAACAATGCAAGTAGCAGCCCAGGCACAGGATGTGCTCCGCCGCCGTAGGTGGCGGAGCTTTGGGCAAAAACCACGCTTTTTGCCCAAAGCAGCGCTGGTCGGGGCAAGGATGCCCCGATCCAGCGCATCGAACTAGAGGCCGTAGGCGAGCCTGAGGAGAGTGAGCGGATGCTCGGGCTCGCGGCCGCCATCGAGGCCGCTTTCGATCTGCTCGCCGGCCATCGGGCAGTCGCTGGTGTAGTGCTCGGCGGCGGCGGACTCGACGCGCTGGATCACCGGGCGGCCGATCTTCATGGAAGCGGCGCGGAATTCCTTTTTCACTCCGTAGGTGCCGTTGTGTCCGGAGCAGCGCTCGATCGTCTCGACGGTGGTGTCGGGCACCAGGCGCAGCACGTCGCGGGTCTTGAGCCCTATGTTCTGCACGCGCAGATGACAGGGGACGTGGTAGGTCACCTTGCCGAGCGAGCGCTTGAAGTCGGTGCGCAGCAGGCCCGCGCGATGGCGGGACATGAGGTACTCGAAGGGGTCGAAGATGCGCTTCGCCACCCGCTTCACGGCGGCATCGTCGGGAAACATCAGCGGCAGCTCCTGCTTGAACATGAGCACGCAGGACGGGATCGGCGCGACGATGTCGAAGCCGGAGTCGATGGCGCGGAGGAGCTGCGGGATGTTGTGCTCCTTCAGGCGCGCAACCGCCTCGAGGTCCCCGAGCTCCAATCGGGGCATGCCGCAGCACCGCTCCTGCGCGAGAAGCGTCACGGGGATGTCGTTGTGCTCGAAGACGGCAACCAGATCCTCGTTGATCTGCGGGTTGTTGCGATTGCCATAGCAGGTGGTGAAGAGCGCGACCTTGCCGGTGATCTCCGCGTTTCCCGGTCTGCTCGCACTGGCAACGCCGGCTTCCCGGTCCGCCGGAGCCCTCCCGTCCGTGTTGCCCAGGCGGCGCAGGCGCTTGCGCGCCGTGCGGGTGTAATACTTTGGTATGGGGGCGGTGGGGTCGACCCCCAGGGTCTTCGCCAGTACGACACGGCCTGCTTTGGAGTGGTTGACGGCGTTGACGATTTCCACGATGACGGGGATGCCGGCAATCTTGCCGACGGTGTCGGTGGCGGCCAGCGCGCGGTTGCGGAAGCTGATGCCCTCTTTGCGCGCGTGCACGGCCTTCGCACGCAGCATCAGATGCGGGAAGTCGACGTTCCATGGATGAGGCGGCACGTACGGACACTTCGTCATGAAGCACATGTCGCAGAGATAGCAGTGATCGACGACCTGCCAGAACACCTTCTTGTCGACCGCCGACACCTCGCCCGCGGAGGTCGCATCCACGGCGTCGAACAGTGTTGGAAAGGCGTTACAGAGGCTGAAGCAGCGGCGGCAGCCGTGACAGATGTCGAAGACGCGCTCGAGCTCCGTCGTGAGCCCGGTCTGGTCGTAGAAGGCGGGATTCTGCCAGTCGATCGGGTGTCGGGTGGGCGCCTCGAGGCTGCCCTCGCGGCCGGCGGCTGCCGGTCTCGGGCCTGCACCGCCGGGTTCGGTAGGCGTTGAGGTCATGAAATAAAGGCATTCAACGGGGTTCGCCGCGGCGGGCGAACCCCGTGAGCGTCAGTGGGCTCGCAAGCGGGACTCAGATGCCGTCGAGAGCCTTCTGGAAACGGTTGGCGTGCGAGCGCTCGGCCTTCGCCAGGGTCTCGAACCAGTCGGCGATCTCGGCGAAGCCCTCATCGCGTGCCTGTTTCGCCATGCCCGGGTACATATCCGTGTACTCGTGGGTCTCACCGGCGATCGCAGCCTTGAGATTGAGCTTGGTATCGCCGATCGGGAGCCCTGTGGCGGGGTCGCCCACGACTTCGAGATACTCGAGATGGCCATGCGCATGGCCCGTCTCGCCCTCGGCCGTGGAACGGAAGACCGCAGACACATCGTTGAAGCCTTCGACGTCCGCCTTGGCTGCGAAATAGAGGTAGCGGCGATTCGCCTGCGATTCGCCGGCGAACGCGTCTTTCAGGTTCTTCTCGGTCTTGCTGCCTTTGAGGTTCATGCCGCTTTTCTCCTGTCTTAGACTTGGTCTAACGGGGGGTGGGACTCTAAGCCTGGGGTGCCGCCGCGTCAATTACATTGACCGCTACAGCCACGCCTGTATAACGTGCTCGGTTTATGTCCGAGACCAAGATACCCGACTTCGAGCAGGCGCTTGCCGAGCTCGAGGCGCTGGTCGCGCGCCTCGAGCGTGGCGATCTGCCGCTCGAAGAGGCGCTCAAGACCTTCGAGCGGGGCGTGGAGTTGACGCGGCACTGCCAGGGCTCGCTCAAGGCCGCCCAGCAGCGGGTCGAAATCCTGCTGAGACGCAATGGCCAGCCCGAAGTCGAGCCATTCAGCGCCATCGAACCGCCGCAGGACCCAGGCAGCACGCCGAGCCGAGACTAATCGCCAAGATTCTGTTGCAGTAGCGCAACGATAGAGACCGAGAGCCCCTCCAGTACGCCGGTGTACACTGTCTAAAATGACTTCCACGCCGAACACCTACCCCCTGCTCGACGCAATCGGGTCACCCTCCGATCTGCGGCAACTGCCTGTGGCGAAATTGCCCGAGGTGGCGGGGGAGCTGCGCCAGTTCCTGATCCATACGGTGAGCACCCGGGGCGGACATTTTGCAGCCGGTCTGGGCGCGGTCGAGCTGGCCGTCGCTCTCCATTATGTCTTCGACACCCCGCACGATCGGCTGGTCTGGGACGTCGGCCACCAGGCCTATCCGCACAAGGTGCTGACGGGCCGGCGCGATCGCCTGCACACCATCAAGCAGCCGGGCGGCCTCGCGCCCTTCCCGACGCGCTCCGAGAGCCAGTACGACACTTTCGGTGTCGGTCATTCGAGCACCTCGATCAGCGCCGCCCTCGGCATGGCGGTCGCTTCCGCGCGTCTCGGCGAGTCGCGCCGCGTCGTGGCCATCATCGGCGACGGTGCAATGACCGCGGGTATGGCGTTCGAGGCGTTGAACCACGCCGGCTCGCTCCCGGCCGACGTGCTCGTCATTCTCAACGACAACGACATGTCGATCTCCGAGAATGTCGGTGCGCTGTCGAACTACTTCGCCGCTGCCCTCTCCGGGCGCGTGTACAGACACCTGCGCGAAGGCGGCAAGAAGGTGCTGAAGCCCATCCCGCCGATATGGGAGCTCGCGCGCCGCTCCGAGGAGCATCTGAAGGGCATGGTCCTGCCCGGGACGCTCTTCGAGGAGCTCGGCTTCAACTACATCGGACCCATGGACGGCCACGACGTGCGCGCGCTCGTCAGCACGCTGCGCAACGTCAAGAAGCTGGGCGGCCCGCAGTTCCTGCACGTGGTCACCCGCAAGGGCAAGGGCTACGCGCCCGCCGAGGCCGATCCGATCAAATGGCACGGCCCGGGGCCGTTCGACCCGGTGAGCGGCACGATCTTCAAGGAGGCCGCCTCCGGGCCATCCTACTCACAGATCTTCGGCAAATGGCTCTGCGACATCGCCGAGCAGGATCCCCGCATCATCGGCATCACGCCCGCCATGCGCGAGGGATCGGGCCTGGTGGAATTCTCGAAGCGGTTCCCGGACCGCTATTTCGACGTCGCCATCGCGGAGCAGCACGCCGTCACCTTCGCCGCAGGACTCGCCACGGAGGGCCTCAAGCCCGTCGTGGCTATCTACTCGACCTTCCTGCAGCGCGCCTATGACCAGCTCATCCACGACGTCGCGCTGCAGAACCTGCCGGTGCTGTTCGCGGTCGATCGGGCGGGCCTCGTCGGCAGCGATGGCGCCACCCACCAGGGCAGCTACGATCTTTCCTACCTGCGCTGCATTCCCAACCTCGTCATCATGGCCCCGAGCGATGAGAACGAATGCCGGCAGATGCTCTACACCGGCACCACGCTCCCCTGCCCCAGCGTCGTGCGCTACCCGCGCGGCACCGGGCCCGGCGTGCCGCTCGAGAAGGCGTTCACCGCTCTGCCCGTCGGCCGCGCGCTCATCAAGCGCGAGGGCCACAGCGGGCTCGCGCTCCTCGCCTTCGGCCCGATGCTGGAGCCGGCGGCGCGCATCGCCGAGCGCCTCGATGCCACTCTGGTCAACATGCGCTTCGTGAAGCCGCTCGATGAGGCTCTGATCCTCGATCTCGCGGGGCGCCACCGCGCCTTCATCACCCTCGAGGAGAACGCCACTCAGGGTGGCGCCGGCTCGGCGGTTGCCGAGCTCCTGGTCGCCGAGGGCGTCAGCCTCCCGCTTCTGCAGATCGGCATCCCCGACCGCTTCATCGAGCACGGCTCGCGTGACTCCTGCCTCGCCGCGGCGGGCCTCGATGCCCAAAGCCTCGGTGCCACGGTGGAGCGCTGGTGGTCGCTGCAGCCCCACGAGCGCATGCGCTCGGTCGGCAGCGCCTGAAGATTGAAAAGGCAACCTTTCGGCCGGATCTAGGTACATACCTCTGGAGATATAGGTGCGTTGCGCACCGATCCGATAGGCTGTTGTACATGACCCCACCCCCTGCCAGCGCCAAGACCGCCCGACCCTTCCTCGCCGAAGTCGAGGACGTCCAGGGCCGCGCCGACACGCGGCGTCTGCCCATCAACCGTGTCGGGGTGAAGAACATCAATCATCCCGTGCGCGTGAAGGACCGCTCCTCCGGCGAGCAGCACACCATCGCCACGTTCAACATGTACGTCAGCCTGCCGCACAACTTCAAAGGCACGCACATGTCCCGGTTCGTGGAGATCCTGCACGTCGAGCGGGAGATCTCCGTCGAGTCCTTCCGCGCCATGCTCGCTACCATGACCGAGCGGCTCGAAGCCGACGTCGGCCACATCGAGATGAGCTTCCCTTTCTTCGTGATGAAGCGGGCACCCGTCTCCGGTGTCGAGAGCCTGATGGATTACCAGGCCAGCCTGATCGGCGAGCGGCGGGACGGTCATACCGAAATGTGGGTGAAGGTCCTCGTCCCCGTGACGAGCCTCTGCCCCTGCTCGAAGCGCATCTCAGCCTATGGCGCGCACAACCAACGCTCGCACGTGACCATCACGGCGCGCCTGCGCCATCACATGTGGATCGAGGAGCTGATCGAGATCGCCGAGAAGGAAGCCTCCTGCGAGCTCTATGGAATCCTGAAGCGCCCCGACGAGAAATACGTCACCGAGCGCGCCTACGACAACCCGAAGTTCGTTGAGGACATGGTGCGGGACGTTGCGACCCGCCTCAATGCCGATGATCGGATCGCGGCGTATGTCGTGGAATCGGAGAACTTCGAGTCCATTCACAACCATTCCGCTTACGCGCTGATCGAGCGCGACAAAGACTCCGACGAGACCTGAGCGTCGGACAACGGCAGGCTGACTACCGCGCGCAAGCCGGGGTCGTTGCTCTCCAGAGTGAGGCGCGCCCGATGCAGGCGTGCGATCGCGGACACCAGCGAGAGACCCAGCCCGCTTCCCTCGAGGCCCGACCGCTGCCCCACCCGCGCGAACGGCTGCCCGGCCCGTTGACGCTCCTCGGCCGGCATGCCCGGTCCGTTGTCTGTGATGGCGAGATGCGCACGGCCGGCCAGTTGCTTCACCGTCACCTCGATCCGGCCGCCGGCCGGGACATACTTGAGCGCATTCTCCAGCAGGTTGGTGATCAGTTGCGCGAGCAGTTGCCGGTTGCCTTCGACGATCACACCGTGATCGGCGTGGCCGGTCAGTGTCAGGCCACTTTCGCGCGCCACCGGCTCGAAGAGCTCCGTCAGCTCATCGGCCAGCTCGCCGATATCCACGGGCGCCGGAGAGGCCAGCGGCGCCCCGGACTCGGCGAGAGCAATCTGCAGCAGCGTCGCGAGCGTGCGCTGCAGCCGGTCGACCTCCCGCAAGGCCGACTCCACGGGCTCTCTGATGCCAGGCTCCAACGTCGGCAGACGCAACACTGCGTCCATCCGTGTCCGCAGGCGGTGCAAGGGCGCCCTCAAATCGTGCGCAACGCTATCGAAAGTCGCACGCAGCGTCCGAGTCTGTTCCTCCAGACGGTCGAGCACGCGGTTCACTGATGTCGCAAGAGCGTCAAACTCATCACTCTTGCCGATGACAGGCAGGCGGTGGCCCTGCTCACCTGACATGATGCGCACGCAGGTATCGGTCACGTCACCCACCCGCCGCGCCAGGCGAAAGGTGAACGAGAACCCGGCGATGGCTGCCGCCAGAATGGATAGAACGATTCCCCACAGCGTCGCGATCTGAAAGGTGCGTACGTAGCGGCGGTCCTGCGACATATCCGTGCCGACGAGGAGCCAATCCCCGTTCGGCAGCTTGCGGACCGCGGCGCGCACCGGGTGGACAGAGCGTTGTCCCGGCTCGATGGACTCGATGCGGAACTCCGGATAGGGCTCGGCCGGCGCGCCGTCGAACGGCCAGTTGGTCACATTCCCGGCGAGGCGGTCGAACTTCGGTCCCGCCAACATGTAGACCGCGCCGATGCGTCCCCAGCTGTCGATGCGCAGATTGATCTCTTCAGTCAGGCCGGGAATGCCGCTGCGGACGTACTGGTTCTCCAGGCTCTTGAGCTCGGTGTCGATGATCAGATCGACATCGCCCTGAATGATCCGCTGCGTCAGGAAGAACGTGCTGCCGAGCGTTACGCACACCGCCAGCGTGACGAGGAGCGTGTAGCCCATCGACATGCGAAAGGCCGAGGTATTGAAGATACCCCAGCGGCGCGCGTCCTTCATTGCTCGGCCCATCCCGGGCCCCGGCCCTTGGGCCCGGCGCTCCGCGCCGTCATGACAAAGCCGCCGGGAGCGGCTTTGGACGCCGTCAGGCGGGCCGGAGGCCGAGGCGCAGGGATTGCGCCGAGCAACCGCTCCCGGCGGTTCATTCCTCGTCCTCCTCGCGCAGCACATACCCCGAGCCGCGCACGGTATGGATGAGCAGCCGGTCCGCGCCGCGATCGATCGCCTGGCGCAGGCGGCTGATGTGCACGTCGACGAGGTTGCTCTGCGGATCGAAGTGCAGGTCCCACACTCCCTCGAGCAGCATGGTGCGGGTAACCACCTGTCCCTCGCGGCGCATGAGGAACTCGAGCAGCTTCTGCTCGCGGGCGGTGAGCTCGATCTCCCGGCCGCCGCGGGTGACCCTGCGGGCGAGCAGGTCGAACTCCAGATCCGCCACCCGGAGCACGGTCGACTCGGTGGCCCCCGGGCCGCGGCGCAGCAGCGCCTCGATCCGCGCCAGGAGCTCGGCGAAGGCGAACGGCTTGGTGAGGTAGTCGTCACCGCCAGCCTTCAGGCCGCGGATGCGGTCATCGACCGTGCCGAGAGCGCTGAGGACCAGCACGGGAGTGGCCAGCCGCGCGCGGCGCAACTGTTGGATGATCGCGAGGCCGTCGATGTGCGGCAGCATCCGGTCGGTGACGATCAGGTCGAGCTTGCCGGCGAGAGCGCGGGACAGCCCGTCGCGGCCGTCGGCCGCATGATCGACCGTGTAGCCGCTCTCGCGCAGTCCCTTGACGAGGACTCTCGCGGCCTCCGTATCGTCCTCGATGAGCAGGATGTGCACGAAGCGGGAATGTACAGGAGCCTGCAGCGGAACGCGCGGGTAGCCTCAGGCCAGGCACAGGGACGTGCCCCGCCGCCGTAGGGGGCGGAGATCGCGAGCAAAAACCGCGCTGTTGCTCAGCCCATCCTGGACCTGCCCTACGGGGCCGACGCTGCGCGTCGTCCAAAATCGCTCCAGGCGATTTCGTGCTCGCGAGCGCGCTGGGCCGGGCAGGATGCCCGGATCCAGCGATTCAACGAATCTCAGGCGGTGGCGTGCTGAACGGCCTGTTGCTGCTCGACGCCCTGCAGCCGGCCGATGAGCGTGCGCAGGAATACCCGGTTGAAGCGTAGCTGGCAGGAAGCGGACACCTGCTCGAGCAGCGTCGAGCTCACTTTCAGCACCGTCACCGCGCTCGCGGCCCGGATGGTTGCCGTCCGCTTGGCGCCGGGGACGTAGCTCGCCTCGCCGAAGCAATCGCCGTTATCGAGGGCGCCGATCCGACGCCCATGCCGCTCGACCACGCAGCCGCCGGAGACGAGGATGTAGAAGCGGTCGTCCATCTCCCCTTCCTTGACGATCTCCTCACCCTCGGAGTAGCTCTGCCAGCTGCTCGCCCGCAGCACTTCCCAGATCTCCGCGTGGGAGAACTCATGGAAGAACTTCAGGCGTCGCAGGACGCCGAACTGCTCCTGCCTGTCGATGCGCGCATTGGCCTCGCGCAGACGCTGGTGCACGCGGGTCAGCTCCGCAGCGAAATCGAGACCGCTCTTGCACCGCTTGGCCGGCTCCTTCTGCAGCGCGGTCGCCACCACGTTCTCCAGCTCCTCGGGCACGTCCTTGCGCAAAGTGTGGATCGGCGGCGGCGTGGCGTACACGATCTGGTGCAGGAGCTTCTGCAGGTTGCCGGCGCGGAACGGGCGCGAGCCCGTCAACAGCTCGTACATCACCGCGCCGAGCGAATACAGATCGGAGCGGTTGGTGAGCTCGAGGCTCTGCACCTGCTCCGGCGACATGTAGGAGGGGCTGCCGGCGATGCCCTCGATGCGCGAGATCTCGGAGTCTGATACGAGCGCGATGCCGAAGTCGATGATGCGCACGTCACTGTCCTGCGTGAGCATGATGTTGGACGGCTTGATGTCGCGGTGGATCACGCCCCGCGTGTGCGCGTAATGGAGCGCCTTCGCGCACTTGAAGATGATCTCGACGGTATCGTCGATCCGCAGGAGATTGTCCGGGCGGCAATAGGCTGCCAGGGTGCGCGCACCATGCACGTGCTCCATGACGATGTAGCAGTGGTCGTTCTCCTCGCCCGCATCGTAGATGGGCAGGATGTGCGGATGCTGCAGCATTCCGACCAGGTGCGCCTCGGAGAGGAACATCTTGCGCGCGACGCGCGCACGCTCCTCGTCCGCGCCCGGGTCCATGTTGTATACCTTGATCGCGACGTCGCGCCCGTAGTAGGCGTCATGCGAGAGATACACCACGCCGGTGCTGCCGCGGCCCACCTCCTTGATGACCATGTATTTGCCGATCCTCTCCGGCATACCACGCGCGGCGGACTTCGGCGAAACAGTGGATCCTTTGACGGGTGCGGGCATGACTGGCGACAGACCGTGGAACGCCGACAGGATACGGACTGAGGCGGTGCGCGACTGTGATGTATTCCCTTCGCGCGCGCGATGCATTTTCGACGCGGCGCTGCGGATCGGCCGCGACTTGACATAAATGAAGATCAGCTCGGCATCGCGAAGTGATCGTAGCCGCAATGCGAGAAGCTCATCACGGTGCCGTCACGGAGAATGTCTGCTCCCGGAGACTCACGCAGCGAGCCGATGCGCTTGTAGCCCCAGCGTTGTGGCGGCAGCTCTGCCAGCAGCCTGCCGACGTGCGCCGGCCGGACGCTGAAGCAGAGCTCGTAGTCGTCTCCGCCGGTCAACGCGAGCTCGCGGGCGCGCTCTTCACCCACCGCACTCAGCAGCGCGTCTGAGATGGGCACTTCCCCGTAGCCGATCTGCACGCCACAACCGCTGGCTTTCGCCAACTTGGCGGCATCCGCCAGCAAGCCATCCGAGACATCGATGCAACTGCCGGCATAAGCGCGCAGGCGCTCTCCGAGGGCCACACGCGGAGCGGGATAGAGAAACCGCTCGCGCAAATAGGTCGCCGCCTCGCCGCCAACCGCGAGCTTGCCCTGCTCGATGGCGAGACCGGCGGCCGCATCGCCGGGCGTGCCCGACACGAAGAGCGCATCGCCCGCCTTGCCGCCCGACCGCAGCAACGCGCCTCCGCGCGGCACGTGACCCAGCACCTGGACGGTGATGCAGAGAGGACCTGAGGTGGTATCGCCTCCCACGAGCGCCACATCGTGAGCGCGCGCGAGCGCCGCCATTCCTTCCGCGAACTCCGACAGCCAGGACTCGTCGGCTTTGGGTAGCGTCAATGCCAGGAGCGCCCATGCCGGTCGGGCGCCCATCGCCGCGAGATCGCTCAAGTTGACGGCCAACGAGCGATGGCCGACCGATGCTGGCGCCGACCCTTGCGGAAAGTGCACGCCTGCGACCAGGCTGTCGACGGCAGCGATGAGCTCCGCGCCTGCGGGAGACTCGAGGATCGCCGCATCGTCGCCTACGCCCAGGCGAACGTCGGCGCGCTTTGCGCCGCAGCCGCGGAAGTACCGCTCGATGAGCTCGAATTCCGAGAGAGCCACGGGCTCAATGCTCGTTGGGACGTAGCGCGCGCGCCGCTCTATCCAACACTGCGTTGACGTATTTGTGACCGTCGGTGGCGCCGAAGCGCTTGGCCAAGGTCACCGCCTCGTTGATGGCAACGCGATAGGGCACATCCGGACGATGACCCAGCTCATAGATGCCGATGAGGAGAATGGCGTGCTCTACCGGATCGAGGAGGGAAGGACCCCGATCGGCCCACGATGTGAGCTGGTCATCGAGCGCATCACGCGCCCGCCAGACCCCCTCGATGAGCTCACGGAAGTACTCGCGATCCGCCCGCGGCATATCCTCGGCCTCCCCGAACTCCTGGATGAGGTCCTGCCATGGACACTCGTTGAGCTGCCAGCGGTACAGCGCCTGCAAGGCGAGCTTGCGGGCCACGGAGCGCTGATTGGAGAGGGTACGGGCAGAGGGCTCGGTCGTCATCGTCGGGTGATCGTCGCGGCCCGGGCTCAGGAGGAGAGGCGCGTCATGAGGCTCGCCATCTCCAGGGCCGCCGCCATGGCTTCTGCGCCCTTGTTGTCGCCGGTCGTAGCCGCGCGCTCGAGAGCCTGCTCGACCGTGTTGACGGTGAGAACCCCAAAGATGACGGGTACGCCGGTCTCCAGGCTCGCGAGCTGCAGTCCGCGCGCGCACTCGCCCGAAACATATTCGAAATGCGGAGTGTCTCCGCGGATGACACAGCCGAGGGCCACGACTGCATCGTAGCGACCCGACAAGGCCAACCTGCGCGCGGCGACGGGCAGCTCGAACGCGCCGGGCACCCGCGCGATCAGCAGGTCTTCGGCAGCACCACCGTGCTCGAGCCAAGCGGCACTCGCTCCCTTGAGGAGGCTCGCGACTATGAAATCGTTGAATTTCGCCGCGATGATGGCGACCTTGCGGTCGCGCGCGGTGATCTCGCCCTCGAGAGAACGCGGTGCGGTCACCCGTCCTCTCCGACGTAGCTGTCGATTTCCAGACCGAACCCGGATATGCCGTGAATCTGCTTGGGTGCCGACAAGACGCGCATCCGGCGCACGCCGAGATCTTTCAGGATCTGCGCGCCGACGCCAAAGGTCCGTAGCACTTCGCCGTCGCGCCGCGCACCATGAGCGGGTGTTGGCGCGGCCGACGACGCATCCTGAGAGGTGGGCGCCGACAACGATCGCACCGACTCGAGCAGATCGCCCGGCGACTCCCGGTCGCGAAGGATCACGATCACGCCGCTGCCGGCGCGCGCAATACGCTCCATTGCAGCTCGCAGCGTCCATGCCAGCGGGTCTGATCGGATACCGAGAAGGTCCCGCAGCGGGTCCACCACGTGCACCCGCACGAGAGGAGGCTCCTCGCCACGCAACGTCCCACGGGTGAGAGCCAGGTGCACGTCCTGGCTCATCCGATCCTCGTAGGCGTAGAGCGTGAACTCGCCGATCTCGGTCTGCACGGGCTGCGCGGTCACGCGCTCGACGGAGCGCTCGTTGCGCAGCCGGTAGCGGATCAGATCCGCGATGGTGCCGATCTTCAGATTGTGACGCACCGCAAAGGCCTCGAGCTGCGGCCGCCGCGCCATCGTGCCGTCATCGTTCATCACCTCGCAAATGACACCCGCGGGCTGCAGTCCGGCGAGGCGGCAAAGATCGACGGCAGCTTCGGTATGGCCCGTCCGCACGAGCACTCCGCCGCGGCGGGAGCGCAACGGAAAGATGTGGCCAGGGCGGGCGAAGTCCTGCGGCTTCGAGCGGGCATCCGCCAGGCCGCGGATGGTCGCCGCGCGATCGCCAGAGGAAACGCCGGTCGTCGTCCCGGCCCGCAGATCGACGGACACGGTGAAGGCGGTACGGTGTGACTCACTGTTGGTCGCAACCATCTGCGGCAGATCGAGCCGAGTGAGCTGTTCCTCCTCCATGGGCACGCAGATGATGCCGCTCGCGTGGCGGATCATGAACGCCACGGCCTCGGGCGTGGCGAGCTCCGCCGCCATGATGAGGTCGCCCTCGTTCTCGCGGTCCTCATCGTCCATCACGATGACCATGCGCCCGGCCCTGAGGTCCGCCACGATCTCCTCGACGGAATTCAGGCCCGCTGTGGGGGCCGGCGGCGCGGCCGGCTTGCCGGTAAGGGTCAGCACTTTGGACATGGGGCGTCTCGCGCGGTAGGTACCCCAATTATACCCGCGCGGGTTTCCCGACGTTTTTGGGTACGCCTCAGCGCCCCTTGCGCCCCGCGAGCAGCGGCAGTACCGCCTTCTCCAGCGCCTGCCGGGACACCCCTGACGGTCCCTCGGCTTGAAGCTGCGCGCGAATCACCCCCTTGGCGTCGATCACGTACGTAATCGGTACCGCGACGGGGTCGCCAAAGCCATTGGCCTTGGCGGCACTGGCCAGAGCCGCAGGATAGGTGAATTGCCGCATCACCTCGCCCACCTTGGGGACATCCGGCGCCTCATCGATGCTCAGGCCGAGCAGGTCGAGTCCGTGCGAGTGGTACTCGCGATAGAACGCGTTGAGCGTCGGCATCTCGCTGCGGCAGGGCGAGCACCAGGTGGCCCAGACGTTGATCAGCACCACTTTGCCGCGCAGCTTCGCGAGATCGAACTCATGACCGCCCAGCTCCGGCACGATGAGTGCCGGCGCGGCCTGGCCGATCGCCGGCGGTGCCGCTGCCGCGGCCGTGGTGATGAAGCGGACCGGCGCCACGAGCAGCAGCAAAGCGATAGCCGGCGCGGCTGCGCGGTAGGGTACATGGCGCATGAATGTGTCTCCGGCAGCGGCTGATGGCGCAATGTTGCCACAGGCCGGGCCGGCGACCCGGGTAGTTCAGCGTGCCGGCCTCACTGCCTGCCGAGTTCCGGCCGCGAAGGCCGCGATGATCATCCCGCGCAACCAACCTTGCGCCGGATCAGCGTCCGCCCGGGAGTGCCATACCAGACTGATGGGGCTCGGCTTTGGCAGCGGAGCCGCGGCGAGCTGCAACGGGAGAGCTCGGGCGAACAGCGTTGCCAGCGGCCGGGGCAGCGTCGCGATGCAATCCGTCTGCGCGACATGAAACGGCAATGTCATGAAATGCGGGACGGTTGCCGGACAGGTGCGGGTGAGCCCGTGGGCGGCGAGCAGCCGGTCGATCATGCCGGTGCCCGCGCCCGGGTCCGGATATCGGATCGCCAGGTGCCGCAACCCGGCATAGGCTTTGAGGGATATGCGGTTGCGGAATGCCGGATGGCCGCGCCGTCCGACGCACACCCACTCCTCTTCGGCCAACACTCGGCTCGAGAGACCCGACTGCGGCGTCATCGGCTGCGGAAATGGCCCCACTGCACAATCGATCGTCCCCGACTCGAGTTGCGCCTGAGGCACCTCGTAGATCGTGGCCAGGCGGCGCACGCTCAGGTGGGTCGCCGGCCCCTCGGCCTCGAGCCTGTGCAGCAGAGCCGGGAAATACAGTGCCTCCAGATAATCGAGGGTCGCCACGAAAAAGCGCGCGGTCGAACGCCGCGGATCGAAACTGCTCGCGCTGAGGGCAGTCCGTATGCCATTGAGGGCCGCGGCGATCGGCGGCCCGAGCGCCAGAGCGCGCGGTGTCGGAGCCATGCCCTCGGAAGTGCGGACGAAGACCGGATCTTCGAGCAGCACACGCAGGCGGCGCAGCGCATTACTCATCGCCGGCTGGGTGACACCGACCCGGCGCGCCGCTCGCGTCACGTTGCGTTCCGAAAGGAGGGCCTCGAACGCGACGAGCAGGTTGAGGTCGATATCGGCTGTATTCACGAAATTGATTGTAGTCCATTCTGCAAATAAATTTTTCATATGCGCGCAGCCCGACTAGTCTTGGGTAGACCAATCGGCGGATTCGCGGGGAGTGGTATGAAAGCGCAAGGTGAGTCGTCGGGCATCGTGTGCCTCTCGTTGCTGCTGCTCGTGGGCTTGCTGGGAGGCTGGGGCGCGGTGCGCGCGGCCGGACGCGTCGGCCCACCGCAGTTGCTGCCTCGCGAGCTGCTGTTCGGTCCGGCGCAGCGAACCTGCGCCCAACTGTCCCCGGACGGCATGCGACTCGCGTTTCTCGCACCCAATCGGGACGGTGTGATGAACATCTGGTTGACCGATGGACCGCTCGATGTGGCGAAGGCAAAGCAGCTAACGCATTCCAGCCGCAAGGATCTGCCCCCATTCCGCTGGGCGGAGGATGACCTGCACCTCCTCTACTGGCAGGACAATGACGGCGATGAGAACTGGCACCTTTATGCGATCGATACGCGAACCGGGAACGTCAGGGACCTCACTCCGTTTCCGGGCACGCGCATGCAGAACCTGTTGATCGACCCGCGGCATCCGCATGAGGTGCTCGTCGGACTCAACAAACGCTCGCGCACCCTGTTCGACATGTATCGTGTCAATCTCGACGATGGGTCGTTGCGCCTCGAGGCCAGCAATCCCGGGGACGTGCTGAGCTGGCGGGCCGATCATGACTTCAAGGTCCGCGCCGCGACCGCCTTCTCGCCGGCCACCGGCAGGACGGTGCTGCGCGTTCGTGACGAGCCGGATGGCGCCTGGCGAGATCTGGCATCCTGGTCCTTCGAGCAGAGCGTATTCCCCGGTCAGATCAACGGCGGCAGCATCGTCGCGGGTTTCGCCGCGGACGGCAGATCTCTCTATGTAATGTCCACGACCGGCTCGGATCATGCGCGGCTCACCCGAATCGACCTGGCCTCGGGTCACGAGCACGCAGTTGCCGGCGGCGGCTGCGACGTCGCCGAGGACGAAGGCTTTTTCGGGACACCCTACGACGTCGGTCCGTTGGTATTGCGCAATCCCGCGAGCGGCGAGCCGGATGCGGTTGCGCTCGAATGCGCCGAGCGGGATTGGCACGCTCTGAGTCCGGCAATACGCCCAGACCTCGAGTTCCTGCGCCAGCGGGTTCACGGATTTCCCCTGATCGTCTCTCGCGATCACGCCGACCAACATTGGATCATCGCCGCCCTCGCCGGCGACCGCCCGGTCGAATACAGCCTGTACGACCGCGCCGCAAAGGCGCTCGAGCCGCTCTTTTCGGAGAGCCCTGCTCTCGATGCCCGCCGGCTCCCGCGGCCGGAGCATTTCGACATCACGGCCCGCGACGGGCTGCGGATTCCGGTGTATCTGACGAAGCCGTCGGGCGCGGGGCGCCATCCGCTGGTGCTCTATCCGCACGGGGGGCCGTGGTACAGGGATCACGACGACTTCGATCCGGTGGTGCAGCTGCTGGTCAACCGCGGCTACGCCGTATTGCAGGTCGAGTATCGCGGCTCGACGGGGTACGGCAAGGCATTCCTCAACGCAGGCAATCACCAATACGGCCTGAAGACACGCGACGATGCGATCGATGCGGTCGAGTGGACGATTCATCATGGGATCGCGGATCCGAAGCGCATCGGGGTCCTCGGGTTCTCCGCCGGCGGCTATCTGGCGCTGCGAGTGACCGAAGCGCGTCCCGACCTCTTTCGCGCAACGGTGGACGTGTTCGGTCCGACCGACGTCGCTGCTTCGCTCGCGACGATTCCGCCCACCTGGGAAGCGATCAAGGCGCGCTGGGTTCGGCGGATCGGTGATGCCGAGCACGATGCAGCGCTCAACCGGCGGATATCGCCGCGATTCGAGCACGAGCCGGTGCAGGGGGCGTTTCTCGTGGCGCAAGGCAACAACGACGTACGCGTGAAGCGTAAACTGTCGGATGATTTCGTGGCCATGCTGCGCAAACGGGGGGCGAAAGTGACCTATATCGTCTATCGCGATGAAGGCCATGGCTTCGCCCGTCCCGATAACAACCTGGATTTCTACGGCCGGGTGGAAGAGTTCCTGGCGCAGCGGCTGGGCGGCAGGGTACAACCGTGGCGGGCGCAGCCGGGCGCACAGGTGGAGGTCGACTGACTCATGCTCGAGGCCTATCGCATCGCTCGCCGACTTTCCCGGATGGGCTCCTTGCCCTGTCTCGCTCTCGCGTGCTGCCTGGCTCTCAATGCGGGAGCCGCGCGTGCAGCGCCCGCCGGTGAGGCGGTGCAGCAAATCAGGGAATTCCGCGCAGCGCATGAGCGCACGATCCTGCATGAGCTCGCGCACCTCCTGGCCATCCCCAATGTCGCCAGCGACCGGCGCAACATCCGGCGTAACGCCGAGGCCATCGCTGTCATGCTGCGTCAGCGGGGCCTCACGCCTCAGTTGTTGGAGCCGGCCGGGACGACCGATGTGCCGCCACTCGTGTACGCGCAATGGAAGGTCCCCGCCGCGAAACGCACGCTCGTCCTCTATGCCCACTACGACGGCCAGCCGGTCAATCCCGCTGAGTGGATCACGCCGCCCTTCACCCCCACGCTGCGCACCCGCCCTGCAACCGAGGGTGGCGCGGTCATTGCCCCGGACTCGCCGGGAGCAATCAATGATGAGACTCGGCTCTATGCCCGAGGAGCGGGCGATGACAAAGCCGGGGTAATGGTCATCCTGAGTGCCCTCGAGGCGCTGCGGGCCCTGCACCGGCAACCGACTGACAACCTGATCATCGCCTTCGAGGGCGAGGAGGAAGCGGGCTCACCCCATCTGGCGCAGATTCTGAACGCCCATCGTGCGCTCTTCGATGCGCAGTTGTGGGTGATTTGCGATGGACCGGTGCACCCGTCCGGACGAATCGAGATCACCTACGGCGCGCGCGGCGACATGAACGCCGATCTCACCGTGTACGGTGCCATCCGGGCGCTGCACAGCGGCCACTACGGCAACTGGGCGCCCAACCCTGCTCTGCGGCTGGCGCGCCTGCTGGCATCGATGAAGGACGAGAAGGGCCATGTCACGATTGCCGGATGGTACGACGGCATAGCGCCGCTCGGGCCCAGGGAGCGGCGCGCGCTGGCGGAAGCGGCCCGATATGACGGCGGGATCCGCAACGAGCTGGGGCTGGCCGCGCCTGAGTCCACCTGGTCCCTGCCGCAGGCGGTGATGCTCCCGTCGCTGAACATCAACGGCATGCGCAGCGCGAACGTAGGGTCTGAGGCGGCCAACGTCATCCCCGCCACGGCAACGGCGGTGTTGGATATGCGCTTGGTCGTCGGCAATGACCCGCACGAGCAGTTCGAGAAGTTGCGCGCGTACGTTCGATCGCAAGGCTACTACGTGATCGATCGCGAGCCGACCCAGGCGGAGCGGCTCGCCCATCCGCTCATTGCGACCTTGAAGCTGAGGCCCGGGATTTATGCCGCCGCGCGCATGCCCATGAGCGACCCGTTCGCCCTGGCCATCGCCGGGGCCGTCGGCTCCGCCACGAGCCAGCCGCCCCTCGAGATGCCGAGCTCGGGCGGGAGCCTGCCGCTCTCGGTGATCAAGCAGGCGCTCGGCACGCCCTCAATGGTCGTCTCGATCGCGAACTTCGACGATAACCAACATGCTGCCAACGAGAACCTGCGCCTCGGGAATCTGTGGACCGGCATCGATGCGTACACCGCGCTGCTGCTGCACCCGTGATGTAGCGCTAGTGGGCTGCGACGCTTGCAACCGTGGGGTTTACCTCGTACCAGAGCACTGCGCCCGCCGGCGGCCTGTTGTACTGCGGTGAAATCGCGACGAAGAGCTCGTTGAGCTGCGGCGCGAAGAGCTCCGACTTGCCGCCCGGGACGGACGGCACGCGGGCGATCTCGCGATAGTGGTCGGCATCGACCTGCTGGTACACGCCGATCTCCCCCACGGCTCCCGGAACGTAGATGCGCTTGCGCAGAGCGTCGAAATACACGCCATCGTTGATGGCGGGCGCGTCCAGGGTGGCGATCGTATGGCCGTCGTCCGTATCGAGCACGAACAGCTCGGTCGGCTTGCGGGTCACGACGAAGAGGCGATGGTCCGCCTCATCGAGCGCCATGCTGAGGTTGGTTGCGGCACCGGCGATCGGCCAGTGGCCGACGAGCCGCAGCGTCTTCTTGTCGATGACGTCGACCTCGTTCCTGTCGGCAAGGTTGATGAACATCCGCCCGCCATGCTGCTCGGCCTGCACGGCCTCGACATGGTCCGAGTCGAACTCGAGCTGACGCAGCACGCGCCCCGTGGCGGGATCGATCTCATTCAGCCAGCAGTTCTCGAGGTTGACGTCGGCCCCGCCCGAGACGATGAAGAGGTGCCGGGTCGAGGCATCGTAGTACTCGGTGTCAGCACCTGGCGCGACGTCGATCTTGCCGAGCACCTGGTAGCTGCGATCATCGATGATGCGCGGGCCACTGTTGTCGGTCACGATCAAGCGGTGGGTCCCGGGCACGAGAACGAAGGCGTGCGGCACCTTGAACGTGCTCAGCGTCTTCAGGTGCTCGCCGGTCCTGAGGTCGAAGACTTCCACCGTGCCGTGATCCTCGGCGGCGACGAACAGCTTGTTCTCGTCCGTGTCGGCGAACAAATGATCGAAATCACCCTCGTAGCCGGGCAGGTTGCTGCGGTGCAGGAGCGTCAGAGGCTGCGCAGCCGGCGAGGCCGTGTAGGGCTCGACCAGTTTCGCAGGCGAAGGAATGCGGCGGCCGATCTCATCGCGGATGCGGATCGCCTCGGCATGCCGCGCTTTCTGATCCGTATGCGCAGTGAGCGGAAACACCACTCCGAGAGCCCCGATCCGCTCGCCGGCGGAGCTCTCGAGCGGCAGCTCCACCTCGTAGCGCATCAGGTCCTTGTTGACCTCGAGGTTGGTTTTTCCGTCGCGGACCACCCGCATGTCATCGTCATCGGCCTTCTTGCCGATGCGGCCGATGTTGGAAGCCAGGATCTCCGGATCGCCGTTCTTCGGCGTCGCGGCATGAATCGCGAGAATCATGACGTCACGATGCTTCGCGAGCTCGTCATCGACGATGTACTGGGCGTAGGAATCGAGCGGGATGTTGGTGTCATCTACCGCTTCCTGCACGAGATTCGCAGCGTAGGAGGTATGCCGCGCGAGCTGGTCGCGGATCACGAGTGCCTCGCGCTGCAAAGCGGCGCGGCCCTTGCCCAGGAGCGTCAGGGTCATGACACCTGCCTTCTTGTGCGACATGTCGAGCATCGGCATCGCAGCGGTGAGCTCCCGGGATGCCTCGTCGTAGGCGAATTGGGCTCGCCAGGTCGTGAGCGCCCGGACGGCCGCCGGGGGCGGCGGATGGCCGCTGCCGCCCTCACTCGAGGCGATCGACTCCGGCCTCTTAGCGCCGGGCAAGGTGATATAGAGCGTCATTACGCGCACCTCGGGGTACTTGGCCGCCAGCTGGGCCACCAACTGCTGGCCGTAGCTGCCCGGGCCTGTCACCGGGGAAGGTATGGCCGCCGCGAGGGCGGACCCTGCCGCCAGGCAGGCCGCCACCACGCCCAAACCGGAACCGATACTTTTCATCGTCAATGCCCTCGACCGATCTTCGTTACTGTTTGAGGCGCCGTCATGGCCGCCTCGCGGGCGAGGCAAGGTGCTCACCGCCGCGTGTGCAGAGCCTAGCGGTCCAACCTGAAGAGTGTCTGTCAGCTTCCTGAAAACAAATTCATCCAAGGCCATCGGTCGCGAGGCCTACCCGAGGCACTCGGCCGCGGACGGCGTATACTCGTTGCATGACCCGCCCGTTCGATGCGGGAGATCGACTCATGAAGATTCTGGTCGTCGAAGATCAACAGCGTCTCGCGCAGTTCCTCAAACAGGGGCTCACTGAGCGCTCCTACACGGTCGCCTGTGCGCGCAGCTGCCACGAAGCCCGTGACGAGCTCTGCGAGACTTCCTACGATCTCATCATCCTCGATCTCGGCCTGCCGGACGGCGATGGCCTGGACCTGCTGAAAGAGTGGCGCAAGAGCGGCTTCAAGGAGCCGGTGCTCATCCTGAGCGCCCGCGATGCGGTGCAGGACCGCGTCAAAGGGCTCGACCTCGGCGCCGACGACTACCTGCCGAAGCCGTTCAGTTTCGAGGAGCTGCTCGCGCGCGTGCGCTCGCAGCTTCGCCGGCAGTCGGAGGTCAGGGAAACGGTGCTCGAGTACCGCGGTATCAAGGTCGATCTGCTGAGCCATACGGCCCATCTGAACGGCCAGCCGCTCGAGCTCACACGGCGCGAGTTCGCGCTGCTCGAGATTTTCATGCAGAACCCGAGCCGCATCCTCACGCGAACGCTGATCTCGGAGAAGATCTGGGCCTCTCACTACGAAGTCGACACCAATCTGCTCGATGTCTACATGAGCCGGCTGCGCGCGAAGCTCGAGAAGAGCCAGGAGAAGCCCCTCTTCAAGACCGTGCGCGGCGTCGGATATCAGCTCCTGTGATGCGCTCGATCAGCACGCGGCTGGCCGCCTGGTATGCGCTCGCGGCGACAGTCACGCTGGCGTGCCTGTTCGTCGTCGGCTATCAGCTGCTCGAGAGTTACCTCATTCACGGCCTCGATCTGCTCAACAAGGCGGAGTTTGAGCAGATCAGCGCGCGGCTGGGCCCCAACTACCAGAGCCTGACGCCAGAGGTCATCAACCAGCGCATCCGCCAGACGACTCAATACGCGTCCGTCCTCTTCTACATCGATGTCCATAACCACGAGCGGACGGTGTTCTATTCCGCGAATCTGAGCGGCCGTCCGATTCCGGACGTGCCGCACAAGCATCTCTACGACGGCTCGATCCCGAGGATCGGACCATTGCGGATCGCGGAGTTCATCCTGCCGCCCTTCGATGTCACCATCGCGACCTCCTCGGCGCAGGTGCTGAAGGTGATGGACGGCTACGTCGAGGTCTGCGCGGGTCTGCTCTGCGCCATGCTCGCCGTCAGCACCGTCATCGGCATCGGACTGAGCAGGCTCGCTCTGCGGCCGGTGCGCCTCATCCGCGAGACCGCCAACCGCATCGGCTCGGACAACCTCAGCGAGCGCATCCCGGTCTCCGGGGTAAGGGACGAGATCTCGGAGCTCGCGCGGCTCCTCAATCAGATGTTCGATCGGCTGGAGTCTTCTTTCAAACAGGTCCGCCGCTTTGCGGCGGAGGCTTCGCACGAGCTGAAGACGCCCCTCTCGCTCATCCGTCTGCAGGCCGAGAAGCTCCTCATCAAAGGCAATCTCTCCGCCAGCGACGAAGAGGCGGTGCAGATGCAGCTCGAAGAGCTGGCGCGCCTCAACCGCATCATCGAGGAGCTGCTCTTCCTGTCGCGCGCCGAGGCCCGGGCCATAACGCTGCAGCTCAAGCCCCAGGACCCTGCCCGCTTCCTCCATGCGTTTGCGCAGGACGCGCGCGTGCTCGCGGAGCATGACGGCCGCGCCTTTGTCCTGACCTGCGAGGGCGAGGGGCTGGTTGCCTTCGAGGCTCAGCGCATCCGGCAGGTTCTCCTCAACCTCCTGGCCAACGCGCTCTGCGCTTCGCCGCGCGGCGGTGTCATCACCTTGCGTTCCGGGTTCGGCGCCGGAGTATGGCGGGTCAGTCTCGAGGACCAGGGCCCAGGGGTTCCGCCGAGCGAGCGGGAGCGGATTTTCGAGCGCTTCGTGCGGCTCGGCAACTTGAGCACCGACGAGCGTGGCAGCGGCCTCGGGCTCGCGATCTGCCGCAGCATCGTCGAGCTGCACCGCGGCCGCATCTGGGCGGAGGCGGCCACCGGCGAGCAGGGCCTCAAGGTGCTGTTCGAGATCCCCGCAACGGAGTTGCTCCCGGCGGGTACTGCCGCGCGCCCCGCAGCGATCGACGAGCCGGCCACCAGCGATCTCGCCTGATTCAGAGCCGATGAAGCGGCAGGATGCCGACTTTGCGCCAATGGACTACAGGCGCGCGAACACCAGTAAAGTCAGGGTGACCACGATCGCCCCGCCGATCCGGATCGCGATCTGCGCGAAGGGCATGAGCTGCATGCGCTCCGCCGCCGTCAGGATCGCGACCCCGCCCGTGCCGCCCTGCCCGGCATGGGTCGCATTGACGATCGCCGCTTCGATCGGATAGAGGTTGACCATCCGCCCGACGAAGAAGCCGCTACCGATGACCGTCGTCACCGTGGCGGCGATCGTGATCAGATTGGCCGGCGCCAGCGCCGCGATCAGCCGGTCCCAGGGAGTCATCGCCACGCCCACCATGAAAAGCAGCGGGTAGGTGCCCGCCTTGGCGAAGATCTGGAATACCGCCTCCGCGCCGAGCTGCAACTGCCGGGGCACCGACCACGAGAGCTTCATCAGCACGGCGAGAAACAGCATCACGACGGGCGCCGGAAGCCCCAGGATCCTTTCTGCGACCACGCCGAGCAGATACAGGCTGACCGCGGTCACGGCGGCCGCAGCGATGTGCACGACGTCCACCTGACCGGAGAGTTTCTCCTGCCTGAAGTCGAGCTCGTCGTGCTCACCCGGCTGCAGGCGCCCGCCGCCGGAGAGATGCGGATGCTTCTTGCCGAGCGTGTTGAGAGCCCCTGCAATCAGGATGGCCATGAGGCTCCCGATCATCACGGGCGGCAACACCTGGGCGAACTGAGTACCGAAGGACTGATGGACGATGCCCGCATAGCCCATCGCGAGCGGCAGGGCGCCCTCGCCCACTCCGCCGGCCATCACCGGGATCACTACATAGAGCAGCGTATGCTTCGCGCCCAGGCCGAGCGCCGTCCCGACTGCAGTACCGACGATCAGCGCGGCGACCGTGCCCGCCGCGAGCGGTACGAAGATCTTGAGGAACCCCCGTATCAGCATCGTGCGGTCGATGCCGAAGACACTGCCGACGATGATGGCTGCGATGTAGAGGTAGAGGAAGTTGGAGGCCTTGGTGAATTGCGTCACCGCCGTCACGAGCACCGGCGAGAGGACGTGATAGAACACCAGAGCGGAAGGCAGGAATGTCGCGAAGATCGCGCCACCCCCGACGCTGCGCACGCCTGGAATGCGCTGCCCGATCTCCGCGCAAGCGAAACCGAAGATCGCCACTATCGCGATCATCATGGGCAAATCCGTGGCGACCTTTCCGGCCGCGACGAAGTACCACGTCAAGGCAGCGAGCAGCACGAATACCGGCACCGGAACGATGCCGATGCGCCACTCCAGCACGCGCTGCCAGGCCTGCGCCCCGCTGGGAATCCCCGCCGGGGCCGCCTCAACTTCGGTCACCCGATCTGCCACGCCGTCTCCCTTCGCCTTGCTATCAGAACGAGACGGCCACGTTGCCATAGAACAGGCGCCCGATGGGCGAGAAAGTACCCACGTCGGCGTTGGTGTCCTGGTTGGCAAACGCACGCGGCGCGAGTGGTGGCGCCTTGTTGCCGACGTTGTTCACGCCGAGCGCGAGCGTCACCTTACTGTCACCGTCTGCGCGCCCAAGGTGCCAATCGTAGGCGCCGCGCACATCCCATGCGCTGTAGCTCGAGACAGGAATGAGCGGCGTCGATGTGCCGTTCTGGCCCGTGTCGACCGTCGATGACACGTAAGTGTTGGCCACAGTGAGGTCCAGGTCATGGAAGGCCCAATCGATCGTCGAGTAGAACCGATACCTCGGCAGCGTGCCGCCGAATCCGCCGCTCGCGCCGGCATTGTTGCTCGCGCCGGCGTATTGGATGAACGGTGTGTTCGGCAGCGCCTGGAACTTGAACGAGTCGAATATCGCCCCATTGGTGGACAATGTCCAGGTTCCATGCTCGGACCAAGGCAGGATGTACGTCACCCCGAGGGTCCAGGAGCGCTCCTGCAGCACGGCCAGATTGGTGAAGCGGTCCACGAGGTAGAGCTGCTGCGCCTTCGCCGCATCACCCTTGCCCGAGGCCGGATCGGTCAGGAATGTCTGCAACGCCCCGGGCGCGGTGAACGGGTCGGCGCCGCCGTTGGTCGTGAAGTTGCCAATGCCCAGATTGTTGAAATACGGCGAGGCGGAGCCCAGGGCATTCACCGACTGCAGAATGTTGTTGAAGCCGATGCCACCGGCGAAGCCGTACAGGTTGATGGAGGAGAAATCGGCGTCAATCGCCAGGCCGTCGACCCTCTTCGGACGGAAGGTCAGGCCGATCGAGCGCGACACCGAAGTTGCGGCATGCAGATTCGGGTCATTGCCATCCTCGGCGTTGAACGGCATGTTCTGGTAGTTGCTGCCGAACACACCCGTGATGATGGCACCTCCGGCTTGACGCGTATCCGTAGGACCGTACTCGGCAAACAGCGTCGGCGCGCTGAAGGACTTGGCGTATGTCCCGCGGAAGATGAGCTGCTCGTCGAAGGGCTCCCACCGGAAGCCGAACTTCGGCACCGTCGAGCTTCCCGCGTCGCTGTAGTGCTCGAAGCGCGCGGCGGCCACGACCTCGAATTGATGCAGCGCCGGTACGTGCATCGCACCCGCAGTAATCGGGATCCGCGTCTCTGCATACACCGCATCATCCTGACGGCCGCGGGTGAAGGGATCGACGAAGACTCCTCCCAGCCAGTTCTCCGCATTCCCGGTCTGCAGGCCGGTCGCCGGATCGGTATTGCGCCCGTTGGGGTCCGCGTGTCCCGAGAGCTGCTCGCGCCTCCAATTGAGGCCGGCCGCAAGCTGCAGTTGCCCCGCGGGCAGCCGCAGGAGCGCCCCCACGGCGTGCGCGTCCCACGAATAGAGCTTGCTGTCGCCATGCAGCACTTCCGTCCCGTAGATGTTGGCGAGCTGCCCCGCAGTGAAGCCACCCACGGCAAACGGATTGAGCGCAGGCTGCAGCACGAGCGGATTGCTTATCGAGTAGCCGCCGTAGACCTTGCTGTAGGCGCCACCGGCGACGAGATTGCCGTTGACGTCGTAGCCACCGGCGATGGCGAGCGGAATATTCGGCTTGAACAGCAGGTTGTCGTCGGCCTCGGTCAGCTTGCTCTCGCTGTAATTGACGCTGCTCTGCCAGCCCCAGCCGGCCCACAGCTTGCCCTTGAGACCCGCGGTCACCCGGTACGCATCGGTGATATCGCTCACCCCCTTCGGCCGGTCAGCATCGGCGAAGGTGACACCCGTAGCAGCCGTCGTCAACGGATCATAAGGCGAGTCGGCAGGGACGCTCAGACCCGAGGCGGCCGCGAACGGTTGACCCGCAGTGTGCCATGCCGTGGAATTCGCCTTGTTCTGCGACACCATCACGTCGCCGAAGGCCTTGACGCTGTCGTCGAAGAAGCTCCTGGACGTGACGTTGGCGACAAAGGACGCTACTTGCTGCTTCTGCAGCAGCATCTGGTAACGCGAGATATCGAAGCCATTGGCGATCGCCGAGCTGCTGCTCGCAGCATAAACGCCCGCTGAGGCGAGCTGCGCGTAGCTCGCGGCGGTGGCTGCCGTGCCCGTCGGCACGTTTGGCGCAACCAGTCCGGGCGCCAGAATGTAGCTTCCCGCTCCGACCACACCGGGGAGGGCCGTTGCAGGGGTCGCGCCGTAATAGGGGCTCGCGAACGAGCGGGTGTCCTGCCAAAGCGGGGACGAATACGAGTAGCTGGCCGTCGCGGTGATGTTCACCGGACCGACATCGGCGCCGCCAGTGACGAAAGCCGAGCGTTCGCGGTAGTCACCGGATGCTTCCCCATAGTGGCCGCCGAATGACAGGCCATGGTAGTCGTGCTTCAGGATGAAGTTGACCACGCCGCCGATGGCATCCGAGCCGTAGAGCGAGGAGGCGCCATCGGTCAACACATCGACCTGCTGCAGGGCGGCTGCCGGAACCTGACCGACATCGACGAAGTTCTTGCCGTTGAGGCCCCCCACGGCATCGATGGCGACCCGCTCGCCATTGACCAGCACCAGCGTCGGCAGGTTACGGAGCTGGATCTGCGAGCCGCCGGCGGTGAACTGATTCTGGTTCTGAGCGTTGCTGTTGCCCGCGTTGCTGCGGCCGGCAAAAGCCGGAATGGCCTTGCGGAGCATTGCGAGCGTGTCGGTGCTCACTCCCGTCTGCTGGAGCTGACTCGCATCCAGTGTGGTGACGGGCACTGCCGCCGCGTCGGGACTGGTAGGAATGAGCGTGCCGGTGATGACCACCTCTTTGATCTGCGGCGGCGGCTCGCTCGCTGCCTGATCGGCGCCCTGCGCATTCGCGTGCGTAGCGCAAATGAGACCGAGTCCGGACAGCAGAACCGCCTCGGTGCCGGCAAGCCGGCGCGGATGAACCTTCATGCTCCCCCTCCGGTGAATTCTAGTGAGATTCCCCAATTGGGAGGCAAGCTACGCCGGCAAACTTAATGCACACTGAAAGCACCCTGACGCCTTTTTCAGGCACCGGCGCCAGCCTCCGGGGACTGACGCGCCGGGAGCGCATCTCGATTGAGCTGGTCATTTCCACAGCCCTCCGCCCCTCCTGAGGCGGACCCCTTCAGGGCGGTGGGGCTCGGACTGCTCGTCCTCCAATCCGCACTAAGATCGCCGCGTGCCCTCTGACAGAAGCCGCTCGAGGTAGCGGGCGACCTGATCGACCTCCAGGTTCACGCGGGTTCCGGTTCGCAGCGCGCCGAGAGTCGTGACGGCCTGGGTGTGGGGAATGAGGTTGATGCCGAACGTGGCGTCCTCGACTTCGTTGATCGTCAGGCTGACGCCGTCGATCGCGACCGACCCTTTGCGAGCGAGGTAGCGCGCGAGGGGCGGCGGGACTGCAATCTCGATCCGCGTCGAGCGCGCGTCGCCGCCGATCGTAGTGACGTGGCCGATGCCATCCACGTGACCTGAGACCAGATGTCCGCCGAGCGGGTCGCCGGCCCTCAGTGAAGGCTCCAGGTTCACCAGCGAGCCGGCTGTCAGGTCACCCAACGTCGTCAGCGAGAGCGTCTCACGCGAAACATCGGCGGCAAACGAGCGCTCCCGCAGCTCGACCGCCGTGAGACAACAGCCCTGGACGCAGATGCTGTCGCCGATATGGATTCCCGACGGGTCGAGGCGATCGAACGCGATCACCATGCGGACGTCACCGCCGCGCGCCTCCTGGCTCACGACCCGGCCAACGTCTTGAACGATACCCGTGAACATTTCGCTGCAATCCTCCGTTGGTTACCGCAGTCCGCTAACGCTGCTCATGCTGCGGACGCAGCCGCAGGCGCACGTCATCACCAACCTTGCAGGTATCGAGGATGACGAAGTCCGGCGCGGCGCTGAGGTCGCACACCTCCTCGATCTCGGCCAGCGGCCGGGCCTGCGGCCCGAGCAGCTTGGGGGCCACGTACACGAGCAGCTCGTCGATGAGCTTCTGGCGCAGCAGATCTCCGGCCAGACGGGGTCCTGACTCGACCCACAGCTCGTTGACCTCGCGCCGGCCGAGAGCGTCCAGCACCTCGGGCAGGCGCAATCGGGCCGGCCTTGCGGCCTCACTCGACACGGAAACCTCTTCGATGGCAGCTCCCCGCTCGAGGAGTCCGGCGCGCCGCTTCTCGTGATCGACGGCACTCTGATCCTGGCGCGCTGCGGTGATGATGAGGACACTCCCGTCGCCCGTGAGCAGCTTCGCATCGAGCGGTGTGCGCAGGCTGCAATCGAGCACAACCCGCAACGGCTGCCGTCTCGGCCGGCCCGGCGATGGATCGGCTAATCGCACGTTGAGCCGTGGATCATCCGCGAGCACGGTGCCGATCCCCGTCATGATTGCCGAGCTTCGGGCACGCCAGCGCTGCACGTCCTCGCGGGCAGCGGGCCCGGTGATCCACTGGCTCACACCGTTGGCCAGCGCCGTCCGGCCGTCGAGACTCATGGCGAGCTTCAGCCGCACCCAGGGACGGCCGCGGCGCATGCGCTTCAGGAATCCCGGATTGAGCTCGGCCGCCTCCGCTTGCAGCAGCCCGGATTCGACGGCGATGCCGGCCTGCCGGAGCGCCTCGGCGCCCCGCCCGCTAACGCGCGGGTTGGGATCCTCCACCGCGAAGATGACGCGCGCCAGGCGCGCTGCGATCAGCGCGTCTGCGCAGGGTGGCGTGCGGCCATGATGGCTACACGGCTCCAGGGTGACGTATGCGGTTGCTCCGGCTGCGTTGGGCCCGGCGGCGCGTAAGGCGTTGACTTCCGCGTGCGGCTCGCCCGCCCGCTCATGCCAGCCTTCGCCGACGATTTCTTCGCCCCGTGCGATGACACACCCCACCCGCGGATTTGGGTCCGTCGTTTCCAGACCTCGCGCTGCCAGCGCCACTGCGCGAGCCATCGCCCGGTAGTCAAAATCGCTGAACATGGATCGAGCGTCTCACTTGCGATCCTCTGCCGAGCCGCCCTCTTCCGACTGCTGCGGCTCGGCCGGCAACAGCGACAGCTGATCGCGGTCCGGAGGCGGCTGGCGTTTCCCGGAGCGCTTGGGCTCCCGGACAGGCTGCATGCTGTCGCGCTGATCACGCAGCTTGCGGATCTCCTCGTGAAACGCCTCGACATCCTCGAAGTGCCGGTACACCGATGCGAAGCGCACGAAGGCGACCTCATCGAGCTGCCGCAGCTCCTCCATGACGAGCTCGCCGATGACCCGCGAGGGGACTTCCCGATCGCCGAGGCCGCGCACCTTGTGCGCGATCCGGCTCAGCGCCTCATCGACCTGAGGACGCGGCACCGGTCGTTTCTCGAGCGCCTTCTCCATGCCGTAGCGGAGCTTGCGCTCATCGAAAGACTCGCGGGTGCGGTCGCCCTTGACGACCGTCGGCATGACGAGCTCCGCGGTCTCGAAGGTGGTGAAGCGCTCGCCGCAGGCGAGACACTCGCGGCGCCGGCGGATCTGCCGACCCTCACCGGCGAGCCGGGAGTCGGTTACCTTGGTCTCGATGTGGCCGCAGAAGGGGCAGTACACGGATTTGCTCGGTCCCCGCGGCGCTGCCCGGAGTGCCCGCTGCTACTCGCCGTACACGGGGAAGCGGCGGCAGAGCTCGAGCGCCTCACCGCGCACGCGCTCCAAGACGGCATCCGCACCGTTCGCATCCAACACATCGGCGATCAGGTCCGCCACCTGCTCGACCTCGCGCTCCTTGAAGCCGCGCGTGGTCGCTGCGGGACTGCCGATCCTCAGGCCACTGGCAATCATGGGCGGCCGCGGATCGTTCGGAACGGCGTTCTTGTTGACGGTGATGTTGGCCTTGCCCAGGGCGGCGTCGGCCTCCTTACCGGTGATCGTGCGGCCAATGAGGCTCAGCAGGAAGAGGTGGTTGTCGGTGCCACCCGAGACGATCTGATAGTCTCGGCGGACGAGCCTCGCGGCCATGGCGCGGGCATTTGCCAACACCTGGCGCTGGTAGGCGGTGAACTCCGGCTGCAGCGCCTCGAGCAGCGCCACCGCTTTCGCGGCGATGACGTGCATGAGCGGGCCTCCCTGCGTCCCGGGAAACACGAGTGAATTGAGCTTCTTTGCGATCTCCTCGTTCGGCCGCGCCAGAATGAGGCCGCCGCGCGGGCCGCGCAGTGTCTTGTGGGTCGTCGTCGTGACGACATCGGCGTGTGGCACCGGGTTGGGATAGATGCCCGCGGCCACGAGGCCGGCAACGTGTGCCATGTCGACCACGAAGTAAGCCCCGACGCCCTTGGCGATCTCGGCGAAGCGCGCCCAGTCGATCACCCGCGAGTACGCCGAGAACCCGGCAATGATCATCTTCGGGCGATGCTCCTCGGCGAGGCGCTGCACCTGCTCGTAATCGATCTCGCCCGTATCAGGGCGGATCCCGTACTGCGCGGCGCGGAAGAACTTCCCCGAGAAGTTGACTTTCGCTCCGTGGGTGAGGTGTCCGCCGTGATCCAGGCTCATGCCCAGAATGGGATCGCCCGGCTGCACCAGGGCGAAGTAGGCTGCGGCATTCGCCTGCGAGCCCGAATGCGGCTGTACGTTGGCATACGCCGCGCCGAAGAGCTTCTTGGCGCGCTCGATGGCGAGCTGCTCGGCGATGTCGACGTACTCGCAGCCGCCGTAGTAGCGCCTGCCCGGGTAGCCTTCCGCGTACTTGTTCGTGAGCACGGACCCTTGTGCCTCGAGCACCCTCGGGCTCGCGTAGTTCTCGGACGCGATGAGCTCGATGTGGTCTTCCTGGCGGCGTCGCTCACCATCGAGCGCACGGGTGAGCTCGGGGTCGAAGCTGCGGATATCCAGGCTCTTGGAGAACATTCGGGGTCCTGTCGGCGGCGGCGGAGAGGGAGCCCGGGATTGTACCGGAACCGTCCCCGGGGATAGGGAAACTCCGCTAGGCTGCCAGGCTCTCCACCACGGAATTCCAGGCGCTGGCGAGATTGGCGCGAGAGTAGCCTCCGCCTCCGAGCGCCAGCACGCGACCGTGGCCGAGCCGCTCGGCGAGGGTTACGAGCTCGCTCGCCGCACGAGCGTGGGCGCGCGGCGTCAGGCGCAGATGCGTCAGGGGATCTCCCTCGATGCTGTCCGCACCGCATTGCAGGATGAGAAATTCCGGCTCGAAGCGCTCCAGGTGCGCGATGACCTGTGGCCAGAGGTCCGAGAACACCGCGTCATCGGCGCCCGGCGGCAAAGGCAGATTGAGCTTCGTGCCCTGGGCCGCCCCCCGGCCCGTCTCCTCGGATGCGCCCGTTCCCGGATAGAGGTAGCGGCCATCCTCGTGCAGATCGGCGAAGATCACCGCAGCGTCGCTTTCGAAAGCGTAGAAGACGCCGTCGCCGTGATGCGCATCGATGTCGATGTAGGCGACCCGCCCGAGCCCGAACCGGCTGCGCAGCAGCTCGATCGCAACTCCGCAGTCGTTGAATACGCAAAAGCCGGCGGCGTGGTCGCGAGCGGCATGGTGCAGTCCCGCAATGGGCACGAATGCGCGGCGCGAGTCCCCTGCCATGATGTGCTCGACGGCCGTCAGAGTCGCACCCACGACGCAGGAAGCGGCCTCGTAGACACCTCGGAAGGCGGGCGTATCGCCCGCATCGAGGTAGCCCTGGCCGCTCGCCGAGCGCTCCCGCACGAACTCGAGATAGCTCCCGGTATGAAACGCCAGCAGCTCCGGCTCGGAGGCATCGCGGGGCTCGAGCACGCGCACCTTGCGGTCGAGCGCGCGCGCGGCGAACTCGCGCAGGAACGCCGCCTGGCGGTCGGGCCCGAAAGGATGGCCGTCGCCAAAGCCGTAGCGCGCGATGCGCTCGCCGGCAATCACCACGACGTTCTCGCTCATGGAACAACCCTCGCGAACCCACCTGCCCAAGAGAGCCCAAGTCGATGATAATACTCGGCCGCGGCCTCATTGAAGCTCGACAGGAAATGGCTCAGTACATCTTTACCATGCAGGGGGTTGGCAAGGTCGTTCCCCCGAAGCGCATCATTCTGCGCGATATCAGTCTCTCTTTCTTCCCCGGCGCCAAAATCGGCGTGCTCGGCCTCAACGGCTCGGGCAAATCGACGCTGCTCAAGATCATGGCCGGCCTGGACAAGGAGATCGACGGCGAGGCGCGCCCGCAGAGTGGCATCCGTGTCGGCTATCTGCCGCAGGAGCCGCAGCTCGATCCGGCAAGTGACGTGCGCAGCATCGTGGAGGAAGGCGTCAGCGAGACCCTGCGGCTGATCGAGGAGTTCAACCGCATCAGCGACCGCTTCGCCGAGCCGCTCGAGGAGGCGGAAATGAATGCCCTCCTCGAGAGGCAGGCGAAGCTGCAGGATGCCATCGATGCCGTCAGCGGCTGGGAGCTCGAGCGCAAGCTCGAAATTGCAGCGGATGCGCTGCGCCTGCCGCCCTGGGAGGCGAAAATCGCGCCGCTCTCGGGCGGTGAGAAGCGGCGCGTGGCGCTCTGCCGGCTGCTGCTTTCCGCGCCCGACATGCTGCTGCTCGATGAGCCCACCAACCATCTCGATGCGGAATCGATCGCCTGGCTCGAGCGCTACCTCGAAGAGTATCCGAGCACCGTGGTGGCGGTGACGCACGATCGCTATTTCCTCGACAACGTCGCGGAGTGGATTCTCGAGCTCGACCGCGGTCACGGCATCCCGTGGCACGGCAACTATTCCTCCTGGCTCGAGCAGAAGGAGCAGCGCCTCAAGCTCGAGGAGCGCGAGCGCGAGGCCCTGCGCAAGGCGCTCGAGCACGAGCTCGAGTGGGTCCGGCAGAACCCGAAGGCCCGCCAGGCAAAGAGCAAGGCCCGTCTGCAGCGCTATGAGGAGCTCGCCTCCCGCGAGTTCCAGGAGCGCAACGAGACCAACGAGATCTACATCCCGCCCGGGGAGCGGCTGGGCGAGCTCGTGATCGAGGTGAAGGGACTGCGCAAGGGCTATGGCGAGCGACTCCTCATCGATGGCCTGTCCTTCTCTCTGCCGCGCGGCGGCATCGTGGGCATCATCGGACCCAACGGTGCGGGCAAGACGACTTTGTTTCGGATGCTGACTGGCGGTGAGACCCCGGACGGTGGCGAGATCCGCACCGGGCCAACGGTGAAGCTGGCCTACGTGGACCAGTCCCGCCACGCGCTCGATGACAAGAAGACCGTGTGGGAGGAGATTTCCGGCGGCCTCGACATTCTCAAGGTCGGCAACTACGAGACGCCCTCGCGCAGCTATGTGGGGCGATTCAACTTCAAGGGCTCGCAGCAACAGCAGACGATCGGCGAGCTCTCGGGCGGGGAGCGCAACCGCGTGCATCTCGCCAAGGTGTTGAAATCCGGCGGCAACGTGCTGCTGCTCGATGAGCCGACGAACGACCTCGACATCGAGACGCTGCGCGCGCTCGAGGAGGCGCTCCTCGGCTTTCCGGGCTGCGCAGTCGTGATCTCGCACGACCGCTGGTTCCTCGATCGCATCGCGACCCATATCCTCGCCTTCGAGGGCGATTCGCAGGTCGTCTGGTTCGAGGGCAACTACCAGGAGTACGTCGAGGACTTCAAGCGCCGCAAGGGCGAGGAAGCCGCGCAACCGCACCGCATCCGCTACAAGCCTCTCACCCGCTGAAGCGGCCTGAGACCCGC
>DASRDO010000012.1:0-99989 GCA_035652555.1 Steroidobacteraceae bacterium | reverse complement strand
TCTGCGCGCTTTCCTTCTCTCGAAACAGCGCCTCCTCGTAGATCTTGCGCTCGGTGATGTCGAGCTCCACGCCCACCAGGCGCAGCAGGCGTCCGTGCTTGTCCACGCGGGCGGTCGCGCGGCTGATGACCCAGCGCCACTCGCCATTGCGATGGCGCATGCGATGGGTGCTCTCGAAGACCGGAGTCTTGCCGTCCACGTGCTCACGGATGGCCGTCTGCACCCGGGCGAGATCGTCCGGATGCACCAGGCTGCTCCAGTCGGGCGAGCCGCGCATGTCCTCGTCGCCGTAGCCCAGCATGGCTTTCCAGCGCGGGGAGAAGTAGACCTCGTTGCTCTCGACGTCGAAGTCCCAGAGGCCGTCGTTGGCGGAGGCCTGCGAGAGGTTGGTGCGCTCCTCGAGCTTGGCGAGGCGAGCCTCGATGCGAACCCGCTCGAGGCCGGTGGCGAGACTGGTGCCGATGAGCTTCATCAGAAGCTGCAGATTCACGTCCCACGCACCACGGGGCAGGGTGTGCGCGAGGCCGAGATAGCCAGCGGGTTTGCCCTGCACGCGCAAGGCAACCAGCAGCACAGATCCAATGTGCACGTCCGCGAAGCGCTGCGCCTCTGCGGCCTGGTCGCGACGCGGCGCGGCCGTGTCGCGCAGCTCCGAGAGACGAAGATGATCCGTGCGGCCCTTGAGCCACGGAAGGGACTCGAGGCTCGTGCCCTGCAGGCCTTCCGGACGGCACTGAGCAAATGCGCCGCGCGCGAGCGTCACTTCCTCGATGACCGGCTCATCCGGCCGCAGAACGAGCAGGAAGGCACAATCAGTGCCGCTCGCTTCCCGCAGCAGCTCGAGGTTGCGGCGCAGGCAGTCGGCGACGCCTTCCTTGCGCATGTTCTGGAAATCGACCGCGATCTTGGTGCAGGCGACGTCGATGCCAATGGCGGGACGCGGCGTCTTGCCGCTCCAGGCGTCTGCCGAAAGGATGTCGGAAGCAGTGAAATCCGCGGGTTTTTCCGGCGGCAGACTCGACATTTTGACGGGTGACCTCTCCCCGACCGTTCGCCGCAGCCTACCCCAGGGTTGCCGCGCTGCAGGTTCCTGCAGCACAACCTGTGGACCGTTTCCGGCTGCTATCTTCTAACGAGTTACGGACGATTCTCGCACACTCACTCAGGAACACAAGCTAACGCGCTGTTCGCTCAGGGTTTCGCGACTTTACAGAATCTGTAGCTGAAATCTCGAGATGTGAACCAATCGACTTCGGCCACCGTCGAGAGCAAGTGCGTGAGCGGGCCGAGGCCGCCCTCGGACCGCGAGGTCATTCGAGTGGCTCGGCTGGCCGCTCAAAGCGCCGCAGGCGACTTTGAGCCAATCTATAGAGCCGCCCCAGCTCCTCCTCCATCTCTCCCTGAAGCCTTGCGAGAGTCGCGGCGTCCATCGCGCGGGGCACGTAGCGGGGCGGTCCAATGGCAATGGTAATCCGCGAGAAGGGTACCGGTATCACGAACCGGTCCCACTTTATGCGCCAGGCACGCGAGGCGGCATAGGCCATCGGCAGGATCGGGCGGCCGGACATCTGCGCAAGGAGTATCGCGCCGGGCTTGAACTTGAACCGCGGCCCCCTCGGACCATCGGGGGTGATGACCGGTGAGATGTCCTCCTTCACCAGCGCCTGATAGTAATCGCGCAGAGCACGTGCGCCGGTGTGCGTGGACGACCCCCGGATGACGTGCGCACCGATCCGGCGGACCATCATGGCGCCGAGCTCTCCATCGACCGATGGACTGATGAGCCAGCCGACCTTCATGCGCGTGCGCTGCTCGAGCAGGAACTTCGCGCAGTAGAGCTGGTGCTGATGCCAGTAACAGGGCACGAGCGAGGGCGCCTGCGCGAGCGCCTGCTCGAGATGCTCCGCGCCCTTGACCTCGACGATGCGGCAGAGCGCCCACCAGAGGCGGATGATCCCGATGCCGAGAGGCACAGCCAGGCGGTAGAGGAGCCGCCGCGCCGGGGTCATGCTGCGGCCGGAGCGCGTGACCTTGCGATAAAAGGTATTTCGCAGGCCGCCGTCCGGCTCGGATGTCACTCTGGAACCGCTCCCATATCGAATCGGCCAATTTACTATAATCGCCGGCTCTCATGAGCACACCCGCAACGACGCAGGCCCAGCCGCCCGAGGCGGCGCCGCAATTCGATATCGGCTCCACGGACGACTCGCTGGAGCGGATGATCGAGCTCTTCGCGCTGCACGGCGATACCTACCGCGTCTACGTGCCGGCGCGGCAGTCCCATACGTACGTCATCCATCATCCCGACGACGTCAAGCGGGTACTGGTCTCGAATCATCGCAATTATACGAAGGGGATCGGCCTCGACCGGGTGGGGATCCTCCTCGGCAAGGGCCTGATGACGAGCGAAGGGGAGCTCTGGACGCGCCAGCGCTACATGATGCAGCCCTTCTTCCATCGGCGCGTCATCACCCAGTTCGCCGAGGTCATCGGCACGGCGAACTCGCAGCTCCTCACCCGCTGGGAGGAGCTCGCCCGCCGGGGGGAGCTGGTCAACCTCACCGACGAGATGAGCTCGCTCACTCTCGAGATCGTGCTGCGGGCCATCTTCGGGCGCGACCTGGAGCGCATGTCGGCCGAGCTCGGCGGCAATCCCTTCGATGTGGTCACGAAGGAGCAGGGGCGGAATCTGCAGTTTGCCTTCAAGTTCCGCTCGCTCACCAAGCTCGTGGCCGCGCTCCTGGAGCGCCGCCGCCGGGAGAACGAAGAGCACTTCGATTACGTTGCGATGCTCATGGGCGCGCGCGACAAGGACACTGGCCAGCCGATGGCCGAGCGGCAGCTCATCGATGAGGTCTTGACACTCGTGGTGGCCGGTCATGAGACCACCGCCAGCGGTCTCAATTGGACCTGGTATCTGCTGTCACAACATCCCGAGGCCGAGGCGCGGCTGCATGCGGAGCTCGATGCGGTTCCGGACGACCCGTCACCGGGCCTGCCGCAGATGGAGCAGCTCGCCTACACCCAGCAGGTGGTCAATGAGGCGTTGCGTCTCTATCCGCCCGGGTGGCTCCTGTCGCGGCGCACGGTGCAGCCGGATGTGCTTTCCGGATACCAGATCCCGGCCGGCGCCAACGTACTGTTGCCGCTCTATCTGCTGCATCGGCACCCGAGGTACTGGAAAGACCCCGACACCTTTTTCCCGGAGCGCTTCGCGCCCGATCACGATGCCGAGCGCCCTCGCTTTGCCTACATGCCGTTTGCGGCCGGGCCGCGCCACTGCATCGGGGAAACCTTCGCGCTCTACGAAATGCTGATGCACCTGCACCGCATCGCACGGCATTTCCGGCTCGTCCACGTGCCCGACAAGCCCATCGAGCTCGAGGCGCAGATCAACCTTCGGACCCGCTATCCCCTGCACATGAGGCTGGAACGCCGCTGATGTCGAACCCCACGACTCTGACCGAGCTCATCGAGGCCAACCGCAACCATTCCGGGAAGGTCACTTACCTCGAGGGCGAGCACGATGCCCATGATGTCAGCTTCGAGGAGCTGCACGCCCGCGCACTCGGCATTCTTCATCATCTGCAGCGCATCGGAGCCCGCCGCGGCGACAAGCTGATCCTCTTCCTCGGCAGCAACGAGCAGTTCATCGACGCGTTCTGGGCGGCGCTGCTCGGTGGCATCGTGCCGGTGCCCGTCGCGCTCGGTATCAGTGACGAGCATCGGCACAAGCTCCTGCGCATCGCCCGCAAGCTCGGGAAGCCCTTCATCTATACCGAGCGCAGGTCGCTCGACCGAATCGGCGCCTTTGCGAGTGCAGCCGGTGAGTCGGAGGCGTTCGCGGGCCTGCGCTCGCGCGCCTTCCTGGTCGACGATCTCGATGACATCTCGCGCGCCGGGCAGATGCATCAGGCACGGCCGGATGACGTCGCCTTCATCCAATTCTCCTCAGGCTCGACGAGCGAGCCAAAGGGCGTGGTGCTGACGCACGGCAACATCGTTGCCAACTGTCGTGGCGTCATCGAAGCTGCGCACTTCTCGCAGGAGGACGTCAGTCTCTCCTGGATGCCACTCACTCACGACATGGGGCTGATCGGCTTTCACCTCATCATGTTCTACGGCCGGATACATGCGCACCTCATGCCGACGGAGCTCTTCATCCGCCGGCCGCTCCTCTGGCTGACCTTGGCGAGCCGCATCCGCGCGAGCATCCTTTGCTCACCCAACTTCGGCTATAAGCACTACCTCAAGGTGCTCGGCGATCGGCCGATCGAGGGGCTCGACCTCTCGAGCGTCAAGCTCATCTTCAACGGCGCGGAGCCGATCTCGGTCGAGCTCTGCGAGGAATTCCTCACGCGACTCGAGCCTGCCCGGTTGGCTCGCAATGCGATGTACCCGGTGTACGGACTGGCGGAAGCCTCTCTTGCCGTGAGCTTTCCGCCTCCCGGGGCACCGATGCGCACCATCGCGCTCAACCGCCATCGCCTCGGGGTGGGAAGCCCGGTGGAGCTCATCGACAAGAGCTCGCGCGATGCAGTGCAGCTCATATCCGAGGGCCGCGCGATCCCCTATTGCAGTGTGCGGATCGCCGACGACGAGGACAGGCCGCTGCCCGAAGGGCAGATCGGAAACCTCCACATGCGCGGTGACAACGTTACCCGGGGGTATTTCGAGAGCCCGGAGGTGAACGCCGCGACCTTCACCGCTGACGGCTGGCTGCGCACCGGCGATCTGGCGCTCATCCATCAGGGCGATCTCTACGTCTCCGGACGGGCGAAAGAGATCATCTTCGTCAACGGGCAGAACTACTACCCGCACGATCTCGAGGGGATTGCGCAGCGAATCGAGGGGCTCGAGTTGGGCAAAGTGGTGGCCGCGGGCGTGCGGCCGCCCGGCGAGGAGGTCGAGCAGCTGATGCTCTTCATTTTGCATCGCGGCTCGATGGAGGATTTCCTGCCGCTTGCCACCCGCGCCGCGCGGCTCATCAACGAACAGACGGGGCTCGAGGTCGCGGCAGTGGTGCCGGTCAAGCGCATCCCGAAGACGACGAGCGGCAAGATCCAGCGTCACCTGCTCGAGCAGAGCTATGCCGATGGTGAGTTCGACGCGGAGCTGAAGGAGCTGGCGGCACTGCAGGAGGCACAGCGTGGTCCCGAGACTGCCTCTCGCAACGAGATCGAGGAGAAGCTGCGGACCATCTGCGATACGGCGCTCGGCGGCAAGCGCGTGGACGTCAACGACAATCTCTTCGAGCTTGGAGCGAGCTCGCTCAAGCTCATCGAGATTCACGAGCAGATCGACCGCCAGTATCCGGGGCAGATCGACCTGACCGAGCTCTTTGACTTCCCCACGATCGCCGAGCTCGCCCGGCATCTCGAGGGCAAGCTGGGCGCACCCGCGCCGGTGTGATGCCGGCAGTCCGGGCCCGCTTGCGGGTCAGAAATCCAGGCGCATCGACAGGTCGACGGCGCGTACGTTCTTCGTGAGGCTGCCGGATGAGACGAAATCGATGCCGGTTGCGGCTATCGCGCGTACGGTCTCGAGGCTCACGCTGCCTGAGGCCTCGAGCGCGACCCGCCGGCCGAGCGAGCGGTTGAGGGCTACGGCGGCGGCGAGGTCCTCGAGACTGAAGTCATCGAGCAGCACGATGTCAGGTCCTGCGCGCAGCGCCTCTTCCAGCTCCGCCAGCGACTCGACTTCGACCTCCACCTTGACGCCGTTGGCCACACGGCGCGCGGCGCCGATCGCGGAGCTGATGGATCCTGCCGCGGCAATGTGGTTCTCCTTGATGAGCACCATGTCGTAAAGACCCATCCGGTGGTTGCGCCCGCCGCCGCAACGAACGGCGTATTTCTGCGCGCTGCGCAGGCCGGGAATGGTCTTGCGGGTGTCGATAACGGTGCACCCCGTTCCGGCGACCGCGGCAGCGAAGCGGCTGGCCTGGGTGGCCGTGGCGGAGAGGAGCTGCAGGAAGTTGAGCGCCGTCCGTTCCCCGGTGAGGATCGGTCGCGCGCGTCCCTCGATTTCGAAGAGCACGGCCCCGGCACGGACCTGATCGCCATCTGAGAAGTTCCAGGTGAGGCGCACGTCCGGGTCCAGCCGGCGAAACGTCTGCTCGGCCCACGGACGGCCGCAGAGCACGGCATTGTCGCGGGTCACGACCCGGCCGCGTACCCGCTGCCTCTCCGGGACCAGCTCCGCCGTCACATCGCCGCTGCCGATGTCCTCCCGCAGGGCGGCCTCCACCTGGTCCGGCAGGTCGGCGGGGGGGATGAGGCCTGGCGCCGGGTCTGGCTCGCTCGTGCTCATGCCTCGAAGGCTAGCATGGGAGCGGGGTTTGAACATTGCCGGGCCGGCCTCATAATGAACCCGGATGTCCGAAGTACCAGCGCGCCCGGAGTGGGACCGCCCTCGTTCCCCCTGCAACAGGATCTGCTCGCTCGACGAGCGGGGGTACTGCATCGGGTGCCTGCGAACCGCCGATGAGATCGGCCGCTGGACGACGATGAGCGCCGCCGAGCAGTGGCGCGTGGTCGGCGAGCTCAAGAAGCGACGCGAGCTTGCGCAGGGTGGTGGAGTTGCGTGACCGGCGCCGTTGGCGCCGCCATATGTTCGGGGTCGCTCGCTTGGACCCCGTGGCAGTCCGGCCGAAGGCCGTAATGAGGTTGTCAGATGGATGTGGTCGAGAGAATCAAGGCCGAGCTCGGCTCGAGCCCGGTGGTGCTCTTCATGAAGGGCACGCCGGATTTCCCGCAGTGCGGCTTCTCCGCACAGACCGTGGCGGCGCTGCGCGCCGTCGGCGCGGAGTTCAAGCACGTCAACATTTTCGAGGAGCCGGAGCTGCGCGAGGCGCTCAAGCGCTATTCCAACTGGCCGACCTACCCGCAGCTCTACATCAACGGCGAGCTGGTCGGCGGCTGTGACATCGCGCTTCAGATGTATCAGAGCGGCGAGCTGAAGAAGCTGCTTTCGGGAGTGGGCGCGGTCAAGTAGGCGGCGCGTCACTCTCGGCCTCGGCCGTAGGCTCGCTGAGCCAGCCGAGCGCGCGTGCCCGCGCCTCGGCGTCGAGGAAGCTCTCCCGGAAGCGATTGCAGATGAGGCAGAAGAGGTCCGCGGTGCGCTCTGCGTCATACACGGCTGAGTGCGCGGAGCTCGAATCCCACGGCAGTCCGGCAACGGTGACCGCTTTCGCCAGCACGGTCTGTCCGAGTGCCGCGCCGGCGAGCGTGGCGGTATCGAAGCAGGAGAATGGATGGAACGGGTTGCGTTTCACGTCCGTCCGCTTCACCGCCGCATTGAGAAAGCTGATGTCGAAAGCTGCGTTGTGCCCGACGAGAATGGCGCGCCGGCAATCGTAAGCGCGTACCGCGTGGCGAATCTCACGGAATATGCGCTGCAGGGCATCCCGCTCCGGCAGTGCCGGGCGCAGCGGATGAAACGGGTCGATGCCGGTTATCGAGAGCGAAGCGGGATCCAGCCTGGCACCTTCGAAGGGCCTGACGTGGAAGCTGTGCGTTGCGCCGCGATTCAACACGCCATCGCCGCCCATGTCGATGAGAACCGCCGCGATCTCGAGCAGAGCATCGGTGTCTGCGTTGAAGCCGCCGCTCTCGATGTCCACCACCACGGGGAGGAAGCCGCGGAACCGCCGCGACATGAGCGCCGCGCCGGCAGCCGGTGCAAGGGCCGGCGCCGGCCTCACCTCGGTGCCCGTGCCGGGAGGCTCACTCACCGTGTTACGAAGCGGTCCTTCCATCATTGCCCCTCAGCGAGGCGCCAGCCGATGTGCTCGCCGGCACGAAGCGGCACCAGCTCGTCGGGACCGAACGGGTAGGAACGCGGCACCGCCCAGGGCGCTTTGCTGAGCGTGATGCGGCCGGTGTTGCGGGGCAGGCGGTAGAAATCAGCGCCGTGCTCTGAGGCGAAGCCCTCCAGACGCTCGAGCGCGCCGGCGGCCTCGAACGCTTCTGCATACAGCTCGATTGCGCCATGCGCGGAGAAGATGCCGGCGCAACCACAGGCGGCTTCCTTGGCCCCGCGTGCGTGTGGCGCGCTGTCGGTACCGAGGAAGAAGCGTCGATCCCCGCTCGCCACGGCTCCGAGCAGCGCCTCGCGATCGGCCTGCGATTTCAGCACGGGCAGACAGTAGTGATGCGGCCGGATGCCGCCCGTGAAGAGCGCGTTGCGGTTCATGAGCAAATGTTGCGGCGTAACGGTCGCTGCAACGCCGCTGCGTGAACCCAGCACGAATTGCACGGCCGTACGTGTCGTGATGTGCTCGAAGACGATGCGCAGGCGCGCAAATCGCGCCGCGAGAGGTGCGAGCACGGTGTCGATGAAGCGCGCTTCCCGCTCGAATACGTCGACCTCGGGGTCGGTGACTTCTCCATGTACCTCGAGGACCACGTCGAGCTCCTCCATCCGGGCGAGCACGCGCTCTATCCTATGGATGTCGGTCACGCCGGCATCCGAATGGGTGGTTGCCCCTGCCGGGTAGAGCTTGAACCCCACGATACAGCCGCTCGCCTTGGCGCGGTCGACCTCCGTCGCGTCGGTTCGATCCGTGAGGTAGAGAGTCATCAGCGGCTCGAATGTCAGTCCGCCGGGGAGGGCATCCAGGATCCGCTGCCGATACGCCTGCGCCTGCTCCGTCGTGATCACCGCAGGCTTTAGATTCGGCATGATGAGCGCGCGCGCGAAGCGAGCAGCCGTGAACGGCAACACCGAGCGCATCGCCTCACCGTCCCGCAGATGCAGGTGCAGGTCATCCGGCCGGCGCAGCGTGATCGTGCTCACTTGCCGCCCTCCAGCCCATCGAGGATTCGCTGGCGCAGGATCAGCTCGAGCGCGTAGCGAACGCCGAAGCCGGTGACCTCCGTGTTGACATGACCCAGTCCGCCGGTGCGCGTCGCCGACGACAAGTCGATGTGCGCCCAGGGAATGTCCTCGGGAACGAAGCGGCTCAGGAATCGCGCCGCGAGGATGTGATCGCCCTTGCCGTCCGCCGTGCATTGCAGGATGTCGGCGACCTTGCTCTCGAGATCGGAGTCGAAATCGGAATCGAACGGGAAGGTCCAGACTCGCTCGCCGCTCTCGCGGCCGGCCTCGAGGAGCACGCGTGAGAGCGCCGGGCGGTTGGTGAAGACGCCGCTCATCCGCTCGGTCAGCGAGTACACACACGCGCCGGTGAGCGTCGCGAAATCGAGCATCAGCCGCGGCTTGGTGCGTGCCGCAAGCGCCAAGGTATCCGCGAGCACCATGCGGCCCTCGGCGTCGGTGTGAATCACCTGGATGGTGACGCCGTTGGCGGCGCGCACGACCTCCTGTGGACGATAGGCCTGCGGGCCGATGCGGTTCTCGGTGATTGCGAGCCAGGCGTCTGCCGCGATCGGCGCGCGCAGCTGCGCGAGCGCGATGAGCGTCGCGAGCGCCACGGCGCTGCCGCCCATGTCAGTGTGCATGTCGAGCATGGACCGGTGCGGCTTCAGGTTGACACCGCCGGTATCGAAGAGAATGCCTTTGCCGATGAGCGCGAGGTCCGGCGGGCTGCCGCGGCGGCGGCCCGGGCGATACCTCAGATGCGCGATGCCGGCGACCGGGCTCTCGTTGCCGGCGGCGACCGCCAGGAATGCGTTGGCTCCCGCGCGGCGCAGCGCCGCCTCGCCGTGCCAGGTCATCTCGAGCCCATGGCGGCGGGCGAGTTGGGTCAGCGCCGCGCGGTAGCCGCGGGAATCGAGGATGTTGGGCGGCAGGGCCGTGAGCCAACGGGCGAGGTTGGTGCCTTCGGCGCAGATCGTCGCATACCGCGTGTCGAGCTGTGTATCGCGAGGCAGCTCGATGCGCGTGATGTGTCGCGCCTCCGGGGCTGGGGTCTGGTAGCTCGGCAGCGGGAACGCGTGTGCGAGCGTTGCAGCAAGCAGCGCCTCGAGCGATGCCTGAGCGGCCGCCGGCCCGCCCCCTTGTCCAGGGAAGCCCGCGGTGGCGAGCCTGATTGTCTGCGGAACGCGGCTTGCGGCCTCCTTGATCATCCTCCCAGCGAGCGCGAGCCGCTCGAAGGCGCTCGCCTCCGCTCGCAGGAAGCCGAGTACCGCAAGCGTCTGGCGGCGGTTGGCGAGCGAGGTGCTGCGCACCGTGCCCGCGCGCGGCCGCTCGCGCGCGAGCAGATCGCGCCAGCGCCGGCTCTCCGGCAGCCGGGCGCAGCTTCCGGAGCCGGCACCCTCGGGCACGATCACGAGCAGCGCATCGACCTCGCCACCGCGCGAGCGCCCGATCTGCGGGCCATCCGCTGGCGGCAGCAAACTGGAGCTCCCGCGGCTCTTCCTCGCGCTCCGCTCCGGGGCTTGCTTGACCATCGGGAGTGAAACCCGGATCATTGCGCGGCTCATTATTTAGACGACTTTCGCTTGGCTAGGAAGCTGCCGGCGCATCCTACTCCATTAGATCGAATGACCGAACCTCCGAAGCTGGAAGATCTCGACCCCGTTGAAACGCAGGAATGGCTCGAGTCGATCGACTCGGTGCTGAAGACCCACGGTCCGCAGCGTGCGCACTTCCTCCTCGAGCGTCTGATCGATTACACGCGCCGCAGCGGCGCGTATCTGCCGTTCAAGGCGAATACCGCCTACGTCAACAGCATTCCCACCGGGCGCGAGCCGCAGTATCCCGGCAACCGCGCGCTCGAGCGGCGGATCGAAGCCTATATCCGCTGGAACGCCATGGCGATGGTGGTGCAGGCCAACCGGATCTCCTCGGAATACGGCGGCCATCTCTCGAGCTACGCCTCCTCGGCGACGCTCTATGAAGTCGGTTTCAACCACTTCTGGCGCGCGCCCTCCGCGGAGCATCCGGGCGATCTCGTTTTCATCCAGGGACATTCCTCGCCGGGCATTTACGCGCGCGCCTACCTCGAAGGGCGCCTGAGTGAGAGTCAGCTCCATCACTTCCGCCAGGAGGCCGGCGGTCCCGGGCAAGGCCTCTCCTCGTATCCGCATCCCTGGCTGATGCCGGATTTCTGGCAGTTCCCGACGGTCTCCATGGGCTTGGGTCCCATGATGGCGATCTTCCAGGCACGCTTCATTCGCTATCTGGAGCACCGCGGACTCGCGAAGCCTTCCGACCGCAAGGTGTGGGCGTTCCTCGGCGACGGTGAGATGGACGAGCCGGAGTCGATGGGCGCGCTCACCATGCCGGTGCGTGAGAGCCTCGACAATCTCATCTTCGTAATCAACTGTAACCTGCAGCGCCTCGACGGCCCGGTGCGCGGCAACGGCAAGATCATCCAGGAGCTCGAGGCTGCTTTCCTGGGCGCCGGCTGGAACGTCATCAAGGTACTGTGGGGCTCGCGTTGGGATCCGCTCCTCGCGCGCGACAACCAGGGTCTGCTGCGGCGCGTCATGGAGGAATGCGTCGATGGCGAGTACCAGAACTTCAAGGCAAAAGGCGGCGCCTACACCCGCGAGCACTTCTTCGGGAAGTACCCGGAGCTCAAGGCCATGGTCGCCAACATGTCGGACGAGGAGATCTGGCGGCTCAATCGCGGCGGCCACGATCCGCGCAAGGTGTATGCCGCCTACGCCGCCGCCATGAGTCACAAGGGACAGCCCACCGTCATCCTCGCCAAGACCGTCAAGGGCTTCGGCCTCGGCAAGGGCGGCGAAGGACAGATGGTCGCGCACCAGCAGAAGAAGCTGTCGGAAGACGATCTGCGTGCCTTCCGCGACCGCTTCCACATCCCGGTCCCGGACGAGGAGATCGCCAAGCTCCCCTTCCGCCAGCCGGCGGCGGACTCCGACGAAGGCCGCTATCTGCACGAGCGCCGCAGGGCGCTCGGCGGCTATCTGCCGGCGCGCCGCAAGCAGGCGCCGCCGCTCACCGTCCCGCCGCTCGAGGCGTTCTCGGCGGTGCTCGAGGGTACCGGTGAGCGCGAGATCTCGACGACCATGGCCTTCGTCCGCGTGTTGACGACGCTTCTCAAGGACAAGGCAATAGGCAAGTTCATCGTGCCCATCGTGCCGGATGAGGCCCGCACCTTCGGCATGGAAGGGCTCTTCCGCCAGATCGGCATCTACTCATCCGTCGGTCAGCTCTACACGCCGCAGGATGCCGAGACTCTGATGTCCTATCGCGAGGACAAGAAGGGTCAGATGATCGAGGAGGGCATCAACGAGGCGGGCTCGCTCTGCTCGTGGATCGCCGCCGCGACCGCTTACAGCAACCATGCCACGAGCATGGTGCCGTTCTACATCTTCTACTCGATGTTCGGGTTCCAGCGGGTAGGCGATTTCATCTGGGCCGCGGGCGACATCCAGGCGCGCGGCTTTCTGCTCGGCGCCACCGCCGGCCGCACGACCCTCGCCGGTGAGGGGCTGCAGCACCAGGACGGACACAGCCAACTCGTCGCGACCACCGTACCGAACTGCGTGGCCTACGATCCGGCCTACGCTTATGAGCTCGCCGTCATCATTCACGATGGCATGCGACGGATGTACGTGGAGCAGGAGAGCATTTTCTACTACATCACGGTCATGAACGAGAACTACCCGCAGCCGGCGCTGCCGAAGGGGAGCGAAGCGGGAATCCTCAAGGGCGCGTACCTTCTGCGCGCCGGCGGCAAAGGGAAACTGCGCACCACGCTCCTCGGCTCGGGGACCATCCTGCGGGAGTGCCTCGAGGCGGCGAAGATCCTCGAGGCCGACTACGGCGTACGCGCCGACGTCTTCTCCGTGACGAGCTTCAGCGAGCTGCGCCGCGAGGCGCTCGAGTGCGAGCGTTGGAACCTGTTGCACGCCGGTGAGGCGGCGCGCGCCCCCTATGTGCAGCGATGCCTCGAGGATGCCCAGGGGCCGTTCATCGCCGCCACCGACTATCTGCGTACCGTGCCCGACCAGATCCGCCAGTGGGTGCCGGGCCGTTACGTCAGCCTCGGCACCGACGGCTTCGGCCGCTCCGACTCGCGCGCGGCGCTGCGCCGCCACTTCGAGGTCGACCGTTACTACATCGCCGTCGCCGCCCTGAAAGCCCTCGCCGATGAGGGCAAGCTCGAGGCCGCTGCCGTCACGGCGGCGATGAAGGCCCTCGGCATCGATCCGGCGAAGCCCGTTCCCTGGAAAGTCTGAAGGCGCCATTGCCATGAACGCGGTTGCCCGCCTCCTCGAAGTGCGTGTGCCCGACATGGGCAACTTCAAAGATGTCGCCGTCATCGACGTGCTCGTCAAGCCGGGTGAGAGCATCGAGCCGGAAGCGCCGCTCGTCACCCTCGAGACGGAGAAGGCCACCATGGATGTGCCTTCGACTGCGAGTGGCGTGATCGAGAAAGTCCATGTCGAGAAGGGCGGTAAGGTCAACGCGGGCGATCTGATCGCCACCGTCAGGTCTGCGGGCGATGGCGCGCAGGCAACGGAGGCGGCGCCGGGGCCCGCATCAGGAGCACCCGCTCAACCTTCAGACGCCGAGGCCGCTGCGGCTGCAGCCCCCGCGAAATCTGCTCCCGGCGCGCCGTCCGCGACGACGCAATCGGCGGCGCAGGCGGCTGCTGCGACGACAACCTCTCCGTCGGCGGCGCCTGTGGCGGCCGCCCGTGCGGCTGCGCCCGTCTCCGCGCCGTCGCAATCGACCGCCCCCGCGGCTGCGGAAAGCCCCGTGCCGCTGCGCACCGATCTGCCTCCCATCAACGAGCCCGGGTTCTCGCGCGCGCATGCGGGCCCGAGCGTGCGCAGATTTGCACGGGAGCTCGGTGTCGACCTGACGCGCGTCACCGGCCATGGCTTCAAGGGTCGGATCACGCACGATGACGTCAAAGCCTTCGTCAAGAGCTTCCTGACGGCGCCCGGCGCGGCACTAGGCGGGGCCGGGGCAAGGCCCGGTGGCGGCGCACTGCCCGCCATTCCGGCGGTCGACTTCGCCGCATTCGGTCCCATCGAGACCCAGCAACTGTCGCGCATCCAGCGCATTTCCGGCCCGCGGCTGCATGCAAGCTGGGTCAACATCCCGCACGTCACGCAGTTCGATGAGGCGGACATCACCGAGCTCGAGGCGTTGCGCGGCAAGCTCAAGGAAGCGGCGTCGGAGCGTGGCATCAAGCTGACGCCACTCGCGTTCATCGTGCGCGCCTGCGTGAAGGCGCTGCAGGCCTTCCCGCAATTCAACGCCTCGCTCGATCCCACGGGCGCGAACCTGGTCGTGAAGAAGTACGTCCATGTCGGGTTCGCGGCCGACACGCCGAACGGCCTCATGGTCCCGGTCGTGCGCGATGCCGACCGCAAGGACATCTATCAGATCGCCCGCCAGCTCGGCGAGCTGTCCGAGGCAGCGCGCGCCGGCAAGCTCACCGCCGCGCAGATGCAGGGCGGCTGCTTCACGATTTCGAGCCTCGGCGGTATCGGCGGGACCGCATTCACGCCGATCATCAACGCGCCCGAGGTCGCAATCCTCGGCGTCTCGCGCTCGGCGATGAAGCCGGTCTACCAGGACGGGGAGTTCGTGCCGCGACTGATGCTGCCCTTGTCGCTTTCCTATGACCATCGGGTCATCGATGGCGCGACCGCCGTGCGCTTTACGACTTTCCTCGGCCGTGCGCTGGCGGAGCCGCATGCGCTGATCGAGGCCGTGCCGTGAGCCGGGTCGACCTCGTCGTTCCGGATCTCGGGAATTTCAACGACGTCTCGGTCGTCGATGTGCTGGTCAAGGCCGGCGATACGATCGAGGTGGACGCGCCGCTCGTCACTCTGGAAACCGACAAGGCGTCGATGGATGTTCCCGCGACTTCCGCGGGGAAGGTCGCCGAGGTGCTCCTGAAGCGCGGCGACAAGGTGTCGAAGGGCTCACTCATCGCGCGCGTCGAAACCAACTCGCAAGCCGCGGGCGCCAAGGACGCCGACCCGTCTGCAGCACCCGCAAATGCTGGCGGCAACGGCTCATCGGGGCCGGCGAGCGCCCAGGCGCCCGCGAGCCCGGCTGCGCCGCCTCCGGCCCCGGCGCCGGCTGCGAAGTCGGGCTCCGGCGCGAAGGCGGACTCGGGCACCAAGGCGGACTCGGGCACGAAGATGGACTCGAGCGGCGATACGGTACGCATGCCCGCTCCCGACCTGTCGAAGCCGCCCGAAGAACACGCCAATTTCAACCGCTCGACGCAGCTCCTCGTACTCGGCTCGGGGCCGGGCGGCTACACCGCCGCATTCCGCGCTGCGGACCTCGGCCTGCAGGTCACGCTCATCGAGCGATGGCCGATGCTCGGCGGCGTGTGCCTCAATGTAGGTTGCATTCCCTCGAAGGCACTGTTACATGCCGCCAAGGTCATCGAGGATGCCGAGGAGATGGGCAGCCGCGGCATTGCCTTCGGCGCGCCGGAGATCAATCTCGAGAAGCTGCGCGCTTGGAAGGGCTCGGTCGTCAATAAGCTCACCGGAGGCCTGCGGACGCTCGCCAAGCAGCGCAAGGTCGAGGTGATGCAGGGCGTCGGCCGCTTCGTGAGTCCCAACGTGATCGAGGTGATGGGTAACAGCGGCTCGGAGCGTATCCGCTTCGAGCAGTGCATCATCGCTGCCGGCTCGGAGGCGGTCCGCCTGCCGGGACTACCGGCCGATCCGCGCATCATCGACTCGACCGATGCATTGGAGTTGCCGGAGTTCTCCGGCGGCATGCTCGTGATCGGCGGCGGGATCATAGGGCTCGAGACGGCCTGCGTGTACGACGCACTCGGCAGCCGAGTGAGCGTCGTGGAGCTGACATCCCAACTCATGCCGGGTTGCGACCCGGATCTCGTGCGTCCGCTCGAGCGGCGCATCCGCTCCCGCTATGAGCAGATCCTGCTCGGTACGCGGGTGAGGAGCGTCGAGCCGCTCGCCGAAGGATTGCGCGTGACCTTCGAGGGCGAGAAGGCACCGGCGCCGCAGGTCTTCGGCCGCGTGCTCGTGGCCGTGGGCCGCTCGCCGAACGGCAAGCTGATCGGCGCCGAGGCCGCTGGAGTGCAGGTGTCGGATCGGGGCTTCGTCCCGACCGACAAGCAGCTGCGCACCAACGTGCCGCATATTTTCGCGATCGGCGACATCGCCGGACCACCCATGCTCGCGCACAAGGCCATGCACGAGGCGAAGGTCGCCGCCGAAGTGGCGGCCGGACAGCGCAGCGCGTTCGACGTGCGTGCGATCCCTTCCGTCGCCTACACGGATCCGGAGGTGGCCTGGGTAGGCCTCACCGAGATCGAAGCCAAGGCGAAGGGGATAGCCGTCGAGAAAGGTACCTTCCCGTGGGTGGCTAACGGCCGCTCCCTCTCTCTCGGACGCGAAGAGGGAATGACCAAGCTCCTCTTCGATCCGGAAACCCACCGCTTGCTCGGCGCCGGCATCGTGGGCACCAACGCGGGCGAGCTCATCAGCGAGCTGGCACTCGCCATCGAGAGCGGCTGCGATGCCGCCGACATCGGCTTGACGGTGCATCCGCACCCGACGCTCTCCGAGACCGTGGCGGGAGCCGCCGATGCGGTCGAAGGCACGTTGACCGATCTCTACATCCCGGCGCGGAAGAAGTAGCAGCGGCAGTCCCGGATGGAAGTGCCGCAGGCAAGCTCACTTCCGGCAGGCATACCGCGAGGGCTCGCTCGGCGGCCTCATCTGGCCGCCACCCTGCTGCGGTGGCGCAATGCCTATCATCTCAGGCGCGTTCGGGTCCTGAGCGTCACAGCGCTCGCTCTGGCGCTCGTTGTCGCCTTGCTGGCGGCTGCATCCACCAGCCGCGTGCTCGAGTGGCTCGCCGGCAATCCGGTGATCACTTTCGCCATCAGCGCGGGACTCTTCGGGCTTGCGGCGGTCCGCCGTCAGGCGCGTATGCAGGCAGATGCGGCCACCTCCTGGCTGGCCGCCCTACCTGCGACCCGTTCGACGTTCACACGGCTGGCGTTGGGAAGCGCCGCGCAATTGCTGGCGTTCGCGTTGTTCGTGGAACTTGCCGGGGTAACGGGTGGGATCTCGGCCTCGGCGGCGTCGGGGGTCGTTCTGGTGACGGCCATCGGTGCAGTGATCGGCACGCTGGCCGGCCTGCGGTTGCTCGGGCGGGCAGCCGCAACGTCTCCTGGCTGGCACTATGCAAGCGTCCGGCACGCACGACGCCACTGGGCGACTGCGCCTTCTCTCGCACCGCTGTCTTATTGGCCCCTGGCCAAAGGCAGGTTTTTCGGCAGGCCGAAGATGACATCGCGTGTCGTGTTGCTGACGCTGCTTTCGATTCCGGCAGGACTTCACGACGTGCCCGGCCAGGTGGCGATCGCGGTAGCGGCGGGCTGCATCACGCTGGTCACGCTCCTCTCCCTCTCGGCAGCCGTCGTTGCAATAGCCGGTGAGGCGGCGCGCTGGCTCGCTCCGACGACGATCCGCTCCTGGACGTTCGTCAGTGCGTTCGTTTGGCGCGTCGCCCTGAAGCAGGCGGCCGTGCTTGCCGTCGTGCTCATTCTGGCCGGCGCCGTGGATTATGGTCAGGCGCTTCACGTTGGAGTGAAGGTCGCCGCTGCGTTCCTCGCGGCGTCTTGCTTCTGCTCCGCAGCGGCTTGTATCTGGGCGTGCCGGCAGGCAGGTCTCGGCGCCGCGGGTCGGGGTGCCTGAGTGACGGCGGTATTGCAGGTCGGCAGCCTCCATGCCGGCTATGACAAGCTGGTCGTGCTCGCGGGCGTCGATCTCGAAGTCGCCCGCGGTGAATGGCTCGCGCTCCTGGGTCCCAACGCCAGCGGCAAGACCACGCTGCTCCATTGCATCGCCGGAATGTTGGTTCCGTCGGCGGGCAGCATCTCCATATGCGGCTGCACTCTGCGGCAGGACGCCCTGGGAGCCAAGCGACACCTCGGCTTCGGCTGCGCGCCCGAGCGGCTGCCTGGCCTCCTGACCGGGCGGCAGTGCCTGGAGGTGTATGCGGCGGCGAAAGCCCTCAGCGCGGTCGATGCCGACGTGCTGGCGCTGGCCGAGGCGTTCGCCTTCACGGGCATGCTCGACCGGTTCGTCGGCTCCTACTCGCTCGGCACCCGACAGAAGCTGGCGGTGCTCCTGACTCTGCTCGGCGAGCCGGCCCTTGTGGTGTTGGATGAGGCGTTCAACGGGCTCGACCCGGCCAGTGCGCTGGTGCTGAAGCGGCATCTGCGCGAGCGCGTATCGGCGGGCCGGTGTGGCGTGCTGCTGGCCACGCACGCTCTCGATGTCGTGGAGCGCTACTCGGATCGGGCCGTGCTGCTTCTCGATGGCCGCATCGCAAGGGGGTGGGACCGCGAGCAGCTGGCGGCGCTCAGGGCCATGCCGGGCGAAGGGCTCGAGGCGGCGCTGGCGGCTGCCTGCGCGCCATCACAGGGCCAGTAAGCGTCCCAGATATCGCTGCTCGTCCGGGGCAAGGCCGGAGCGCTGGGCTTCCCACATGGTCTCGGCCAATACCTCCAACATGGCGTGCTCGGCGGCGTGCGGGGTGCCCAGGCGCTTCGAGAGTCCAAGGTGGATCTGAGTGATGCCGGCCGGGCGGTCGGTGGCGACCTGCTCGCGGATGGCGAGGTGCAGCCCCATGTGCAGGAAGGGGTTCTCGCGGCCACCTTCGGGAATGTAGTCGGTGGAGAGCGCTTCCAAGCCGGACTCGAGCAGCGTCACGTACTCAGGGTGCTCGGCGATCACGGCGGCGACCTGAGCTTCCAGCGGCTGCAGGGGTTGTTTCGAGGTGTATTTGCGCCAGGAGTCGAGATACATCTGGCGCAGTTGCTCGCGGTTCTGGCTGGCAAAGACGGGCATTGCTAGTCGGCCATGGCCTTGGGCGGCTTGCGTCTCCGCGCGATCGACCGCAAAGGGCTCTTGCGGGAGCGTGGTGAGCTCCTGCCCGGATTGTTGACTAGGAAACTTTCTCCGGCGGCGGGCCTCGAGGGCAGCTTCCCCCCCTGCGTGGCCTTGGGTGCGGTCTTGTAGGGGTACTCGCAGAGGTCCTTGATGATGCACTTCGGGCAGGCGGGGAGGCGGGCGGTGCAGACGTAGCGGCCGTGGAGGATCAGCCAGTGGTGGGCATTGCGCTTGAATTCGTCGGGGGTGTTCCCGGTGAGGGCGTCCTCGACGGTGCGCGGGGTTTTGCCGGGGGCCAGGCCCGTGCGGTTGGCGACGCGGAAGATGTGGGTGTCGACGGCTATCTCGGTCTCGCCGAAGATGATGTTGAGAACGACATTGGCGGTTTTGCGGCCGACGCCGGGGAGCGCTTCGAGTGCCTCGCGGTTGGCGGGGACTTCGCCGCCGTGAAGCTCGACCAGCATCCGGCAGAGGCCGATCAGGTTCCTCGACTTGGCGTTGTAGAGGCCGACGGTCTTGAGGTACGGCTTAACGCCTTCCTCGCCGAGGGCGAGGATGGCTGCGGGGGTGTTGGCAATGGGGAAGAGCTTGCGGGTCGCGGCGTTGACGCTCCTGTCGGTCGTGTGGGCCGAGAGCATGACGGCGACCAGCAGCTCGAAGGGGCTCGAGTGCTCGAGCTCGGTTTTCGGCTCGGGGTTGGCGGCGGCGAGGCGGCGGAAGATGGCGCGGCGGGTGGCGGGGTGCACGGTTGACCTCAGAGCTCTCGCGGGACAGCGCTCGGCGTAGCCAGTTGCTTGCGTGAGGCGAGGAGGGCGTCGCGCTCGCGCTCGCGCCGGGCGGTGCGCTCGTTGTGGGCGACGAAGCGCCGTCGATTCGCCTCGGCGTCGGGGGCTGCGGGGGCAGTGGGGAGTGAGGTGCGCGGCACCATCGTTATGCAATCGACGGGGCAGGGTGCGATGCAGAGCTCGCAGCCGTTGCAGAGCTCCAGCAGCACCGTATGCATTTGCTTGCGGGCTCCGATGATCGCATCGACGGGGCACGGCGGCAGGCATTTGGCGCAGCCGATGCAGGCTGCCTCGTCTATGCGGGCAACGAGCGGTGAGCCTTCGACTCCGTTGGCCGGATTGAGCGGCAGCGGGTCCCGGTGCAGCAACACGGCGAGCCTGGCGATGGTGGCTGCGCCTCCCGGTGGGCACTGATTGATCGAGGCCTCGCCATGTGCGATCGCCTCTGCATAGGGGCGGCATCCCGGATAGCCGCAGCGCGTGCATTGGGTCTGCGGCAGCAGCGCATCGATGTCCTCGGCGCTCGCCATGTGGCGCCTCAGCTCACCCGCATCCCGGGCTTGGCCCCGCTATCGGGCGAGAGCAGATAGGGACCACCGGACTCATCGCTGGCGGCGAGCACCATGCCCTCCGAGACGCCGAATTTCATCTTTCGTGGCGCAAGGTTCGCCACCATGACGGTGAGGCGGCCGGTGAGCGTCGCCGGGTCATAGGCGGACTTGATGCCAGCAAAGACCGTGCGCTGCTCGCTTCCGAGGTCGAGAGTCAGCTTGAGGAGCTTGTCGGAGCCTGCGATCTGCTCCGCGAAGACGATTCGCGCGACGCGCAGGTCGAGCCTCTTGAACTCGTCGATGGAGATCGTGAGGGGTGCTGCGCCCGCCTGGGCCGACGGGCTGGCGGCAGCGCTCTTCGCGGCCGACGCCGGCTGACTCTCCACCTCGAAGAGCGCATCGAGCTGTTTCGGGTCTACGCGGGTCATGAGATGTTGGTAGGGATTGATACGGGTCGGCGGCTCCAGTGCGTCCGACCAGCGAAACGTACGGTCGAGACCAAAGAGGTCATGGGCAACCCGGGCGCTGACGGCAGGCAGGACGGGCGCCAGTAGGACACTGAGCAGCTTGAAACCATACAGCGTGCGCGAGCAGATGTCCTGCAGCTCGGCGCGCTTTGCGGGATCCTTGGCGAGCGCCCAGGGCTGGCGGCCGTCGAAGTCCTGGTTGATGCGATCGGCCAGCGCCATGATTTCCCGCATCGCCTTGCCGAATTCGCGAGCCTCGTAGCTCGCCCGCACCTGTCCGGCGATCTCCCGGGCCTGTTGCCGCAGCGCGTCCGTGCCGCCGGCGTACTCGAGGGCGCCGCTGAACTGCCGCGTGATGAAGTTGGCGGCCCGGCTGGCGATGTTGACGTACTTGCCCACGAGGTCGCTGTTCACCCGCGCCACGAAATCATCGGGATTGAAGTCGAGGTCCTCGACATTGGCGTTGAGCTTAGCGGCGATGTAGTAACGCAGCCACTCGGGATTCATGCCGATATCGAGGTAACGCAGGGGGCTGATGCCGGTGCCGCGCGACTTCGACATCTTCTCGCCGGAGACGGTGATGAAGCCGTGAACGTACACGTGATCGGGGACCTTGTAGGGCGGTCCTGCGAACCGCAGCATCGCCGGCCAGAAGAGCGTATGGAAATAGATGATGTCCTTGCCGATGAAGTGGATCTGCCGTGTGTCAGGTGCGCTGAGGAACTCCTCGAAGCTGCGCGGCTCACCGTTCGCCTTGGCCTTGCCGCTGGCAAAGTAGCTCTGCAGCGAGGCGAGGTATCCAATCGGCGCGTCCAGCCATACATAGAAGTACTTGCCGGGAAGGTCAGGGATCGGAATGCCGAAGTAGGGCGCGTCGCGGGAGATGTCCCAGTCCCCGAGCCCCTCCTCGCTCTTGCCTGACAGCCACTCGTGCGCCTTGTTGAGAACCTGCGGCTGCAGGCGGCCGGGCGCCATGGTCCAGCCATTCAGGAAGTTGACGCAGCGCGGATCGGAGAGCCTGAAGAACAGGTGATCGGAGGTCTCGAGAATCGGCTTCGCGCCCGTGAGCGCCGAGTACGGCTCGATGAGCTCCGTCGGGGCATATACGGTGCCGCACACTTCGCAGGCATCTCCGTACTGATCCTTCGAGTGGCAGTTGGGACATTCGCCCTTGATGTACCGGTCGGCCAGGAACATCCCCTTGACGGGATCGTAGAACTGCTCGACGGGCCTCGAGTAGATGAGCCCCGCCGCCTTCAGCCGCCGATAGACATCCTGCGACAGCGCCACGTTCTCGGGTGAATCGGTCGAGTGCCAGTGATCGAAGCTGAGGTGAAAGCCCTCGAGATACCTGGGCCGGCCGGCCGCGATCCGCCGCACGAGCTCCTGCGGGCTGATCTTCTCCGCCTCCGCCTTGAGCATGATGGGCGCTCCGTGGGCATCATCGGCGCCGACGAAATGCACCTGATGGCCCTGCATGCGCTGAAAGCGCACCCAGATGTCCGCCTGGATGTACTCCATGATGTGCCCGATGTGAAAGGGGCCATTGGCGTACGGCAGCGCCGTGGTGACGAAGAATTTATCAGCCATTCCGGGAGTTTACAGGACCGCGAGTGCCGCGGCAGCCTGCCCGGGCGGGGTCGGCTCGGACTAGCCCGCGTCCTTGACCAGCTCGAACTTGCCTTTGTTGATGGCTTTCTTGTAAGCCTCCTTGCCGGTAATCTGCCGCTGATCGAGCAGCTGTTGGATGGCGGTATCCATGGTGCGCATGCCGAACTGCCCGCCCGCCTGCATCGTGTTCTCGAGCTGATCGAGCTTACCCTGGCGGATGAGGTTCGCGGCAGCGGGCGTGTTGATGAGGATCTCGAGGGCGGCCACGCGGCCCTGCTTGTCGGCCCGCTGCAGCAGCTGCTGCGAGATGACGCCGCGCAACGATGTCGAGAGCATCGTGCGCACATGGGATTGCTTGTCGGAAGGGAAGACGTTGACCATGCGGTCCACGGTCTGCGCGGCGCCGTTCGTGTGCAGCGTCCCCATGACGAGAATGCCCATTTCGGCGGCGGTGACTGCAATGCTCATCGTCTCCAGGTCGCGCAACTCACCTACCAGGATGGCGTCCGGGTCCTCACGCAGGGCTGAGTGGAGGGCCGCGGAGAAGCTGGGAGCATGTACGCCGATCTCCCGCTGGCTGATGAGGCAGCTCTTCCTCTGGTGCACGAACTCGATCGGATCTTCGATGGTGAGGATGTGTCCCTTCACCCGCAGGTTGATGTCATCGATCATCGCCGCGAGGGTGGTCGACTTGCCGGAGCCCGTCTTCCCCGTAACGAGAATGAGGCCGTTGTTGGTGCGACAGAGCTGCCGCACCGCCTCCGGAAGCTTCAGCTCATCCATGGTCAGCGCCTTGGAGGGGATGGCGCGGAACACGGCTCCCATGCCGTTCAACTGCCGCATGACGTTGACGCGGAAGCGGCCACGCTCCGGAATGGTATAGGCGAAGTCCGCGCCATCCTTTGCCTCGAAGCGGTCGACCGCGGTCTTCGGCATGATCTCGTAGAGCGCCTGCTTGACGAAGTCCTGGGCGAGGTTCTCGGGCTTGAGCGCCTGCAGGTCGCCGTATTGCCGGATCCGCGGTGGGTCGCCCGCGATGAAGTGCAGGTCCGAGCCGCGTTTCTCCAGCACTTCGAGGAGAAACGTGTCGATCGTTGCCATACCCGCGCCCTCGCCGCTCAGGCAGCCGAGGCCGGTGAGGATGCTGCCGCGGCCAATTCGGCCTTGGGAAGCATGCTGGTGTCCGTGACGTATTTCTGGAACGGACGCTTGTCCGTTGCGTATGAGTAGGCATCGTCCGGGTCGATCTCACGCGCACTGATCGCCGCGAGCAGCGCCTGGTCGAGCAGCTGCATGCCGAGATCACGCCCCATCTGCAACTGACTCGGGATCTGATGAGTCTGTTCCGTCTGGACGAGTTTCGCGATGGCCTTGGTCATCATCAGGACTTCGCAGATGGCTTTGCGCCCACGGGCATCCGGCGTCTTGACCAGCACCTGGGTCACGACGGCGAGCAGACTCTGTGCAAGGAAGCTCTTGGTCTGCTCCCGCTCCTCGATCGGCAGGGCATCGATGATGCGATCGATCGTTTTGACCGCACTCGTAGTGTGAAGCGTGCCGAGAACGAGGTGGCCCGTCTCCGCCGCCGTCATTGCCATCGAGATGGTCTCGGCGTCGCGCAACTCGCCTACGAGAATGACGTCGGGGTCTTCGCGCATGGCTGCGCGCACGCCCTCCGCAAAGCTGGGGATATGCGTCCCGAGCTCTCGCTGGATCACCTGACTGTTCTTGCTGCGATGCACGAACTCGATCGGATCCTCGAGGCTGATGATGTTCAGCTTACGGGTCTGATTCAGATGGTTGATCATCGCCGCCAGCGTGGTGGACTTGCCGGTGCCGGTCGAGCCGGTGACCAGAATCATCCCCTGGTGGTAATCGCAGAGCTTGGTGATGATTGCGGGCAGGCCCATCTTGTCGAGTGAGGGCACCTCGGAGGGAATGGCCCGGAAAGTCGCGCCGATGCCGGTGTCCTTGCGATAGACATTGACGCGGAAGCGCCCGCCCTCGGCGGACACGTAGGAGAAGTCGAGGTCCTGGCCCGTGGCGAAGTGCTCGGCCTGGGAGCGGCTCATGATCTCCATCACATAGCCCTCGAGCTCGGCGGCGCGCAGATCGCGGAACTTGATCGGCAGCAGGTCGCCTTGCATGCGCAGCATCGGCGGCACCCCGACGGCAAGATGTACGTCCGAGCAGCCTTGCTGTGCTCCCAGCTTGAGAAACGCGTCTATACGCGCCAAAGCAATTCTCCGCAGTGAGGTCGAGCCCGCCTCTTTTGCCCGCTCATGCCGGCAAAATCAATGGCTTGTAGCTCAAAATTTGACGTAACGCACGTGTCCGGTGCGCTATTGGTACTTGGCAAGCGCCCCGCGCAGCTCTTCCATGCTCTGGAAGCGCTTGGTCTTGTCCACGGACATCGCCTTCATGACGAGCTCGGGAAGGCCGGGGGGCAGCGCGGGGTTGATCTCCCGCGGCGGGCGTGCCTTGCCCTGCACGTGTTGATACATGACCGACATATGATCCCCGCGGGAGTAGGGCGGCACGCCCGTGACCATCTCGTAGAGCATCACCCCGATGGCGTAGATATCGGCACGCTCATCCACTTTCTTGCCGAGGATCTGCTCGGGCGCCATGTATTTCGGCGAGCCGATGACGTAGCCGGTCTTGGTGAGCTGGGTATCGCCCTCGCGCTGCGCGGCGGCGACGCCGAAATCCACGATCTTCAGCAGCCCCTCCTGGTTGATGAGCACGTTGGCGGGCTTCAGGTCGCGGTGCACGATGCCGACCTGGTGCGCGACCGTCATTCCCGTGCACATGTCGATGCCGAACTGCAGCGCGCGCTTCAGCTCGATGGGCTTGTCGCCCACGATCTCGGCCCCCAGCGTGTGCGATGGGAAATACTCCATGGAGATGGCGTAGTTACCCTGGATATAGAGGAAGTCGTAGATGCGGATGACGTTCTTGTGCGTGATCTTGCGCGAGTAGCGCAGCTCGTGGACGAAGCGCTTCATGACTTCTTCGTCCGTCGAGACGTTGGGGTTCAGGAACTTGAGGATGAGGCGCTCATCGACGACCGTATCCTCCATCAGCAGCACCGTGCCGAAAGCGCCGCGGCCGATGCGATCGATGTACTTGTAGCGGCCTTCGATGATGTCGCCCGGCTTGAGCGTCTGGATGTCGAGCCGCGGTGGTCCTTCTGCAATGCGCGACTGCGCTGGCGCATCGATCATGGCCGTGCGCGAGGCCTCCACGAGCGGAGGCGGTGTCGCCGGGCGGGTTGCCCCGGGCTGCGCCGGAAGCGGCGTGCCGGCGGTGACGGGCACGCCGCCGGCCAAACGGCTATCGAGCTCCGCGAGGGCGGCCGCGGCCACGCGGGAGATGGTCTGGTCGGGGGAAACGGACTGCGTCTGCAGCTCGGTGCGCAGCTGCTCGGCATGCCGGTCGTCGACGATCTTCGAGAGCGCCTGCATCGCCTCGATCCGCAGCTCCCGCTCCGGCCGCGCCATGAACGGAAACAGGGTGTCGACGAGCCGCGCATCCCCGAGCTTGCCGAGCGCCCGAACGACGATGGGCGTGGCCTTGGCCGGACCCATCGTCAGCATCTCGGTCAGGCGCGGCACGGCGCGCTTGCTGCCGATCTCCGCCAGCGCATCGACCGCCCGCTCGCTCACCCACCAGTCCGGATCGCGAGTGGCCTGGATCAGCGAGTCGACGGCTCGCTCATCCTTCGTCTGGTTGAGGATCTCGATGGCGGCGCGGCGAATGTTCTCGTCCTTGTCACGGATGAGCTCGAGGACCGCCTCGATGACCCGCGGGCCGCCGATCTTGCCGAGCGCATCGGCGGCGCGGCTGCGTACCCACCAGTCGGCGTCCTTCAGGGCCTCGAGCAGGTGTTTCACCGATTTCGCGTTGCCGACCTCGTTCAGCACCTCCACGGCGGCGCGGCGTGCGTTCTCGTTCTCGTCCTTCAGGATCTCGATGAGGTAGCGGATGGTGTCGGGATCATTCGCCTTGATGACGACATCGATGGCCTTGTTCTGCACGTCGATCTCGGGGTCCCGCAGCAGCGCGCAGACGCGCTCGATATCGATCTTGCCGTCCATCCGCTGCAGCGCCGACAAGGTGGCGCCGCGGATCAGCTTGTTGGGGTCCTTGAGCAGTCCCTGCAGCGCCGTCTGCACTTCCGGCGTGTTGAATCGAGCCAGGATGTTGATGATGTGCACGCGCGCGATCGGGTCCTTGCCCTGCGCGCGGCCGATGAGCTCCGGCACGGCATTGCCGTCGGCGATCTCGCCGATCACCCTGAAGAGCGCCGCTTTCTCGTTCGGCTCCTGGGTGTAAGCGGCATTGAGGAGCTCGCGCACGCCGAAGCGCGACTTCTGGGCAGCGATCACCTCGAGCAGCGCGGACTTGGAGATCCCGGGTGTCGCGAGCGCCTCGATGAGCAGGCTCGGCGGGTAGTTGCGGCTGGTGGTGAGCGCCCAGGCAATTCCGGCCACCACGCGGGGGCTGCCTTCGACCAGACCGCGCACGAAGGTCGGAAACGATTTCTGGCTCACCAGACCGGAGAGCACTTCGACGAAGGCGAGGGTCGCGTTCTTGTCGGCGTCCGGCAAGGCCGCAAACACGGATTCGATGGCGCCGGCCCCCAGATCCTTGAGACGCGCGACGGCTTTCTGGGTGTCCGGGCTGGCCGGATCGCTGGAAGACCGGATCTCGGTGATCAGCCGGTCGGCGCGCAAATTGGTGAAGAAGCTCATTCAGCCTTTCCGAAAAGGCACTCCTGCACGGCTCCTTCGCGCGAAGCATCCTCCACGCCGATATTTCGCGAAATCGGTGCTCAATGCGCCAGACCCCACCTCGCTCGCCGGGCCGCGCCAGCGCGGCCGGTCGAGAATATCGCGAAATTATGCCATAGCCCTGGACGCGGCACGACGCGCGCACCCGGTGCGACCTGCCGAGTCACGGGAAACCCTCTACAATTGTCGGTTGGACCCGCTGCTTCCCACATCGCATGGCCGACGATTCCGCTCTGCACGCCGTCAGGACCGCCCTCGAGGCGTATGTTGACCCTTATTTGAACGAAAGCCTGGGACAGGCCGCCGCGGTGCGCGAGCTGGCCGCCCACGGTGGCGGGTACCGGGCGCGGATCGCGCTCGGCTACCCGATCGGCGGCTATCAGGAGGAGCTCACCGCGGCGCTGCAGGCGCATCTGGCTGCCGCCGGACTCGGCGCCCCGCTCACGATCGCGCTCGAAGCCGACATACGCTCCCACGCCGTACAGCGCAACCTCAAGCCTCTGGGCGAGATCCGCAACGTCGTCGCCGTCGCTTCCGGCAAGGGCGGCGTCGGCAAATCCACGGTCGCTGTCAATCTGGCCCTGGCGTGGGCCGCGCAGGGGGCGCGGGTCGGGATGCTCGATGCGGACATCTATGGACCCAGTCAGCCGCTCATGCTGGGCCTCGAGGGCGAGCGGCCGACCTCGCCCGACGGCAAGCACCTGCAGCCGCTCCAGAGCCACGGTGTGGCGGCGATGTCGATCGGCTTCCTCGTCGATGCGGAGCAGCCGATGGTCTGGCGGGGCCCCATGGTCACGCAGGCGCTCACGCAGCTCCTTTCCGAGACGCACTGGGGCTCTCTCGATTACCTCGTCGTCGACATGCCGCCGGGCACCGGTGACATTCAGCTGACGCTGGCGCAGCGCGTGCCTGTCGCTGGCGCCGTCATCGTAACGACGCCGCAGGACATAGCACTTGCGGATGCCCGCAAGGGCCTCAAGATGTTCGAGAAGGTTTCGGTACCCGTGCTCGGCATCGTGGAGAATATGAGCGTTTACATCTGCTCCAACTGCGGTCATGCCGAGCACATTTTCGGTGCGGGCGGCGGTGAGCGGATGGCCGAGGAGTACGGCGTGAGACTGCTCGGTGAGCTGCCGCTGGATGCTCACATCAGAGAGGAGGCGGACGGCGGCCGCCCGACGGTAGTTGCCGCGCCGGATTCGCCGCGCGCTCGCGCGTATTTCGAGATGGCCCGCCGCACGGCAGGCGCGCTCGCGATTCGCGCGCGCGACCGCAGCAGTGTCTTTCCGAAGATAGTCGTAGAAGAGAGTTGAGCCGAGGCTCGTCCGCGCGCCTTGCCCACCGCAGTCCATTCGCTCGCAAGCGAGAATATGGCCGCATCTCAAGAAGCTGCTCGAGCACCCTCGTACACCGGGATCCTGCCGTGCCAGAAAATCAGGGAGATGTTGAGTGCCGGGGAGATCCTGCCCGCCGGCATCCTGGAGCACAACGAGATCGCTCCCGATCAGATTCAACCGGCGAGCATCGACCTGCGCCTCGGCGACTATGCTTATCCGGTCGATGCCAGCTTTCTGCCGGGCAAGGGAATGAAGGTGCTCGAGAAGATGCGCGAGCTGGATGCGAGCTTCGAGCGCTTCAAGATCAGCCTCGGCAACGGCGCCGTGCTGGAGAAGGGCCGCGTCTACGTCATTCCGCTGTTGGAGAGCATCAGCCTCAGGAGCGATGTCGCCGCCTTCGCCAACCCCAAGAGCTCGACCGGCCGCCTGGATATCCTGACGAGACTCATCGCCGACCACGCGACTCTGTTCGACCAGGTGGCGGAGGGCTATGAAGGACAGCTCTACATCGAGGTTGCGCCGCGCAGCTTCAGCGTCGTGGTCAGAACGGGAACACGCCTCAATCAGCTGCGGTTCCGCCGCACTCGGGGCGAGAGCCCCAAGCCCATTACCAGCGCCGACTGGCGCTCGCTGCTCACCGAAGGGCAGATTGCCGATTCGAACGCCCGGGGCGAGAGGACCGGGATGCTGCCCTTTACGATCGACCTGAAGGGCAGCGGGACCGACGATGCGCTCATCGGATGGCGCGCGAAGAAGCACGCGAGGCGCATCGATCTCGAGCAGCGCAACTACGATCCGTTCGACTTCTGGGAGCCCATTCGCTTCCACAAGGATTCCTCCCTCATTCTCGACCCGGATGAGTTCTATATCCTGATCACCAAAGAGGCGGTAGCCGTACCGCCGGAGTTCGCCGCCGAGATGCTGCCCTACGATACGCGGGCCGGCGAGTTTCGCGTACATTACGCGGGCTTCTTCGATCCCGGGTTCGGCTGGGACGCACAGACGCGGCGGGCCGGCAGCAGCCGCGGAGTGTTGGAAGTCAGGTCGCATGAGGTGCCGTTTCTGCTCGAGCACGGGCAGACGGTGGGCTGGCTGCGCTATGAGCGCATGGCGGAGCGGCCGGAGGTGCTGTACGGCAGCGGTATCGCCTCGAACTATCAGGGGCAGCAATTGAAACTGGCAAAACAGTTCAGGCCACTCGGGCCGGGCTGAAGGCCGCACCTCGGGGCGCCGGGCTTGACACTACAGTTGAGGCCATTCGGGCCGGCCTGAAGGCCGTGCCTCGGGCGCCGGGGCTTGACACTAGCGTTTACACGTGTAGTCTCTTGTCCCGACTACGCACGTAGTCGATTGGCCAGGGGCTGCGATGCAGATCTCGAACCTTGTCCGTGTCGGTGTGCTGGCGGTTGCCCTCATGGGGTGCTCGTCGGGGCTCGCGGCGACCCCGCAGGCTCGGGACGGCTCGCACGACTTCGATTTTTTCTACGGCAGCTGGGTCTTGCGCTGCCACCGGCTCAAATCCCCGGTCGACACCTCTCACGACTGGGTGAAATTCGACGCGTCCGATGAAGCCCGCCCGCTGCCCGGCGGCCTCGGGAATGAGGATTTCGCTCGATCGAGCTACCCGACGAAGGACTTCGTCGGCATGACGCTGCGCCTGTACGATCGCGCGAGCGGTCTTTGGCGACTCTACTGGATCGATACCAAGAGCTCACACGGTGATGCCGGCATACCCAACGTCGGCCGGTGGCGGGGCAATGTCGGTACATTCGATGCGCACATAACGTACAACGGTAAGCGGGCCATCGACCGCTACACCTGGACCCGGTTTGGCAACCGCTCAAAGATTGCTGCTCACTTCCAGGAGTCCCTGTCCTTCGATGGCGGCAAGACGTGGAAGATCTTCTACTTCAACGATGTGATTCGCGTCCCTTCGAAGGGCGCCACGCACTGAGCGCGCCCGGGCGGCTGGCCGCGTTCTCTCGCCGAGGCCCTAGCGGGGCTGCCCCGTGTCATTTGCGCCTGAACGCCCGGATCTCGAGTGAGAGCTGCGTGCTGCCTTTGACGTGCTGCTCGGCGCGGACCGGCATGTAGCCGAGCGCGGGGGCGAGCCAGAGATAGGTCGTGCGGTTGGAGCCGGGCTGGTGGCTGGTGTAGAGGATGGCGCGCAGCTTCCCGAGCGGGGTGGTGAGCGTGCTCTGCTCGTGGCGGACGTACTCGAACCGATCGATCTCATCCGTATTCAACATCCAGAAGCTATTCGGCGGCTGCTGCGCCTGCAGCGCCAGCATCAGGGCGATCTGCACCGACAGCGGGTCCTGCGTCCCCGGCTGCAGCTTGAGGTCGAGCAGCTTTCCCTTGGCCGTGCCGGTTGCCTCGCCGTTCTTCCAGTCGAATTGTGCCGTCACATCGTTCTTGCCGGGGCCGCCCGCCGCCTGAAAGGCGAGAGGCTGAACCTCGCCGGCGGCGATCCTGAAGCGGCTCGATTGGCGCAGTGCATCGGGAAAGGCGAGGCGGAACACGCCGTAGGCGCTGTCGGTGGACGTGTAGAGATACAGCTGTGGCGCGGTCTGCTCGAGCTCGAGCGTCGAGCTGCCGGCAGTAAGCCCATGCCAGGCGATGGTGTAGGTCGCGACGAAGGGCGCGGGCTGCAAAGACGCCTGCGGCGGTGCGGCGCTCACCGACGCGCCGGCCGCCAACATCGCCACGGCGAGCACTGCGCGCTCAAATCTCCCGGCTGCCATCGAATTCCTCCACCACGGGGGTGGTGAGCGCCTTGCCATCGAGCCACGGACGGCCCTCGCGCCAAATGAGCCGCCCGTCGGCGAGCCACCCGATCACGCGCGGATAGATGATGTGCTCGGTCGCCTGAACGCGTGCTGACAGGGAGTCTTCCGTGTCCCGAGGCCGGACCGCCACTCTCGATTGCAGAATGACCGGTCCGCCGTCGAGCTCTGCCGTCACGAAGTGCACGCTGGCGCCGTGTACGGCATCGCCAGCCTCGAGCACGCGGCGGTGAGTGTGCAGGCCGCGGTAGCTCGGCAGCAGCGAGGGATGAATGTTGAGAATGCTTCCCGCCCGGCGCTCCACGAACTGCTGCGACAGGATGCGCATGAAGCCTGCGAGCACGATGAGATCGGGACGCGCGGCCGCCAGTGCCTCATCCAGCCCCCGCTCGAACTGCAGGCGGTCCGCGGCGCCGGGCCAGGCGATGGTGCGTGTCTCGATCTGGAGAGCGCGGGCAGAGTCGAGTCCCGCGGCTCCCGGTCGCTCCGATATCACCAGACTCACACGCGCGTTGATCCGCGCCTCGGCGCAGGCGCGCGCGATCGCCGTCATGTTGGAGCCGCGGCCGGAGATGAGGATCGCGAGCCGCAGCGGATCCGCGCCGGTCACTCGGTTATGACCACGCCACGCGAGCCAGCGCGGATCTCACCGATGACCTGCGCCGACTCGCCGCGGGCCGTGAGGAATTCGACTGCCTGCGGGGCCTGCTCCCCGGGCACCACCACGACCATGCCGATACCGCAATTGAAGGTGCGGTACATCTCCGCCGTCTCGATGTGTCCGACCTGCTGCAGCCAGTCGAATACCGGATCGCGATGCCAGCGGCGGCGCTCGAGGACCGCCTCCAGGCCCTCCGGGAGTACGCGCGGAATGTTATCGGTCAGGCCGCCGCCGGTGATATGAGCCAACGCGTGCACCGGCTGCTGGCGCGCGAGCGCGAGCAGCGGCTTCACGTAGATGCGGGTGGGTGCGAGCAGCCGGTCGACGAGCGTCTTGCCGTCGAGCTCAGCCTCGCTCCCCGCTACGCTCAGGGCGAGGAGCTTGCGAATGAGCGAGTAGCCATTCGAATGCGGTCCCGAGGAGGCCAGGCCGATGATGGCATCGCCTGCGCGGACTGCGCTGCCGTCGATGATGGCGTCCTTCTCCACTACGCCCACGCAGAAGCCGGCAAGATCGTAATCCTCGCCATAGTAGATTCCGGGCATTTCCGCGGTCTCGCCGCCCACGAGGGCCGCACCCGCCTGCGCGCAGCCTTCCACGATGCCGCGGATCACAGACTCCGCGACATCGACCTGCAGCTTTCCGGTGGCGTAGTAATCGAGAAAGAAGAGGGGCTCCGCGCCCTGCACCACGATATCGTTCGCGCACATGGCGACCAGGTCGATGCCGATCGTGTCGTGCCGCCCGGCATCGATCGCCAGGCGAAGCTTCGTACCTACACCGTCCGTGCCGGAGACGAGCACCGGCTGGCGGTAACCCTGCGGCAGCTCCACGAGCGCGCCAAAGCCACCGATGCCGGCCAGCACCTCCGGGCGTCGCACGCGCGCGACAAGGGGCTTGATGCGCTCGACGAGCTCGTCGCCGGCATCGATGTCGACGCCGGCATCGCGATACGTCAGCCCGCGGCCGTCACTCACGAGAATACCCTCTTGTACAGGCCGGAGCTCTTGCCGGCATTCGCCATGGTCTCACCCGGGAAGATGAATTGGGAGATCGCGCGCCGCAACCCGGGCACTTGCGCGGGGGGGATTGCGCGTGTGGTATTGTACATTTTGCGCGAACCTGTGGCGCGATCCAAACACTTCCGATGCCCCGCCGACCGACAACCGCGAAGAGCATTCTTTGCGAAGCGTTGCTGCTCGCTGCCTGCGCTGCACTGCCGGTGGCAGCCTGGGCGGCGCGCCCGGTCCCGGTGTTCGAGGTCGATGTGGCCGGCCAGTCCCCGCCTGCGCTGCAGCAGGCCATGCGCGCGGCGCTCGTGCGTGCCACGGGGCGGCGCGAGTCGGCGAGCGATCCGGTTTTCGGCGGCCTGATCGCGGACGCGCCGAAATACGTCCAGGGTTACGATCGGGGCCCGCAGGGCGAGCTGCAGGTTGTCTTCAACGCAGCGGCAATCGGGAAGGTCATCGCCGCACTGGACCGCAGCACCTGGGATCCGAACCGGCCCTTCACGCTCATCGTCATCAACCCGCCGCCGGATCAGGCTGACCAGGGCACCTATCAGGCGAGCCTCGAGCAGGATGCCGGGGAGCGCGGACTGCCGATCAGCATCGTGCCGCTGCCGGTGACCGACGGCAGCGGCAATCTCTTGTCGCGCGAGGCTCTGCTGCAGATGGCGCATCGCTACGGGGCGGATCAGCTTCTGGTGGGGCGGCCGCCGGCACCTGCGGCCGCCGCTTCCGGGCCGACTTCGCCCGCCGGCGCGGCGTCCGCGACGAATGCTCCTGCAGCAGCCGCGCCCGCCGGCGTGACGGCACCCCCTGCGGCGCCCGCACCGGGAAGGCCGCCTGCAGCGGCGCCCGGGCAAGGCGCTGCACCTTCGGCGCCGGCGACAGACTGGCAGTGGACGCTCTACACCGATTTCACCAGCCGGAGCTGGAACGGCTCGCTCACCGCAGGGATAGACGGCACCGTCGATCTTCTCGCTCCGCCCGCGGGTGCCGCCGCCGCCAACGTGCCCGGGCAGACGGAAATCGAGATCGAGGGGGTGTCGAGCCTGGCGGACTATGCCAACATCGAGCAGATGCTCGGTGCCGTTCCGGGGGTGAGCAAGGCGAACGTCAGACAGGTGAGCGGTGACTCCGTCGTGTTCGATCTGACGGTGCGCGGCGGTGGCGCCGCAATCGATCGGGCGCTCTCGAGCTCGCCCAGCTTCGCGCGGGTCGGCCCCGCGGCACAGGGCGGCCCGCTCGTCTACCGTTACCGGCCCGGCTAGGTCGCTTCGCTCGCCCGCGGACGCCGCCCGCTTCATACCGTGCGTCACCTGCCCAACATCATCTGTCTGGTCCGTCTCGGGCTCATCTGGCCCGTGGCCGCTGCGCTTCACGGCGGGCAATACGCACTCGCACTCGCACTGTTCGTGCTGGCTGCATTCTCGGACGGCTTGGATGGCTATCTCGCCAAGCGTTACAACTGGGTGTCGGAGCTGGGCAAGATCCTCGATCCGGCGGCGGACAAGCTGTTGCTCGTGACGGTATTCGTCGAGTCGACCTGGCTCGGTCTCGTGCCCTGGTGGGTGACGGCGGCGGCGGTTGCGCGCGATGTCATGATCGCCCTGGGTGCGCTCGTCTACAGGCTCTGGTTCGGGCCGCTGCGCGGGCGGCCGACGATCATCAGCAAAATCAACACGGCAGCACAACTGCTCTATCTGACGGCCGTCATGATGGGTGCCGCGGCTGCCTTCCCACCGTACGGCGTGCGGCGGGCGCTCGCGCTCATCATGTTCGCCACGACCGTTCTCTCCGGTTTCAACTACGTGCAATCCTTCACCCGTCGCGCGTGGTCGGCGGCTGCCACGAGCGAGGAAACCCGCAAGCCGGGTGACCTGCAGGTCGAGGCCGGCAAGAACGCGAAGCGGACGGCCTGAGGAGCGGCCCGTGCATCAGCTTCCACTCGGTGTGCGCCTGCCGGACCGCGCGATCTTCGCGAGCTTCCTGCCGGCCCGCAACCGTGAGGCCTGCGAGCACGCCGGGCGTGCCGCGCGCGGCGAGGTGGCCGGCGCGACCTGGATCTGTGGACCGCCGAGCGCGGGCAAGACCCATCTCCTGCAGGCGATCTGCTCGCAGGCGGCCGAGTCGCGCCGCGCCGGATATTTCCCGCTCGCAGAGCTTGCCACTCTCGGTGTTGGCGTGCTCGAGGGCCTGCCGCAGCTGCAGTGCGTCTGCCTCGATGACCTCGAGGCCGTGATCGGCCGCATGGAGTGGGAGAAGGCGATCTTCGGTCTGCTGCGGGAAGTCGAGGAGTTCGGCGGGGCGCTGGTCATGGCAGCGCAATCACCGCCGGCGCTGCTCGCCTGGGCGCTACCCGATCTCGGCTCGCGCTGCGCGGCCGGCGCCGTACTGCCGCTGCGCGCGCTCGATGAGGCCGAGCAGCAGCAGGCCCTGCAGCTGCGCGCGCGGCTGCGGGGGTTCGAGCTTCCAGAGGAGACCTCACGCTGGCTGCAGCGACGCTTTCCCCGCGACATGCGGCGCCTCTACGGGCTCCTCGATACTCTGGACGGAGCGGCACTCGCCGCCCAGCGACGCCTGACGGTGCCGTTCATTCGTGAGGTGTTGGGACGCTCGTCATAGCGCTGGATCCGGGCATCCTGCCCGGCCCAGCGCGATCACGAGCAAAAGAACGGCTTTTGCTCGTGATCTCCGCCACCTGCGGCGGCGGGGCACATCCCTGTGCCTGTTACGTATCGCTTCATGATTCGGGTGGACAGAAGCTAGTCCGCTCTTCCCAACTGCACCGCTAGGGCTGCCACTCTCTTGCCGAGCGCCTGTGCCAGCGTTCGCTCGTCTTCCGTCAGCGCGGGTTCGTCCTGACCGGCAACGTGTGAGGCGCCGTAGGGCGTGCCGCCAGAGCGTGTCTGACGCAGTGCGCTTTCCGTATACGGCAGGCCAACGATGTACATCCCATGGTGAAGAAGCGGCAGCATCATCGAGAGAAGCGTCGCCTCCTGCCCGCCGTGAAGAGTCTGCGTCGAGGTGAATACGCCAGCAGGCTTGCCGGCCAGCGCACCCGATATCCACAGGCTCGATGTGGAGTCGAGGAAATACTTGAGAGGAGCCGCCATGTTGCCGAAGCGGGTGGGGCTGCCGAGGAGCAGGCCGTCGGCGTCCCGCAGATCCTCCAGGGTCACATAGGGGGCGCCCGTCGCGGGCACCTGCCGGGCGGGGCGCTCGCTCTCGGCGCTGACGGGCGGCACGGTGCGCAGCTTGGCTTCGGCACCGCCGACACTCTCGATGCCCCGGCAGGCCTGGCGCGCCAGCTCGGCAGTCGAGCCATTGCGCGAGTAGTAGAGCACCAGAATTTCGGTCATCGCGGTTTCCCCGGTTTTGGGCCTCGCGCGCGGGAGCGCGTACGGCCGCATCAGCCTCGGTCGAGTTTGCGGATACGTTGCCACAGCGTGCCGCCTCCTTCCATGCGAGAAGCCTGGCTGTGGCCAGTCTCGATGGAAGTGTGCCGGCGCGCGAGAGGGCGTTCCGGCTCTCCTCGGGGGGAAATCGGTATATTCGCCGCATGATCTGCAAGAAATGCCTCGTATCGGGCCGTGTGCAGGGGGTCTTCTATCGCGGCGCGGCTGCGCAGCGCGCGCGGGAGCTGGGCGTGCGGGGCTACGCGCGAAACCTTCCGGACGGGCGGGTCGAAGTGCTGGCGTGCGGCGAGGGCGAGGCGGTGCAGACGTTCGTCGACTGGCTCTGGACCGGCTCATCGGCTTCGAGAGTGACGGCAGTAGAAGTGGCCGATGCGCCCGAGCAGAGTGCGCGCGCGCCCGCCGGCTTTCTCACCACCTGAGTGAGTTGCCGTCAGCGCCCTTTCGCGCGCGCGAATCCGAGGTCATCGGCGCCGGACCACCGTTCCCAATCGACGAGCACGCGATCGGGATACTCCGGGTGGCCGACGCTGCCGTTGTACTTCTCCAGGGCGAGCCGCACATCATTGTGGGTGTATTCGAGATAGAACCTCAGGATGGCGCAGCCCATCCTGATGTTGGGTGCGACGTGCACCAGCTCGTAACCCTTCATCCCGAGCCGCACCGGCCAATAGGGCATCACCTGCATCAGTCCGACGGCGCCGCTGCGGGAGACGGCCCAGCGGTCGAAGTCGCTCTCCACCTGCATCACCGCCATGACGAGCCCCGGCGGCAGCTTGGACTCCCCCGGCCGGTGGGTCTCGCAATACACCTGCTGCAGGATCGCGAGCCGCTCCGCGGGATCACGCACGAACCGCTTCAGGCGCGGCTCCATGAGCGTGTACCAGACGGCCGCATCGTAGCGGTCGGCAAAGCATTGGGCTTGGGATATCGCGCGCTGGACGACGGGGCCGAGCGCCGCGTCGCGCTGTTGGTCGGCGTGCGCGGGAGCTGTGGGCAGCGCGAGCAGCAGAGCTGCGAGCGCCGCGAAGCCTGCCGGCGCCCGCGAGATCCTAGGCGACCCGGGCTTTGATGAAGCTGATGGCCTCATCGGCCGGGAACTCCGTGCTCTCGCTGTCCCGGCGGTAGCGGTATTCCAGGCGGCCCGCCTCCAGGCCCCGATCCCCGACCACCAGCCGATGCGGAATGCCGAGGAGCTCCGCGTCCGCGAACTTGACGCCAGGGCGGGCATCGCGGTCATCGTAGAGCACCTCGAGACCAGAGGCGGTGAGCTCATCGTAGAGGCGGTCGGCAACTTCGCGCACCCGGGGGGATTTCTGCAGGTTGAGCGGCACGAGCACCACCTGGAAGGGCGCCAGCGGCTCCGGCCAGATGATGCCGCGCTCATCGTGATTCTGCTCGATGGCGGCGGCCACGACGCGCGTCACACCGATGCCATAGCAGCCCATGAGCAGCGTCACTTCACGGCCCGACTCATCGAGCACGGTCGCCTTGAGGGGCTCGCTGTATTTGCGCCCGAGCTGAAAGATGTGTCCGACCTCGATCCCGCGGGCGACCTTGAGGCGGCCGCGGCCGCTCGGGCTCGGATCGCCCGCGCGCGCGTTGCGGATATCGGCGGCAACGACGTTGCTCACGTCCCGATCCCAGTTGACTCCCGTGAGGTGCATGTCCTTCTCGTTGGCGCCGCAGATGAAGTCAGCCAGCACCAACGCACTGTGATCGGCGTAGATGCGACAGCGCAACCCCACCGGCCCGATGAAGCCGGCCTGGGCGCCGGTAGCGCGCGCTATGCGCTCCGCACCTGCCATGCGCAGCGGACTTGCAACACCTGCCAAGCGCTGTGCCTTGGTGGCATTGAGCTCGTGGTCGCCGCGCAGCACGAGCGCCACGACATCCTCCTCCGAGCCCTCCACCAACAGTGTCTTCACGCAGCGGGAGGGCTCCACCTTGAGCATGCGGGACAGCTCTTCGATGGTGCGCGCCCCGGGTGTTGCTACTTTCGCCATGGACTCCCGCGGGGCCGGACGGGGCTCGGCCGGGGGCAGGGCGTCGGCCGCCTCGAGGTTGGCGGCGTAGTCATCCTCATCGGAGAAGACGATCGCATCCTCACCGGAGGCCGCGAGCACGTGAAATTCCTGTGAGACATCGCCCCCGATCGGGCCGGAGTCAGCGCGCACTGCGCGAAAGTCGAGGCCCAGGCGCGTGAAGATGCGGGTGTAGGCGGCGTGCATGGCGCGGTAACCCTGCTCCAGGGAGGCCTGATCGACGTGGAACGAGTAGGCATCCTTCATGATGAATTCGCGCGCGCGCATGACTCCGAAGCGCGGGCGGATCTCGTCGCGGAATTTCGTCTGCACCTGGTAGAAGTTCACCGGGAGCTGGCGATAGCTCTTGATGTCGCGGCGGACGATGTCCGTGATCACTTCCTCGTGGGTGGGGCCGGCCACGAAATCGCGCTCGTGCCGGTCCTTGAGGCGCAGGAGCTCCGGGCCGTACGCGCTCCAGCGGCCGGACTCCTGCCACAGCTCCCCCGGCTGGAACACCGGCATGACCAGCTCGAGCGCCCCGGCGCGGTCCATCTCCTCCCGAATGATGGCCTCGGCCTTGCGCAGCGTCCTGAGGCCCATCGGCAGCCAGGTATAGAGGCCGGCGGCCTCGCGCCGGATGAGCCCGGCCCGTAGCATGAGCTGATGGCTCAGCAATTCGGCTTCGGCCGGGGTCTCCTTGGCGGTGTTGATCGGGTACTGCGAGAGCCTCATCGGTACGCGGGTCTTTCGTGGGTCAAAGAGACGACCATCTTAACAGGAGACCACCTGATAAAATTCGCCCCTCCCTTGCCTATGATGCCGAGCCAGCCTTGACGTCCCCGAGCCCGATCCTGGAGAGTGCCCCGAGCGTGGAATCCGATCCCGACAACGAGGTCAAGCCGCGGCGCAAGGGGATTTATCTCCTGCCGAACCTGCTGACCACCGGGTGCCTCTTCTCGGGGTTCTACGCCATCGTGGCCGCGATCGACAAGCATTTCGCCTCCGCCGGCATGGCGGTGTTCGTGGCGATGATCTTCGATACGCTGGACGGGCGGATCGCGCGCCTCACCCGCAGCGAGAGCGCTTTCGGCAAAGAATACGACAGTCTCGCGGACATGGTCGCCTTCGGCCTCGCCCCGGCCATCGTCGCCTACCAGTGGGGGGTGGTGCGGATCGCGGAGTTCGGGCACGAGTGGGGCCGCTTCGGCTGGCTGGCCTGTTTTTTCTACGCCGTTGCCGCGGCTCTGCGCCTCGCCCGCTTCAATGCGCGCGCCGCGTCGGCCGACAAGCGGTACTTCGAAGGGTTGCCGAGCCCGTCGGCCGCCGCAATCGTCGCGGGCTTCGTCTGGACCTCCAGCCAATGGCACGAGCCCGGTCTCACCGGCCTCATTGCAGCCTTCATGGTCACGGCCGTGGCCGGAGCCCTCATGGTGAGCCGGTTCGGCTACCCGAGCTTCAAGCAGTTCAAGCTCGATCGGCGCGTGCGCTTCGTGTCCCTCCTGCTGGTGGTGCTGATCGTCGTCCTGATCGCTGTCGTGCTGAATGCCACCGGTCCGCCGACACTCCTCCTCGCCATCTTCGGCACTTATGCGGCGTCGGCACCGGTCATCTGGGTGTTTCGCCGCCTGCTCCGCCGCCGGCGGATACCTGCCTGATGGATCGCGCGCTTCGCCTGGAGTACCTGCAGGCCATTGGCATCGATGCCTGGATCCCGAGGGCCGGCAGCGGCGGCCGGCCGGCCGCGCAGGTCGTGGCCGAGCCGCCGAGCGCACCGAGCCCGGCCGTAAGCGGCGGTGAATGGGAGGCGCTGCGCGCTGAGGTGCTGCATTGCACACGGTGCAGTCTGCATGCCGGGCGTACCCAGGGGGTCGTCGGAGTGGGTAATCCCCAGGCCGATTGGATGGTGATCGGGGAGGCGCCCGGGGCCGAGGAGGACCGGCGCGGCGAGCCCTTCGTGGGTCGCGCGGGGCAGCTCCTGGATGCGATGCTGCGGGCGATTGGCCTCAACCGTGCAGAGAACGTCTACATCGCCAACGTGCTCAAGAGCCGGCCGCCGAACAACCGCGATCCACGCCCCGAGGAAGTGGCCGCCTGCCTGCCTTACCTGCGGCGGCAGATCGAGCTCGTACGCCCGCGCCTGCTGCTCGCGGTGGGGCGGATTGCGGCCCAGAACCTGCTGGCGACGGAGGACTCCCTGAGCCGGTTGCGCGGCCGGGTGCACCGGTTCGGGGAGCTGAACACACCCCTCGTGGTGACGTATCATCCGGCCTATCTCCTGCGCAATCCGGCCGACAAGCGCAAGGCGTGGGAGGACCTGAAGTTCGCGCGTAGCGTGTTCCGGCAACTGACGGCAGGGTCCGAAGATGGCCATCGCTCCTGAGCTGTTCGAAACCGCCCCGGAGATCCGCATCCGCCCGATGACGGAGGCGGACGTCGCCGAGGTCTTCGCCATCGAGCGCGCCTCCTACCAGTTTCCCTGGAGCGAGGGCATCTTCCGCGATTGCCTGCGGGTGGGGTATGTCTGCCGCGTGCTCAGTCTGGGGAGTCAGATCATCGGCTACGGTGTCATGAGTGTCGGCGCCGGCGAGGCGCACATCCTCAACCTATGCGTTTCCGATACGCACCGCTGCCGCGGGCTCGGCCGGCGCATGCTCGGGTATCTGCTCGAACGCGGGACGGCGGCGGGAATGAGCGAGGCGTTCCTCGAGGTGCGCCCCTCCAACACCGCGGCGATCCGCCTGTATCAGGCCATAGGCTTCGAGCAGGTCGGGATGCGGCGCGGCTACTATCAGGCGGTCGGCGGCAGGGAGGATGCCGCAGTGCTGAGACTCACCCTGCGCGGGCGCCGCGGCCCCCGACACACGACCTGACGACCCCATCCATGACTGAGCTCACTGCCGAGATCCGTCGGCGGCGGACGTTTGCGATCATCTCGCATCCTGACGCCGGCAAGACCACGCTAACCGAGAAACTGCTGCTGTTCGGCGGCGCCATCCAGATGGCCGGTACCGTCAAGGGCCGCAAGGCCGCGCGCCACGCCACTTCCGACTGGATGCGCCTCGAGCAGCAGCGCGGAATATCCGTGACGTCCTCGGTGATGCAGTTCCCCTACCGGGACTGCATCGTCAATCTCCTCGACACGCCCGGTCACGAGGATTTCTCGGAAGACACGTACCGTACGCTTACGGCCGTGGACTCGGCTCTGATGGTCATCGACTGCGCCAAGGGCGTCGAGGAGCGCACCATCAAGCTGATGGAAGTCTGTCGCCTGCGCGATACGCCCATCATGACTTTCATCAACAAGCTCGACCGGGAAGGGCGGGCGCCGATCGAGCTGCTCGATGAGATCGAGAAGGTGCTCGGCATCGCGACCGCGCCGGTCACCTGGCCGATCGGCATGGGGCGTGAGCTGCGCGGCATCTATCACCTGCTGGAGGATCGCATCTACGTCTATCTCGCGGGCGAGCGCGGGCGGGTCGGCGAGAACCGCGTCATCGAGGGGCTGCACAGCGAGGCCGCGCGCGAGCTCCTCGGACCGGATCTGGATAGGGTTGCCGAGGAGATCGAGCTCGTCCTGGGCGCCACGGCGGTGTTCGATACGGAGGCCTACCGCGCGGGCCGACAGACGCCGGTCTTCTTCGGCTCGGCGATCAACAACTTCGGGGTGGAGGAGTTGCTGGCGACCTTTACCGCGCATGCGCCAGGGCCGCTCGCGCGCGAGGCGCGTGAGCGCCGGGTGGAGCCGCTGGAAGAGGCGCTGTCGGGGTTCGTGTTCAAGATCCAGGCCAACATGGATCCGGGACACCGGGATCGCATCGCCTTCCTGCGGCTATGCTCGGGTCGCTATGTCCGCGGCATGCGGCTGCATCACTCGCGGCTCGGCAAGGAGGTGCGGGTGGCCGATGCGCTCACTTTCATGGCTGCGGAGCGGGAGCACGCGGAGGAGGCTTACGCGGGCGACATCATCGGCCTGCACAATCACGGCACGATCAACATCGGCGATACTTTCACCGAAGGGGAGCAGCTCGCCTTCACGGGGGTGCCGAATTTCGCGCCGGAGATCTTCCGGCGCGCGGTGCTCAAGGACCCGCTGAAGATGAAGGCGCTGCAGAAGGGGCTGTCACAGCTCTGCGAGGAGGGGGCGACGCAGCTCTTCAAGCCGGTACGCAACAATGATCTCATCCTGGGCGCGGTCGGTCAGCTGCAGTTCGAGGTGGTGGCGTTCAGGCTGCAGGATGAGTATGGGGTGCAGTGTGTGTTCGAGCCGGTGAACGTACATACGGCGCGGTGGATCGATGCGGCGGATGGGAAGAAGCTGGAGGAGTTTCGGGCTCGGGCGCATGACCACCTGGCGGTGGATCATGCGGGGGCGTTGGTTTATCTGGCGCCGACTCGGGTCAATCTGCAGCTCACATTGGAGAGGTGGCCTGACATTACGTTTCGCGAGACTCGGGAGCATGCGGTGTGAACATCAGGACCCGGGAATCCCGGCATTAGGACCCGGGGCACCGACTGAAAAAGCCTTTCCCGGGACCGCCGCGAGTACGTCCCTGTAGGCTGCCGCAAAAACGTCCGTGTTTTTGAGGCTCCCGGGAAAGGCTTTTTCAATCGATGCCCCTCCTTGCACTGGAGCGGCGGATGGAGAGTCGCGCCACTGAGCGCTCGAAGGCCTTCAGGAGTCCGACATGGTGCAGGTCGCGGGCGCGTCCGAAACGAAGCGCGGCGTAGTCTTCGAGCAGCGGCCGCACGCGACTCGCCAGGTCGGGGCGGTGCCGTATTACCACCTGCGCGTAGGCGAGCGGTCCTTGATGGGGGGCGCGCGGCAGGCCTACCCGCGCGAGCTTGCGGCAGAGACGGGTGTAGGCTCGGCCTAGCCGATCCGCTCGTGGGGCGCCGGTGCCTCTGCCGAGCTGCCACGAGACCCATCCGAGCCAGGCCAACAGTGCGGCGGCGAACGCCCAGCCTGCATCGCGCAGGTCCGGTGAGCGAATGCCGAGAGTGCGCAGCAGATCGAGCTGGGTGCGATCGTTGAAGCTCACGAAGCGCTCGTTCCACCAGCCGTTGACGGCGTCCCAGCGCTCGAGCGCAGCACCGAGCCACGGCCAGGCGTGCACCAGGCGCGCGGGGGCGGAAACCGCGTCCGGCAGCAGATCGAGGATGCCGCGATAGAGCCGCTCGGGGGCGACCACGGCGGTGGGGTCTACGCGCGTCCAGCCGCGGTCGGCGAGCCAGACTTCCGCCCAGGCGTGCGCGTCCGATTGGCGTATGACCAGCGTGGCGTCGTAGGGATTCCATTGGCCACCGAGATAACCGGTGACCACACGAGCCGGGACGCCGGCGGCTCGCATCAGGTCGACGAAGGCGGAGGCGTAGTGACCGCAGAAGCCGGTGCGGGTGTCGAAAAGAAAGTCATCGACCGGATCGGGCCCGAGGGGCGGGGGAGTGATCGAGTAGGTGAAGCCGCCGCTGCGCAGGAAGGCGAGCACGGCCTGCACGAATGCGATGTCGGAGCCGGCGCGGCGGCGCAGTTGCAGGGCCATGGCGGCGCTGCGGAGATTGCGCCCGCGGGGCAGCTCGGTGTCCTCGAGGCGCGCTGTCGAGGAGAGGCGCGCGAGCGACTGCGTGTGCGCGCACGAGGCCGCATCGTAGCTCAGTGATCGGGAGACGGGTTGGGGGGCGATGAGCTGGTAATCGTCGGTGTAGCGGACGCCCGCGGTCGGCGGGCCCATGACGGTGTCGAGTGCGAGCCACCAGTGCCTGAAGGTGGGCTCGAGGTAGAGACGATAGTGGTACGGCCTCGAGAGGCACTCGAGCAGCTGTGCTTCGCGTGAGTACTGCCCCGCGCTCCACGTTGCGCCATCGAACTCGTGCAACACCGGGCCGCGCCAGTAGAGCTCGTTCGGTGGGGGCGGCCTGCCCTCGAAGCGCGCGCGAAAGGCGATGTCATAGGAGGCGGTCAGGCGGGTGATGCCGCCCGGTGTCAGCGTATCGCCGAGCCCGGTCACCGCCTCATCACCCGGGGCCACGGTCCAGAAGTGGCCCGTCAGACGGGGAAAGAAGAGGAAGAGCGGGATGGCGAGCGGTATCGCGTAAAGGAGCGTGCGGCCCGCGAGAGTTATGACCTCGCGTGTGCGCAGGCCGGCCGGCGGCGGGAAGGTTCGCTCGTCGCTTGCAGGCGCATAGGCCACGACTGCGAGCGCGGAGCAGCACAACAGAGCCTCCGCGGCGTAGAGCGGCACGCGCGCGAGCTGTTGTCCATCGAGGCATGCGGCGAGAAGAAGAAACAGCGCCCCGCCGAGCACGACGTACTGGTCGCGGCGGCTGTGCGTCTCGAGCAGCTTGATCGCCGCCATCAGCATGAGCATCGCGGTCCCGGCAGCGAGGCCGTTCAGGGTGTGATAGCGGGCCAACACCGCTGCGATGAGCGCGAGGCCGAGCGCCACCCTGACGATGCCTCCCGGGAGACGCACCGTGCCGAGCGCTGCCGCGAGCCGCCAGCCGACGAGCCCGAGGGCGGTGAGCGTGATCCACACGGGAACCTGCGCCGCGTGCAGGAGAAAGGCTGCCGCGCTGGCCGCACAAACCCACAGTAACGGCGATGTGGGTGCCGGCCGAGCGGTGCGTGCGGCGCTCATGAGCCGTAGAGTGCGAGTGCCGACAGGCATCGGTGACGATGGTCGGGCCCGCGCTGCGCCGGGATGCTCTCGCCCGTCAGCTCGAGCCCGTAGAGATCCCCGCCCGCCTCGGCATCAACGACCCAACGCGCGAGCTGCGCGAGGCGCGACTCGATGTCAGGTTGCCGGGCATCGCGCAACGACAGCAGGCGCAGCGGCGAGCCCGTCGAGCTGTACTCTTTGACGAGGAGCGGCGCTTCGCGCGCGTAGGCCTTCCAGGCCACCTGCCGCGGCGAGTCGCCGTCGCGGAACGGCCGCAGGCCGAGCCATTCGTCTGCGCCTGCCGTGGCGCGCGGCCATGCGCCGGGCTTGGCGCCGCGGCCGGCCGGCAGTGGCAACGAGCCTGTGGCCCGTGGATAGACGATCACTGCGATGGGAGCGTGAATCCAGGTCCAGACCCGAAAGAGGCCGAAGGGATGTGAGCTGCTGAGCCGCAGCCGCTCAATCCGCTGCAGGCCTCTTCGGTTGGCGCGTATCGGCACCTCTATCTGCCCGCGGCCGCCGGCACTCAGGTCGAGCGTCCGCGGAAGCTCATCGGACACCGCCGCCTCTATGCGGTAGCGCGGCACTCGCGATGCATTCTCCAGTATCAGGCGCAGGGTCCCCGTCGAGCCGGCGAAGAGCGGTGCAGCCGCGGCCTCGAGCAGCGACACCCCCAGGAGGTTGCGGTGGCACTCGTGCATGGCCACGAGCGCGAAGCCGACCAGCAGGAAGGCGAAGAGCAGTGCGAGGCTGTTGGTGTAGTTGAGCCCCGCCGCCAGCATCGTCAGGACCAGCGCTCCGAAGCCCAGTCCGGCACGGGTTGGCAGGATGTAGAGACGTCGTCTGCCAAGCACCAGCGGCAGTCTGTCGGGTCCCTGACGCCGCCGCGCCCACTCGGCGGCTCTTTGCCGCAAGCGTTCCCGGAATCTCGCGGGACCTGCCATTGCCTCTGCCTCGGGCCGCGCTCGACCTACACCGGAACTGGCACTGTCCTGATCAGCTCCTCGGTCACATCCCGGGCCGGGACGCCGGGCGAGCCTTGCGGCCCGCTCTCGTGGCGCTCGAGGCGGTGCGCGACCACGGCCGGCATCACCGCCTGCACATCCTCAGGCAGCACTGCCGATCGCCCAGCGAGACGTGCCCAGGTCTGGGCGGCGCGGATCAGTCCCTGTCCGGCCCGCGGCGAGAGTCCCAGCTTCAGATCCGACCGGTCGCGCGTTCGGGCGATCAGAGTCTGCGCATAATCGAGCAAAGGCTCCGCCACGTGGGTCGTGCGCACCAGCCGTTGGGCGCGCATCACGGCCTCGGGTCCGAGCACCGGCGCGAGATCGGGGATCAGGTCACGACGATCGCCGGTTCTCAGCAGCTCCCTTTCGTGAGCGGCGTCGGGATAGCCCAGCGTCACGCGCATGAGGAACCTGTCGAGCTGCGATTCCGGCAGCGGGAAGGTGCCGAGCGGCTCGTGCGGATTCTGCGTGGCCACGACGAAGAACGGCTCGGGAAGTCGATACGTTGCCCCATCCACGCTCACCTGACGCTCCTCCATGGCCTCGAGCAGCGCGCTCTGCGTGCGTGGGCTCGCGCGGTTCACTTCATCGGCGAGCAGCAGCTGCGTGAAGACCGGCCCCTGACGGAACCTGAACTGCTGGCTGGCGCGATCGAAGATCGACACGCCGATGATGTCAGCCGGCAGCAGGTCGCTGGTGAATTGCACCCGCTGCCACGCAAGTCCCAGCACCTGGGCCAGCGCGTGCGCGAGTGTGGTCTTGCCGACGCCGGGGACGTCCTCGATGAGAAGGTGTCCCCGCGCGAGCAGACACGTGAGGCAGAGCCGCACTTGTCGCGGCTTGCCCAGAACGATGGTCTCCAGAGCCTGCAGCGCGCGCTGCAGGGCCGCCGCGTCATTGTCTTGCGCGGCAGCCGCGTTCATGCGCCTCTCGCCTGCAGCAGCTCCCGCACCCGCTCGAGCTGCGTGGTGAGTCCGCTTGCGGCTCGCTCGAGCTCGCCTTCCCGTTGCCGCTCGGCGCTCACCACGGCTTCGGGGGCGTTACGGACGAAGTTGTCGTTGGCGAGGCGGGCGCGGGTCTTGTCGAGATCAGCCTGGGCTCGGGCGAGGAGCTTTCCGAGCCGCTCGGCTTCGGCGGCGGCGTCGATCAGGCCGGCCATCGGGACGAGAAGTGTCAGCTCGCCGACCAACGCCGTGGCGGCCTGTGGTTGCGGCTCGCTTGCGCCGAGCGCGCGCGGCGGCTCGATACCGGCCAGGCGCTCGAGCCAGGTGTGGTGCCGCTGGATGAGCTCGACATCCCGCGTCGAGGCATTGCGGTAAAGGAGCGGAATGCGGCGCGAGGGATTGATGTTCATCTCGCCCCGAATCTGCCGCACGGCGAGAATGAACGACTGCAGCCAGTTGACTTCGCGCTCGCCACTCTCATCGAGAGGGAAGTCGGCGGCGCGAGGATAGGGCGCCAGCATGACCGTTGGACCCGAGCGGCCGGCGAGCGGGGCGACGCGCTGCCAGATCTCCTCCGTGATGAAAGGCATGATGGGGTGCAGCGCCCGCTGCAGCGCCTCGAGGACCTCGAGCAGCGTGCGGCGCGTACCGGCGCGGGCGGCGGGCGAGGGGACTTCGGATTGCAGGACGGGCTTGGTGAGCTCGAGATACCAGTCGCAGAACTCGTACCAGGTGAACTCGTAGAGCGCGGTGGCGGCATAGTCGAAACGGTATTCGGCGAAAGATTTCTCGACCGTCTCGATGGTGCGTCCGAAGCGCGAGCGGATCCAGCGGTCGGCCACCGAAAGCTCCACATCTTTCGTGCCGTTGCCTGCCACGGCGTGCTCCGGGGCATCGCCCGCACTCATGATGACGAAGCGCGCGGCATTCCACAGCTTGTTGCAGAAGTTGCGGTAGCCGGCCACGCGTGCCAGATCGAAACGGATGTCGCGGCTGGGAGAAGCGAGCGCGGTGAACGTGAAGCGCAGTGCGTCGGTGCCGTGCGGTGCAATGCCCTCGGGGTACTCCTTGCGTGTTGCCTTCTCGATCTTCGACTTCATCTGCGGCTGCATCAGGCCGCTCGTGCGCTTGCCCACCAGCGACTCGAGGTCGATGCCGTCGACGATGTCGAGCGGGTCGATGACGTTGCCCTTGGTCTTCGACATCTTCTCGCCGTGCTCGTCGCGGATGAGCCCCGTGATGTAGACCTCGCGGAACGGGACGTCACCCATGAACTTCAGGCCCATCATCATCATCCGGGCGACCCAGAAGAAGATGATGTCGAATCCCGTCACGAGCACGGTCGTCGGGTAGAACTTCTCGAGCTCCGGTGTCTGCTGCGGCCAGCCGAGCGTGGAGAACGGCCAGAGCGCGGCGGAAAACCAGGTGTCGAGGACGTCCGCGTCCTGACTCAATTCGAGATCAGGCGCGAGGCCATGCCTGCTGCGGGCCTCCGCCTCGTTGCGTGCGACGTAGACGTTTCCTGCCGCGTCATACCATGCAGGGATGCGATGTCCCCACCAGAGCTGGCGGCTGACGCACCAGTCCTTGATGTTGCGCATCCACTCGAAATAGGTCTTGGCCCAGCTCTCCGGGACGAATCGCGTCGCTCCGCTCTCGACTGCCGCGATGGCCGGGGCGGCGAGCGGCGCGATCCTGACATACCACTGGTCGGTCAGGAGCGGCTCGAGGACCGCACCGCTGCGATCGCCGCGAGGCACCATGAGGCGGTGCTTCTCGACCTTCCCGAGCAGACCCGCTGCCTCGAGCTCGGCCACCACGCGCTTGCGCGCCTCGAAGCGGTCGAGCCCGCGGAAGCGCACGGGGACATTGTCGTTGAGCGCGGCGCGGGGCGTGAAGATATTGATCTGCTCGAGCCCGTGCCGGAGTCCGATCTCATAGTCGTTGAAATCGTGTGCCGGGGTGATCTTCACGCACCCTGAGCCAAATGTGGCATCCACGTACGCATCGGCAATGATCGGAATGGTGCGGTCCGCGAGCGGGAGCCTCAGCCTCTTGCCGATGAGTTGCTTGTAGCGCTCATCGTCCGGATTCACAGCGACCGCCGTGTCGCCGAGCATCGTCTCAGGCCGCGTAGTGGCCACGACGATATGACCTGACCCGTCCTCGAGAGGGTACCTCAAATGCCACAGGTGCCCTTCCTCCTCCTCGCTTTCCACCTCGAGGTCCGAGAGCGCGGTGAGCAGTACCGGGTCCCAATTGACGAGCCGCTTCCCGCGGTAGATCAGGCCTTCCTCGTGCAGGCGCACGAATACTTCGATCACCGCACGCGATAGTCCCGCGTCCATGGTGAAGCGATCGCGCGACCAGTCGACCGAATCTCCCAGCCGGCGCATCTGCGAGGCAATGGTGCCGCCCGACCGGGCCTTCCACTCCCAGACGCGCTCGACGAAGGCCTCGCGCGACAGCTCGGTGCGCTTGCGGCCCTGTGCTTCGAGCTGCCGCTCGACGACCATCTGGGTTGCGATGCCGGCATGATCGGTGCCGGGCTGCCACAAGGCATCATCGCCGCGCATACGCCGGTAGCGGGTGAGGGCATCCATCAGCGTGTGCTGAAACGCGTGGCCCATGTGCAGCGTACCCGTCACGTTGGGCGGCGGGATCATGATGCAGAAGGGGGATCCGTGGCCGTTCGGCGCGAACCAGCCCCGGGATTCCCACTGCTGATAGATCCGCCGCTCGATGTCGTGCGGCGCATACACTTTGTCCATGGTGAGACTGCGGGCCCTGAATGAATGTCAGGGCATTATAGCGGCCGGACGCCGCTATTCCGCGCGCAGTGTATGGGTTACGGGCTCGACGCCGAGCTCGCGGTAGGCCTTGAACCGCGCTCGCCCGGCCCGCCGCCGCTCCTCATCTCCATCGACGATCTCACCGATCCGGCGCGTCAGGTGCAGAAAGGGTGGCGGCTCGGCGGCGAGATTGACGACGAAGTCGAACGGCACCGCGGGCGCAGAGCCTGCGCTGAGCAGCACGGGCGCCTCGGCGGCCCCGTTGGATGTCAGCCAATCGTGCGGCACGAAGCTGCCGTCGGCGAAGGTCCACAGCAGCTCATCGAGCATCTCGAGCTCGGCGCGGTCGGTATGCCAGATGAGCGCGCGCTGGGAAGCGAGGTAGGCCTTCTCCGCGAGCCGACAAGCGACCTTCAGGCGCGCCGGGGTCCCGGTGCCCTCGAGCACGTAGAAATCGACGCGCGGAGTCTGCTCAGCGGTGGAGGAGGCGGGCGGAGAGGAATCGGCGCCGCTCGGGGCGGCAGATGCTGAGGTGCCGTCGCTGTCGCCCATGACTCACGCCGTGGCGCGTCAGGCCTTGGCGCGGCGAATGAGGAAGTCCGACAGAAGGGGCGTCGGCCGTCCAGTGCTGCCCTTCTGTGCACCGCTGAGATATGCGGTGCCCGCTACGTCGAGGTGCGCCCATTTCAACCCCTGTGTGAATTTGCCCAGGAACGCCGCGGCGGTGATGGCACCGCCATCCCGCCCCCCGATATTGGCGAAGTCCGCGAAGTTGCTCTTGAGCTGCTCCGCATACTCTTCCGTGACCGGCAGCGGCCAGGCGCGATCGTCGGCGCGAACGCCTGCTTCGACGAGCTCCGTGACCAGTCCGTCGTCGTTCCCCATGGCGCCCGAGTGGTGATGTCCGAGCGCCACCACGCAGGCCCCGGTGAGTGTCGCGATATCGACGACGGCCGCCGGCTCGAAGCGGCGGGCGTAGTGCAGCGCGTCGCAGAGAATCAGCCGGCCTTCGGCATCGGTGTTGAGAATCTCCACGGTCTGCCCGGAGGCGCTGGTGGCGATGTCGCCGGGCTTGACCGCCTTGCCGTCCGGCATGTTCTCGACCGCCGCGACCAGCCCGATGACGCGCAGGGGCAGATCGAGCGATGCGGCGAGCATCAGCGAGGCAATCACCGCTGCCGCTCCGCTCATGTCGAATTTCATCTCGTCCATGGCCGGCGGATCCTTGAGGGAGATACCGCCGGTATCGAAGGTCACGCCTTTGCCGACGAGGATCACGGGCGCGCCGGACTTGCCGCCTTTGCCGGACCCGCCGTGCTCGATCACGATGAAACGCGGCGGCTCGGCGCTGCCCTGCGACACTGCGAGGAGGCATCCCATCTTCTCGCGGCGGATCGCCGGCTCATCGAGCACGCGCACGCGCAGCGACGGGTAGCGCTTCGCGAGCGCGCGGGTCTCCTCCGCGAGAAAGGTGGGCGTGCAGACGTTCGGCGGCAGATTCGCGAGGTCGCGCTGGATCCTGCTCGCCTCTGCAATGGCCGCGCCATGCGACAGGCCGCGACTCACCTTGGCGGCCGCACCCTTGGTTACCGGACCTGCCAGTACTCGCGCGAGTGGGACAGGTTTCGGCTTCTTGCCGGTCTTCAGGTCGTTGGTACGATAAAGACCGGTGCCGGCGATCTCCGCGACCGCACGGCCGAAGTAGTAATCGTCGAGCTCCTTTGCCGCCGGCCGCTCGATCGCGAGGGCCACACTCTCGATTCCGGTCTTCTGCAGCGTGCCGATGGCGGCGGCCCAGGCCTTGCGCCAGGTCTTGCGGCTGAAGCCCTTCTTCGCGCCGAGGCCGGCGAGCAGGACACGTGAGGCGGCAAGGTCCGGCAGATCCGCCAGCAGCAGCGTCTCGCCTGGCTTACCGGGAAAATCGCCCCGCCCGAGCAGCTTCTTCAGGCGCCCGCCGCTCGCGGCATCGACGGCGCGGGCCTCCTCGGTGAGCTCTCCGTCCTCGAATACGCCGACGACTAGGCAGTCCACGTCGAGCGTGGCTATCCCCTTGCTCCAGGTCTCGAATCGCATCTCGTATCCCCTAGTGCCCGGTATGGTGCCGGATTTGCCGGCACGCGCCGGCGTATTGTTCGGTTCGCCGGCGCGGGCCATTGAGGCGCGCAACCGTCTGCTTTACCTTAGTTATTTTAGTTTAACCCACCGGCGGTCCGGCGGGGAAAGTCACGGCAGGTCATCGGTTGGGGAAAATCCTCGGGCGCTACATATTGCGCGAAGTCATCACCTCCTGGCTGCTCGTCATGGGGGTGCTGCTCGTCATCCTGCTCGCGAACCAGCTCGCCGCGGTGCTCGAGCGCGCCGCTGCGAGCCAGTTTCCGCAGGGGGTGGTATTCGAGCTCATCTACCTCGGTATCCTGCAGTATCTGAGCCTGCTGGTGCCGTTCGGCCTGCTGCTCGGCATCGTCCTCGCTCTCGGCAGGGTCTATCACGACAGCGAGCTGGCTGCGGCCTTCGCCTGCGGCGTCAGACCCGTCAGCCTGTACGGACCCGTGGTCGGCCTCGGGGTCCTGCTGGCGATCGGACTTGCGGCGCTGACCCTGATCGTTGCGCCAGGGGCAACGGAGCAGGCGCTGACCATTCGCAACGCGGCCATGCGCGCCGGGCAATTCGCGCCTCTGCAGCCGGGCGCTTTCCGCGCATTCGGCGGCGGCAGCGCCGTCGTCTACGCCGAGAAGGTCGATGCCGACGGCACGCTGCAGAACGTATTCGTGGAGAGAAACGAGGGCCCGCTGGTGGAAGTGGCCATCGCCCGGCGGGCGCTGCACACCGCAGCGGCGGATGGGACGGCGCAGACCATCAAGCTATTGGACGGTGAGCGCCTGGTGGGCATTCCGGGCAGCCCCCAGTTTCGGACCAGCAACTATGCCGAGCTCAGCATTCCCATCCGAGTGCCGCCGGTGAGCGATGTGATCACGGACCTCGATGCACAGCCCACCGCGGTGCTCTTTGCCTCCCCGGACCCCAAGCGCCAGGCACAGCTGCAGTGGCGGCTATCGATGCCGCTGATGTGCATCGTGCTGACGGTGGTTGCCGTGCCGCTCGCGCGCCTGAAGCCGCGCCAGGGCCGCTACGCCCGCGTGTGGCTCGCTCTGGTGGTCTATCTCGTGTATTCCAACCTCATCTCCCTCGGACAGGCCTGGATCGCCAGGGGGGCCATTCCCGCGGCGCTCGGGCTCTGGTGGACCCATGTCGTCGTCGTGTTGCTTACCCTGGCGGTGATCCTCGGGCCGAAGAGCGTGCAGCGCCTGCGCTATCGGGCGGCTCGCGCATGAGCGTGCTCGACCGCTACATCGTGCGCACCATCCTCGGCGCCGTGGCGCTCGTCATGGTGGTGCTGCTCATCCTCGGCGGCCTGTTCGTATTCATCGGCCAACAGGGCGACATCGGCGTCGGCCACTACACCGTGGTGGATGCGATGTGGTACACGCTGCTCAACCTGCCGCAGCAGGTATATCAGCTGCTGCCGATCACGGCCCTCATCGGTTCGGTCATCGGGTTCGGCCAGCTCGCCCGCGGCAGCGAGATCACGGTCATCCGCGCCACGGGAGTCTCAGTGGCGCGCCTCGCCGGCACGACGCTCCTGGTCGCGGCGCTGCTCATCGCTCTCGAGGGCGCACTCGGCGAGTTCGTCGCGCCGCAGCTCCAGGAGGCAGCGAACCAGCAGAAGGCGTTCAGCAAATACAACAGTGTCGGCTTCGGCGGCGGCGCCGGCGCTTGGGTGCGTGACGGCGGCCTGATTCTCAACGTCGCGCGTCAATCCGGGTCGCGTCAGTTCGTCGGCATGCAGGTGTTCGAGCTGTCACCTCAACACTCGCTCATTGCCATCGGCCGCGCCGCGAGCGCAACAGCCGCCGGTCAGCACACCTGGATGCTCGGCGGCTATACCGAATCGCGCTTCTTCTACCGCAGTGTCGATGCGGCGGCAGCTTCGCCGAGCTGCGATGAGCGCTCGGCACCATGCCGCCCGCCGCCGGTAGATCGGGTGACGGCCAGCGCTCCCGGCCACAAGGTGCTGCAGTCGAACGTCACCGCGGGTTTCCTCGGACTTGCGGTGCAGGACCCGGAGCAGTTGACTCTGAGCTCGTTGTGGCAGCTCATCGAGTACTTCCACACCAACTCGCTCGATGCCAGACAGTACGTGTTCGCCTTCTGGTCGAAGATCGCGCGTACGGTGGCGATCGCCTTCTCGGTGCTCCTCGCCCTGCCGTTCGTCCTCGGCTCGATGCGCTCGGCCGGGGCCGGGACGCGCACCATGCTGGCGCTGGTGATCGGGATCGTCTTCTTCCTGCTGCAGCGGCTGATCGAGAGCGGGACGATCGTTTTCAACCTCGATCCGGTGATACTCGCGTGGCTGCCGACCGCGCTCCTGGCCGCCGTGACCCTGTTTCTCCTGGCTCGAGCCCGCTAGGGCAGCGAGCCGTCCTGCAGGCTATTTCGCGGGATGGGGGCGCGCCGGCGCGTGCGCCTTCTTCGCCGGCAGGGGCTTCAGCAGGCCGTCGAGGGACTGGAAGATCTCGTCGTAGCGGTAGTCCGGGATCTCGTAGTCCCAGCCTTGCACGCGGGCGTTGATCTGCTCGGCCTCGGCGGCGGCGGACTTGTCCGTGGCGCGCGCCGATACGTCGATGTAGCCGTTGCTCGCCTGTTTGTAACCGCTGATCTCGATCTGCAGGCCATCGAAGGTCTTGAAGACAGCGTGGGCAAGGCCGGTGCCTTGCGGTGCCGGGATGGCTTTGCGCACGTCAGTCAGCGTCAGGCTGGAGAGGGAGCTGCCCATCGTATCGGCGGCGTCGGCCCCGGTAAGCTCGCGGCCGTGGGGAATGCCATGGACGGTGAAGTCGGCCTGGGTCTTCTTTTCCCGTGAGGCCGTGAATCCCGGGCCCTTGGCGGGCTGCTCCGCGATCTCACTCACGCGGCTCTGGGCGATATCGAGGATCGTCGGCTCGAGCCAGAGCTTCGGGTCTGCATCGACGAGGACGATGGGGCTCGCAAGCAGGCTTTGCGGGGAGTTGACGACGCGCACGTAGCAGTCGTTGGCATCCATGGAGTGGCCGACGATCAGCGACCACGTCCTGCCGGGAGCGATGATGTCGATGCGCGCGCCGGTTGCTTTGGGCTGGGTCACATCCTCGACCCCGAGCACGGGGTAGTTGCGGGCGATGCTCGTCTTGCGCTCCACGGTCGCGAGCGATCCCAAGTCGAGCAGGAGCTTGCGCAGCTTACCCGAGTCGGCCGGATAATCGCGCTCGCCCACGATCCAGTCGGCAGCCTTGCGCTCCAGGGTCGCAGTGGTGTTGCCGGCCTTGGTGATGCGGATCTGCGCGACATCGTTCAGGGCGCTCTCGAGTCCGGGAAGCACCCGCGTGTTGGCCGCGGCATCCGGGCCGGTCTGGCTGCGGCTCGACACCCAGGCTGCGAGCGCGATGATGACGATGCCGATGGCGAAGAGGAGCGTGACGCGCCGTGCGGTCATTGCGGTTGTTCCTTGCTGGAGACGGCCTGGGGACGCCTGCGGCGCATCGCCGCGATGAGCAGCGCGGCGAGCGCGAAGAGAGCCGGCATCACGATGATGTCGATGAATTTCAGCCGCGAGCCGAGCGCGTCGATGTCGCTGACGAGCCCGGCCTGCACGGCGCGCAGGCGCTTGCGGATCTCGAGCTTCTCCGCCTCGAAGTGCTCGATCTCCTGCTGTTGGGCGGGGGTCAGGATCAGCGCCGACTTATCGTTGCGCTTCGACTGCAGCAGGGTCAGTTGCTGCTCAGTATCCTGCAGCTTCTGCTGCAGCTGCTGCTCCTGCGCGTGAAAACGGGCATTCGCCACACGACGCAGGGCATCGACACGCAGGAACGGACGCGTAAAGCCTGCGCGGCCACGCACGCTGATCAGGTCCGAGCTGCCCGAAAGATTATCGAGAGTGTTCAGTACCAGGTCACCGTTGCTCGCCCAGGCCTGCGCGATACTCTGACCGAAGAGCTCCTGCTCGTGCACCCAGAGATAGTCCGAGAGCAGGTCGGTATCGGCGAAGACCACGAGATTCATTGGTCTCACCGATGCCTTGAGATCACGTTGACCGGCCGGTAGCGTCACGCCCTTGGGCGGACCGTCCGGGAATGCGGTCTTCACCATTCCCGTGACGCGCGCGGCGATCGTGTAGCGCTTACCGGTAGGCTTGAACCCGTCCAACAGGGTCGCCGGATTCATCAGCATGGCAAACCGCTGCGCGGGCATTGCCTCCGCGTCGGCACTCGATTGGATCAGCGGCTCGAACTTGATGGTCGCGCCCTTCGCCGGTGCCACGTAGCCGGCGGTCTCGACGTTGACGTTGGAGAGGCCCGAGGTGACGACGTCGGTTTGCGAGAGCGAGTTGTCGCCGAGCCCGAGGATCCCGAGATGCTCGACCGGCGGCTCGCCTTCGCGCATGGCGACGGTGAGCGCGTGGCCACGGTCGGCGACCACTTCGCGCGGATTGAAGTCGACTCCCCAGGCGGAGAGGAGCGTTTCCATGTGCGAGGCATGGTCGGCTGCCATTGCCTGCATGGGGTTGCCGCCGGACCGATCCGCCTGCGCCATCGGATCGAGGAAGGCCACGATGTGACCGCCCCGCAGCGCGTACTGGTCGATGGCGAACTCGGTGGCCGGCGAGAGGTTCTTCGGATCGACGAGCACGAGCACGCGCACATCCGGGCCGATCGAGGTCGCGGTAGGCTCGAGCGGGCGCAGATCGAAGAGCTGCTGCGCCTGCGAGTAGATCATCCAGGGCTTTCCCGGCTGGCCGCTCTGCGGATCGAAGCCGCCGCTCATGGGCAGCGTCGAGAGCCAGGCGACGACCGGTTTCGCAGGATGCGCCAGCTGATAGACGAGCTTCGCCACATCGTACTCGAGGAAGCGCTGCTTGTCGGGGTCGAAGAACGGGATGGCCTGTTGGCCGTTGGTGGAGTTGGTTCCGGCGAGACCGAAGTAGAACTTGGTGCCGGCCTCGTTGATGGCGGTGCCGGTGACCCCGAGCTCCGCGGCGCGATCCTCCTCGACCGAGAACGGCTGCGGATCGATGACGTGCAGATGGATCATGCCGCCCGAGCGCTGCTTGAGCTCCTCGAGGAAGTCGTGCACGCGCTGACCGTAGGGGCGGATCTGCGGAATGGATTCCGCGGTCTTGGCCGAGTAGAAGAAATAGAGGTCGATCGGCTCCTTGATGCTCTGCAGGATCCGGTCGGTGCCCGGCGAGATGGTGTAGAGGCGATTCTGGGTGAGATCCAGCTGCCAGCCGGCGAGGGAGTAGTTGAAGAGGATGGTGAGGCCGATGAAGGTGAGCGCCAGCGCTGCCACCGCGCCCCAGCCGAGGGTCGAGCGTTTGGTCATGGGGCGCTCCTAGTCCGCTTTGCGCAGGTCGAGGGTGACCGCGGTGGTGAAGAGAAAGAAGCCGATCAGCATCGCGAAATAGAGAAGGTCGCGTGCCTCGATCACGCCCTTGGCGATCGACTGGAAATGCGTGAGGAAGGAGAGCGAAGCGATTGCCCCTACGAGCGCCTGCGGCGCCCAGCTCTGGAAGGCGTTCACCACCAGGGGGTAGCCGGCGAGCAGGAACAGGAAGCAGACCGCGACCCCGAGGATGAAGGCGACCACCTGATTGCGAGTGAGCGCCGACATGCACGAGCCCACCGCGAGAAAGCCGCCGGCGAGCAGCAGGCTCCCGAGGTAGGCTGCAATGATGGTGCCGTTGTCGGGCTTGCCGAGATAGTTGACGGTGATCCAGATCGGGAAGGTGAGCGCGAGGGCGAGCGCCGTGAAGAGCCAGGCGGCCAAATACTTGCCGAGCACCGCCTCCCACAGGTTCACCGGCTGGGTCATCAGCAGCTCGATGCTGCCCGACTTGCGCTCCTCGGCCCAGAGCTTCATGGAGATCGCCGGAATGAGGAACAGATACAGCCACGGATGGAAGGCGAAGAAGGGCTCGAGGTCCGCCTGGCCGCGCTCGTAGAAGCCGCCGAGATAGAACGTGAAGGCGTTCGCCAGCACGAGGAAGATCAGGATGAAGACATAGGCGAGCGGTGTCGCGAAATAACTCGCGAGCTCGCGGCGCAGGATGATGCCTACGTTGCGCATGGCGCCCCCGTGTGAGTGGTTATGCGGTGATGGAGCGGAAGACTTCGTCGAGTCGTCCGGATTCGAGGTGCAGCGCTTTGAGCGCGAGTCCCTTGGCGCTCGCGAGCTCCGAGATGGCGGCGAATATCGGCGCCCCGGAGCGCGGCAGTGCGGTCAGGCGCACGTCGCGCTCGCTCACCTCGACGTCGGCCACCGAGGGAAGCGCGGCTACCGCGGCACGTGCCGCAGCCAGCTGCTCCGGGCGCTCGAGTTGCAGCGACACCGCGTTGAAATAACGCGATCGGGCCGCGAGCTTCAGGGGCGTGTCGTCGGCGACGATGCGTCCGTGCGCGATGATGATTGCGCGGCTGCAGACGGCGTCGACCTCTTCGAGAATATGAGTCGAGATCACTATGATCTTGTCCCGACCCATCTCGTTGATGAGCGCCCGGACCTCGAACTTCTGGTTGGGATCGAGGCCATCGGTGGGCTCATCGAGGACGAGCACCGGCGGGTCGTGGAGGATGGCCTGAGCCAGGCCGACCCGGCGGCGGAAGCCTTTCGACAGCGTCTCGATCGACTGTTCCAGCACCGAGCCGAGCTGCAGCCGTCCGATCACGTAATCGAGGCGCGCGCGCCGGCGCGAGCCTTCCAGGCGGCGCAGGTCGGCGATGAACTCCAGAAAGCCGCGCACGCGCATCTCTCCATAGGTCGGCGCTCCTTCGGGCAGGTAGCCGAGCCGCTCCTTGGCGGCGAGCGGCTCGCTCTCCACGTCGTGGCCGCAGATGCTGGCCTTGCCGGCCGTCGGTGTGACGAAGCCTGCGAGCATGCGCATGGTGGTCGTCTTGCCCGCCCCGTTGGGTCCGAGGAATCCGAGTACCTCGCCCGGACGGACCTCGAACGTGACGTCGTCTACGGCCACGACCGACTCGTAGCGCTTGCTCAGGTGCTCGGCTTTGATCATCGATGGGCTACCTCCGAGGCTGCGGTAGATACAGGCAATCGTAAAAAGTTCCGTTCATGTCGGCCGCCAGCCGCCGCGATCGGCGCGCGTGCGCCAGTAGAGCATCATGATCGCACCGCCCAGCATTCCGCCGAGGTGCGCGAAATGCGCGACGCTCGCCTGCCTGCCGGTGACGCCGAAGAAGAGCTCGAGCAGCCCATACACCATGACGACCAGCCACGCGGGCAGCGGGATGGGTGCAATGAGCAACATCAGGCGCGCGCGCGGAAAGAGCATCGCGAAGGCGAGCAGCACGCCGAATATGCCTCCCGAGGCGCCGAGCGTCGGCTCGCCGGTCCTGGCGGCGTACTCCACGGCGAGCTGTGTGCCGCCGGCGGCGAGGACGCAGACGAGGTAATAGGCGAGAAAGCGCCGGGGGCCCCAATAGCTCTCGAGCACGGAGCCGAAGACATAGAGGGTGAACATGTTGAAAGCGATGGCAGCAGCCCGGCGTGCAGGAACGCGTAGGTGAGGAGCTGCCAGGGGCGAAAGAGCGCCTCCGGAGTCGCGAGCGGCCAGAGCGCGAAGTGCTGCAGCATGGGCCGCAGCGCCACCTGCTCGAGCAGGAAGAGCAGCACGTTGAGGAGAATGAGGGCCCGCGTGGCCGGTTTGATCGCCGGGAACATCAGCGCAGTCTACCCGCAGGGAAACTAACGCGAGGGGGGAAGTTGGCTGCCGAGGCGCTCGGCTGCCGCCTTGAGGAGGGGCAGCCCCTTCTCGAGGAGCTCGCGGCGCGAGACGCGTGAGGCCTGGGTGCTCACGTTCATCGCCGCCACCGTGACGCCGACCACATTTCTGACCGGTACCGCGATCGAGCGCAGGCCGACCTCGAGCTCCTGGTCATTTACCGCAAAGCCTTCGCTGCGCGTCTCGGCGAGGATCTCCTCGAGGCGCCGGCGCGAGGTCACCGTAAAGCGGGTGTGTGCGACGAGCTCGAATTTCGCCAGCTCCTGCGCCGTCTGCTCCAGCGGCAGGCTGGCGAGGAGTACGCGTCCGAGCGCCGTACAGTAAGCCGGTAGCCGGCTGCCGACGCCCAGTGTGACGGCCATGATGCGCCGGGTCGCGGCGCGCGCCACATATACGACCGCGCCGTCATCGAGAACCGCCACCGAAGTAGCCTCACCGAGCCGCTCGCTCAGCTCTTCGAGGACCGGCTGGGCGGCGATCGGGATCGGTGCCGTGGAGAGATACGCATAGCCGAGATTGAGGATCCTCGGCTGCAGCCTGTAGGTGCGGCCGTCGGTGGCGGCGTATCCGAGCTCGCGCAGGGTATAGAGGCAGCGGCGCACGACGGCACGCGTGAGGCCGGTGGCGCGGCTGACATCGGCGATGGTGAGGCGCCGGTCGACGCCGGAGAACGCGCGGATGACATGCAGTCCGCGCGCCAGTGACGTCATGAAATCAGGATCACCGCCGCGGTAGAGCGCATTGTCCGGGTCGCCCGTGGAGGCGCTGCCCGGCGCGATGACCGGACGCGAGCTCTTGGGAGGCGCTTTGGAATGCAACACGACCTGCAGACACGAGACACGGCTACCGGTACGGTAATCGTACCCGGTGCGTCGCGATGTGTCACGAAGCAGCGCGACCCGTCCGTGGACATGTGAGAATGGCTTCCCCAGGATCATCGTTGCGCGCAGCGGTACGCAGAGCCATGAAGATAGCGGTTCTCTTCGGCGGTACGAGTGAGGAGCGGGACGTATCGATCGCAAGTGCGGCGCAGGTGATTCCGGCGCTGCGCGGCCTCGGACACGAGGTGGTGGCGGTCGATACGGCGACCGGCAGACTGTCCGCGCCGGCCGAGCAGCGGCTGCTCACGAGCGGTGTCGGCCCGCAGCCTCCCTCGGGCTCGGCGCTCGCGGGAATGAAGCAGGGCGCACCCGTGCTCGCGGCGGAGACGGCCGACATACGGGATGTCGATGTGGTCTTTCTCGCGCTGCACGGCGGCGCCGGGGAGGACGGGCGCATTCAGGCAGTGCTCGACCTCGCCGGCCTTGCCTACACCGGCAGCAATCACATCGCGAGTGCGACTGCGATGGACAAAGACCTCTCGAAGCGTCTCTTCCGCGCGGCCGGAGTGCCGACCGCGGACTGGAAGATGACGCCGGTGAGCGCGCAGGACATCGACGCAGCGCTCGGCTGGCCGGTCGTCGTGAAACCGAACAAACAGGGCTCGACCGTGGGCCTCAGTGTCGTCCGCGCACCGGAGGCGCTGCCTGCGGCTCTCTCGCTGGCCCAGCGCTTCGATGATGAGGTCATGGTGGAGCGCTTCATCCCGGGCCGCGAGCTGACTGTAGGAGTGTTGCAGGGGCAGGCCCTGCCGGTCGGGGAGATCATCGCGCCGGGCGAGGTATTCGACTACCAGGCGAAGTACCAGGCCGGCGGCGCGCGGGAGATTTTTCCGGCGGAGCTTGCTCCTGAGGTTGCCGCGCGCGCCCAGCAGATCGCGGTGCGCGCGCATGCGGCCCTCAAGCTCGGCGCCTACAGCCGGATCGACTTTCGGATGGATGCGCAGGGTGGCATCTGGTGCCTCGAAGCCAACTCGCTCCCCGGCATGACGGCCGCGAGCCTGTTGCCGCAGGCCGCAAGAGCGGCGGGCATCGGCTTTCCCGAGCTCATCGAGCGGATCTGCAAAGCGGCTGTGCGTTGATTTGCGCGGCCGGCCCTGTCGCTCGGATTCAGCCCGCGGCCCAGGGAGCGGCCCTGGGTCCGATCACTCAGGTGCTCTCGCTACGCGAGGCTCCGGGCGATGCCGTTCCACATCGTTTCTTTGAGCATCTGTAGCCGCTCGCCCTCGAAGTCCGGCCAGCCGAGGGCCCGCAGGATGATGGGTCGGGCGCGGCGCACGAGTGCGAGCTGCCCGACGATGACGACCGCACGAATGGCAACATCAGGATTTGCCGCAGGCCTTCCGAGCAGGCGGCCGACGATTTCCATCACGATGGCCAGCAATCGGCCGCCGATCTGTTGGAAGATCGCATCGAATGCCACGGTGTGCTCGCCCTGCGCGCGCGCGAAGAAGAGCGCCCAGCTTTCCGGCCGCTCGGTGGCGAGACCTTCGAGAAAGGGCTCGACGACCGCCCGCAGCAGCTCCAGGAGCTCCTCGCGCGTCAGGTTTTGCCGGCCGAGCGCCTGCCGGACGCGCTCTGCCGCGGGATCCAGCCGGGTGCGCACGTCCTCCGTGATGTACTGGGCGCAGGCCCGGTGCAGCCCCTCCTTGCCGCCGAAGTAGTATTGCAAAGCGGGCAGACTGACACCTGCGTGCCGTGCAATGGCGCGCGTGGAGGCTCGCTCATAGCCGAGCTCGCCGAAGAGCTCGATCCCGGCTTCGAGCAGGCGCTGGCGCGTATGCTCGCCGCGGGCGTAGCCGCCGCCCGCCCGGTGGCGCCGTCTGGCGCTGCCTGCATCGCGCGCGGCTATGCGAGGTCTACGGGCTCCCGTGCTGCGCTTTCTCACGATCCCCGAATCACAATATTCCGCACTGCGCTCACGTCTCGATTATATCACTTGACAGATTTCTATCAACTGATAGACAATTTGTCCAGATCGAGCGGTCTCCCCGGAAGGCGCGGTTCGGCATGAAGAAGAGAATCATCCCCATAGCTCTCGTGGTACTCGCCGTCGTGGGCGTTGCCTGGTGGCTCACGCACCGCGATGCAACGAGCAACGAGATCGTGCTCTATGGCAACGTCGACCTGCGGGAGGTCGACCTCGCCTTCAATGACAGCCAGCGCGTCGCCAGCGTTCTCGTGCACGAGGGCGATCGCGTGCGCAAGGGTCAGGTCCTGGCGCGCCTCGATACCAGTCGCCTCGAGCCGCAGCTCGCCCAGGCCCGGGCGCAGGCGGCCGCACAGCGCGCGGTCGTCGATCGGCTGCATCACGGCAACCGGCCGGAAGAGGTCGCGCAGGCACGCGCCAATCTCACGCTGGCGCAGGCTGATGCCCGCCAGGCGCATGACAACTATCGACGACTCGAGGCCGTCTTCAGCACCTCGAGCGGCCGCGCAGTGAGCCGTCAGGAAGTCGATGACGCCCAGGCCCAGGCCGATGTCGCCGATGCCAAAGTTGCAGTCAGCCGCAAGGCGCTGCAGCTCGCCTTGCTCGGACCGCGCCAGGAGGATATTGCGCAGGCCCAAGCGATGCTCGATGGCGAGCAGGCGCAGGTCGCGTTGCTCGAGCAGGAGCTTGCCGATGCGCAGCTTCGCGCCCCGCTCGATGCCGTGGTGCGCTCGCGGATCGCCGAGCCGGGCGACATGGCCTCGCCGCAGAAGACCGCGCTCACGCTCGCCATTACCGATCCCAAATGGGTGCGCGCCTACGTCTCGGAGACGGACCTCGGCCGCGTCGGTTCCGGAATGGCGGCGACGGTCGCGGTCGATTCGTTTCCGGGAACGCGCTTCGAGGGCTGGGTGGGCTTCATCTCACCCGTGGCGGAGTTCACACCGAAGACCGTGCAGACCCAGGAGCTGCGCTCGAGCCTCGTGTACGAGATCAGGGTGTTCGTGAAGGATCCGGGCGATCGGCTGCGCCTGGGAATGCCGGCAACGGTCCACTTGTCTCCCAACAGCCGCAAGAGCTGACATGCCGTCCCCGGTCGTCATCGGCAGTGACCTGCGCAAGGTGTTTCGCGCGCCGGGCAACGGTGGCGAAGTACGTGCGCTCGATGGGGTCTCGATCGAGGTGCGCGCCGCCGAGTTGACGGCGCTCGTCGGACCGGACGGCGCCGGCAAGACCACGCTCATCCGCCTGATGGCCGGCCTGCTCACGGCAGAGGCGGGCCATCTGACCGTGCTCGGCATCGATCCCGGCGTGCAGCCGCAGCGCGTGCAGGACCGGATCGGCTACATGCCGCAGAAATTCGGGCTGTACGAGGATCTGAGCGTGCAGGAGAACCTCGACCTCTATGCCGACCTGCACGGTGTCACGGCCGATGAGCGCCGCCAGCGCTACCCGCAGCTCATGCAGATGACCGATCTCGCCCGCTTCACCGGCCGGCTCGCCGGCAGACTTTCCGGCGGCATGAAGCAGAAGCTCGGACTCGCCTGCACGCTGGTGCGCTCGCCGGAGCTGTTGCTGCTCGATGAGCCGACAGTCGGCGTCGATCCGCTCTCGCGGCGCGAGCTGTGGGCCATCGTCGAGCATTTGGTACGCGAACAGGGACTGACCGTGCTGACGAGCACCTCGTACCTCGATGAGGCCGAGAAGGCGGCGCGGGTACTGGTGCTGCACGAGGGCAGGGCTCTCGCCCACGGTGAGCCGGACAGCGTCACGCGGGCTGCTGCCGGCTGCAGCCTCGTGCTCGAGCCCGGGCCCGGCAACAACGCGCGCCGCCTGCAGGCGCGGCTGCTCGATGATCCGCAGGTGATCGATGCGGTGCCCGACGGCGGGCTCGTGAGGTTGGTTCGGCGCGCCGGCTCCCAGCCCGCCGCAGTGCCGCCGGGAGATCGGCCAGACCTCGTCGCGGGCCTGGTTGCCCGGCCGGTCGCGCCGCGCTTCGAGGATGGATTCATGGTGTTGTTGCGCGGCACGGCTGCCCATGAGGCAGGAGTCGATATCCGCCTGCAGCGCCCGCTCGCCCCCGCGCAGGAGGGTGCCGTCGTGGAGGTGCGCGACCTCGTCAAGCGCTTTGGCGACTTCACCGCCGTGAATCACGTGAGCTTCGAGGTGCGGCGGGGCGAGATCTTCGGTCTCCTCGGCCCCAACGGAGCCGGCAAGACGACGACCTTCCGCATGCTCTGCGGCCTGTTGCCCGCGAGTGGCGGTGTACTGAGGATTGCCGGTGTCGATGTCAGCAGGGCCGGCGCCGCTGCGCGCGCGCGGCTCGGGTACGTCGCGCAGAAGTTCTCTCTTTACGGCTCGCTCACCGTCGCGGAGAACCTCGAGTTCTTCGCCAGTGCTTACGGCTTGCGCGGTGCGGCGCGCCGGGCCCGCATCGATTGGGCGGTCCGCCAGTTCGATCTGGCGCAACACGAGCAGACCGCGAGCGGCGAGCTGCCCGGAGGATTCAAACAGCGCCTCGCCATGGGCGCAGCGCTCCTGCACGAGCCAGACATCCTCTTTCTCGATGAGCCGACGAGCGGCGCCGATCCGCTGGCGCGGCGCGCCTTCTGGCGGCGGATCACGGCGCTCGCCGAGCAGGGTGTCACCGTCATCGTCACCACCCACTTCATGCAGGAGGCGGAATACTGCGATCACATCGCCATCATGGACGGCGGCCGGGTGTTGGCTCAGGGCTCGCCCGCGGATATCCGGCAGCTCGCGCACCCGGGAGAGACGCGGCAGGCGTCCATGGAGGATGCATTCATCGCCGTCGTCGAGGCGGCGCGCGCCCGTGAAGCGGGGGCACAGCGATGAGCGAGCTCGGCCGCCTGCGGCCCAAGCTGCGGCGCATCCGCGCGCTCGTCAGGAAGGAGACGCGGCAGATGATCCGCGATCCGGCGACCATCGGAGTGGGTGTCGTCCTGCCGGTCATTCTCATTCTGCTTTTCGGTTTTGGCCTGTCGCTCGATGTCAGGAATGTGCCCCTGGCGGTGGTCCTGGAGGAGAGCTCCGGGCCGGCCGAGAACCTGCTCGCGAGCTTTGCGCTCTCGCCGTATTTCCGGCCGCAGCGGGTCTATTCCCGCCAGGCGGCCGACCGCCTCATGATGACCGGCAAGGTCGATGGCATCCTCACCATCCCTGCCGATTTTGCCCGGCACTTCGGCGCAGGCGATGCACGCGTGCAGCTGCTGGTGCACGGCAGCGATGCCAACCGTGCCCGCATCATCGAAGCCTACGCCGCCGGGGCGGTCGGCGCCTGGTCCGCGCGGCAGGCGGCCGAGGACGGGGGTGCGCTCAGCGGCGGTCCGGTCGGCATTCAGAGCCGGCTGTGGTTCAACTCGGCCAATGACAGTCACTATTTCCTGGTGCCGGGGCTCATCGTTCTCGTCATGACGCTGATCGGCGCCTTCCTCACCGCCATGGTGGTGGCGCGGGAATGGGAGCGTGGCACCTTCGAGGCGCTGTTCGTGACTCCGGTGCGCAGCGGCGAGATCCTGCTCGGCAAGACCATCCCTTACTTCGGCCTGGGGCTGCTCGGGCTGTTGCTTTGCGTGGTCTCGAGCAAGTTCCTCTTCCACGTCCCGGTCGTCGGCTCGCTCGTGGTGCTCATCGGCGCCTCGATGCTCTATGTGCTGGTGGCGCTCGGCGTGGGACTCCTCATTTCCTCGTACTTCAAGAATCAGCTGGTTGCGAGCCAGCTCACCATGCTTGCGACTTTCATGCCGGCGCTGATGCTGTCCGGATTCCTCTTCGACCTGCGCAGCATGCCGGCCGTGATTCGCGCGATCACCTACCTGCTGCCGGCGAGATACTACGTGGCGCTGCTGCAGACCACTTTTCTCGCCGGTGACATCTGGCCGGTGATCCTGCCCAACGCGGCGGTGCTCGCCGCCATGCTCGCGCTGCTGGGCTATGCCAGCCGCGCCGTCACTCACAAGAGGCTCGGCTGAGTCATGCTGGAATCGCTGCTTCGCATCCTGGCGCTCACCCGCAAAGAGCTGCTCGCGGTGCTCAAGGACCGCCGCGCCCGCAACAGCCTGCTGCTGCCGCCCATCATCCAGTGCCTGCTCTTCGGCTACGCCGCGACCTATGATCTCAACCATGTCCCCTATGCGGTGCTCGACCGCTCCCACAGCATCGCCTCGCAGGACCTGCTGTCGAGATTCGATGGCACGAAGCTCTTCGAGCGCGTCGCCAATCTGCGCACCCAGCGGGAGGTGAGCGACTACATCAACGACCGCCGCGCGCTGCTCGCGGTCGAGATTCCCGAGGACTTCGCCCGCCGGCTCGGCGCCGGCGGCGGTGCGGACGTTCAGATCATCGCCGACGGCCGTAATTCCAACACCGCGGGCACGGCACTCGGCTATGCGCAGTCGGTGGTGGATGCCTTCAACAGCGACTGGCGGACCGATCATGGCCAGCCCGGGCCGCCGGTGACGGTGGCGATGCGTGCCTGGTACAACCCGAACCTCATGACGCGCTGGAACATGATTCCCGGACTGATCGGTACCCTCACGATGATCCAGACTCTGATGCTGACGGCGATGTCGGTTGCGCGCGAGCGCGAGCAGGGAACCTTCGATCAGCTTCTCGTGACGCCGTTCCGACCTGCCGAGATCATGGCCGGCAAGGCGCTGCCGTCGATGCTGGTAGGCCTCATCCAGGCGACCGGGGTCCTGCTCGTCGCGCAGCTCTGGTTCCAAATCCCGTTCCAGGGATCATTCCTCACACTCTATGCGGGGCTGGTCCTGTTCGTGCTGGCGGCGGTCGGGGTCGGGCTCGTGGTCTCGGCGCTCTGCTACACCATGCAGCAGGCGATGCTCTTCTCCTTCATGCTCATCATGCCGTTTGCGCTGCTCTCGGGGCTGACGACGCCGCTCAGCAACATGCCGCTGTCTCTGCAATACTTCACCTTCATCAACCCCCTGCGCTATGCCATCGACATCGCGCAGCGGGTGTATCTCGAGGGAGCGGGGCCGGGCGTATTGATGCCCGACCTCTGGCCGCTGGCGGTGATTGCCGCGGTCACGCTGGCCGCCGCTTCCTGGATGTTCCGGCACCGGCTACAGTGAAGGAAGCTCATGGCACTCTCCAACAGCACCCTACGCTCTCTCGTATTGGCTTCGCTCGGTTGCACGCTGGCCGGCTGCGCAGTGGGCCCGAACTTCGTCAGGCCGAAGCCGGACGTGCCGGCACAATGGTCGTCCAGCGCCGTGGGCAACAGCACCGGGGGCGCGGCGCATGTGACTTCCGAAGGTGCCCAGACGATTGCGTGGTGGTCGACCTTCAACGATGCGACGCTGACATCGCTCGTGCAGCAATCGGCCACCGAGAATCTGGACGTCAAACAGGCCGTGCTGCGCATCCAGGAGGCGCAGGCACAAGCCGCCGTCGTGGCTGGCGGCCTCTGGCCCAGCCTGTCGGCCAACGCCTCGTGGTCGCGGCAGCGGATCAGCACCAATACGCCGAACGGGGTTATCTTCGGCCTGAATTTTCCCGGTCTGCCGCCGATTCTCACCAACCCGTTCAGCCAGTATCAACTCGGTCTCGGCGCCTCCTGGACTCCCGACCTCTTCGGGACGGAGCGCCGCTCGATCGAGGCCGCCAACGCCCAGATGCAGGCGGCCGTCGAGGGCGGGCACGCGGTGCTGCTCTCGATGGTGAGTGATGTCGCGGCCACGTACATCGATCTGCGCGGCGCTCAGCTTCGCCGCTCCATCCTGGAGCGCAGTCTCGCCACGCAACGCGATCTGCTGCAGCTCACACGTGATCGGCGCAACGCGGGGCTGACCTCGGACCTCGATGTCGAGAATGCCACGGCCGAAGTAGGTACGACGCAGGCGCAAGTGCCGCTCGCCGATCGCGAGATCACCGTCGACATCAATCAGCTGAGTCAGCTCATGGCGAAGCAGCCACAGGCGCTGCGGGCCGAGCTCGGGGGAACGCAGCCCGTGCCGCCCGTGCCGCCTGTCGTGCCGATCGGCCTGCCTTCGGACCTGGCGCGTCGCCGGCCGGACATCCGCCAGGCCGAGGCCAACCTTCATGCGGCCACCGCGCAGGTCGGTGTCGCGGTCTCCAACTACTTCCCGCAGTTGACGTTGACCGCTGCAGGCGGGTTCCAGTCGGTGGGACTCTCGCGACTCATCGAGACGGCGAGCCGCTTCGCTTCGTTCGGGCCGGCCATCGAGCTGCCGATCTTCGAGGGCGGACGACTGCGCGCGACCGTGCGTCTGCAGCGGTTGAAAGCGAAAGAGGCGGCGGTCATCTACGCGCAGACGGTGCTCACGGCGTTGAATCAGGTGGAGGACGCGCTGGCAGCCTATGCTTCGGATCAGGCGCGGCGCGATTCCCTCCAGACGGCAGTGACGGCCAGTCGCAACGCCCGTCAGCTCGCGCGTCAGCGATACCAGAGCGGTGTGGCAAGCTTCATTGACGTGCTGGATGCCGAGCGCAGCGAAGAGCAGAATGAGCTCGCGTTCGCGGACGCAACGACGGCTGTTTCTGCCGACCTGGTACAGCTCTACCGGGCGCTCGGCGGGGGATGGGAAGGCACCGGCGGGACCGACGCGGTACACACGGCGCCAGCCAAGGCGAGCGGTGCGGCAGGCTAGAGTGGAAGCACGCGGCCCCGGACCGGCGTTCCGACCTGTTCCAGTCATGTGACAGTGCTGCATCGCTCCGTCTGCCCGCGGTGACTCGCCGGCCGACCCGGTATAAGGTGCGCCTCCCCGTCGCACTTCCCCGGGAGACCGACCATGGCCGGCCAGCCTTTCGAAGTCATCGGCCAGCATCGCTGCTTCGGCGGTACGGTTGGCTTCTATCGGCATGAGGCAGCGAGCACCGGCTGTCCGATGCGCTTTGCCGTCTTCACGCCACCGCAGGCGAAATCGGGGCCGGTGCCCGTGCTCTACTATCTGGCGGGCCTCACGTGCAGCGAAGAGACCTTCATGACCAAGGCGGGCGCGCAGCGGGTCGCCGCCGAGCTCGGGCTGATGCTCGTCGCCCCTGACACGAGCCCGCGCGGCGTGAAGCTTCCGGGCGACAGCGATTCGTGGGACTTCGGCTTGGGCGCCGGCTTTTATCTCGATGCCATCGCGGAGCCGTGGTCGCATCACTACCGCATGTATACCTACATCACCGAGGAGCTGCGCGCCCTGATCGAGGCACGGTTCCCGGTCGCCGCCGAGCGCACCGGTATTTTCGGCCATTCGATGGGAGGGCACGGGGCACTGACCATCGCGCTGCGCAATCCCGGACGGTATCGATCGGTGTCGGCGTTTGCCCCCATCAGCGCGCCGCGCCGCTGTCCGTGGGGGCAGAAGGCCTTCAGCGGATACCTCGGGCCGGATGTCGGGCAATGGGCCACGTACGATGCCTCGGAGCTGGCCGCCCGGGTGACCGATGGCCCTCAGCGGCCGCCCATCCTCGTGGATCAGGGGCTGGCCGATCAGTTTCTGGAGCTGCAGCTGCACCCCCATTTCCTGGAGGAGGCCTGCGGTAAATCGGGGATCAGGCTCACGCTGCGGCGGCACGAGGGCTACGACCACGGGTATTACTTCATATCCAGCTTCATCGAGGATCATCTGCGGCATCACGCCCGGCAGCTGGCTACATGACGAAGACCCACGGGGTCGAGGCGGCCCAGGCGTTGCGTCCCGGAAATCGAACACTGTCCGGGGATGGTCAGGCCTCCTGGGGACGGGCAGGAGACGACGGCGTCGCGGGACGTATACTTATCGCATGGAGACCTTGGCTTCCGAGCATGGCGAGACGGTTCGGCGGATCGCGCGGCACTTGAGCGCGCGACCCGGGCCGCTGCTCGAGGTGCTGCACGCGATCCAGGCCGAGCTCGGGTACGTGCCGCCTGCGGCGGTGCCGCTCGTGGCAGAAGAGCTCAATCTCTCGCGCGCCGAGGTGCACGGCGTCGTGTCCTTCTACCATTATTTTCGCAGCACACCCCCCGGGACCCACACCGTGAGCGTGTGCCGGGCCGAGTCCTGTCAGGCCGTAGGCGGTGAGGCGCTGGCGGCGCACGCACGACGGCGGCTGGGAGTAGACTTCCATCAGACGACGCCTGACGGGCGTTATTCGCTCGAGCCGGTCTACTGCCTGGGCAATTGCGCGTGCTCGCCTGCGGTAATGATTGATGGCCGGCTGCACGGGAGAGTGACTCCCGAGCGCTTCGACGCGCTGCTGTCCGACACCGACCGCAAGAGGTGACTGCTCCCGCATGACTTTCACGGTGTATGTGCCCCGCGATGCCGGCGCTCTTTCGCTCGGTGCGGGGGAGGTCGCGCACGCCATCGCGCGCGAGGCGAAGGGGCGGGGGCTGGAGCTTCAGGTCATCCGTACCGGATCACGCGGGGCGTACTGGCTGGAGCCGTTGGTGGAGGTGGCGGGCCGACACGGCCGGATGGCCTACGGGCCGGTGAGCGCTGCCGATGTGCCGGGGCTCTTCGAGGCGGAGTTTCTGCGTGGCGGCGCGCACCCATTGTCCCTCGGCCTCACGGACGCCATCCCGTGGCTCGCGAGCCAACAGCGGCTGACCTTTGCCCGCGTGGGTGTGGTCGACCCTGTCAGTGTCGCCGACTACGTGGTCCACGGCGGTTACCAGGGCTTGCGCCGCGCGCTTGCGATGAGCCCGGAGTCGGTCGTGGAGGCGATCATCGGCTCGGGCCTGCGTGGACGGGGCGGCGCGGCTTTCCCGACCGGGATCAAGTGGAAGACCGTCCTCGAGCAGCCCGCGGGCCGCAAATACGTCACCTGCAATGCCGATGAGGGTGACTCGGGCACATTCTCCGACCGCATGCTGATGGAGGGCGACCCGCTCAGCCTGATCGAGGGCATGACGATCGCTGGTGTCGCCGTGGGCGCCGCCCAGGGCTACATCTATCTTCGCGCGGAGTACCCCCACGCGCTGCGGGCGTTGAACGAGGCCATAGCGGCTGCCTACCAGGCTCGTTATCTCGGCACCGACGTGATGGGCAGCGGCAAGCGCTTCGACCTCGAGGTGCGCCTCGGCGCTGGTGCCTACATCTGCGGCGAGGAGACCTCGATGCTCGAGAGCCTGGAGGGCAAACGGGGCGAGGTTCGTGTGCGGCCGCCGCTGCCGGCCATCAAAGGACTCTTCGGCCGGCCGACGATCGTCAACAACGTGATCACACTTGCGAGCGTGCCCACCATCCTGCATCGGGGAGCGGAGCATTACGCGGGCTTCGGGCTGGGCAAATCCCGCGGCACGCTGCCGATTCAGCTCGCCGGTAACATCAAGCGCGGGGGTCTCGTCGAGCGGGCTTTCGGCCTCACTCTGCGCGAGCTCCTGTATGACTATGGCGGCGGCTCGGCCTCCGGCCGACCGTTGCGGGCCGTGCAGGTCGGTGGACCGCTCGGCGCCTACATCCCGGCTTCGCAGTTCGACACGCTGGTCGACTACGAGGCGCTCGCGGCCATCGGCGCGTTGCTCGGCCATGGGGGCATCGTCGCTTTCGATGACAGCGTCGACATGGCGCGCATGGCGCGCTATGCGATGGAATTCTGCGCGATCGAATCCTGCGGCAAGTGCACGCCCTGCCGGATCGGCTCGACGCGCGGCCTGGAAGTCATCGACAGGATCATCGAAGGTGTCGAAACGGAAGGCAACGTGCGCAGGCTCGAGGAGCTCTGCGAGCTCATGGTGCAGGGATCCCTCTGTGGCCTCGGCGGCATGGCCCCGTTCCCGGTGCAGAGCGCGTTGCGTCATTTCCGCGGTGACTTCACCGCAAGGGTCCGCCATTGAACCGTGAATTCTTTCCTGCGCGCAGCGCATGAAGAGAGCCAGTCATGTTTGCGATTGATTACGAGGATCTGGGAACTCCGGCGCCGCTCGAGGCGGGCGCCCCCGTCACCGTGGAGATCGACGGCAGGCCCGTCACGGTCCCGGCCGGCACCTCCGTCATGCGCGCCGCGGCACTGGCCGGCGACCCGGTGCCGAAGCTCTGCGCGACCGACACGCTGAAGGCCTTCGGCTCCTGCCGCATGTGTCTGGTCGAGATCGAGGGGCGCAAAGGCTATCCGGCCTCGTGCACCACGATCGTGGCGCCCGGCATGAAGATAGGGACTCGCTCGGAAAAGCTCACAGCGCTGCGCCGCGGAGTGCTCGACCTCTATCTCTCCGAGCATCCGCTCAACTCCGACGGCGCGCGCTGCGAGCTCGAGGAGGTGGCGCGGACGGTCGGCCTCACTCGCACCTCATATGCCCCGGGTCCGGCACGCGAGCCGCTGGCCCGCGATGAGAGCAATCCCTACTTCACCTTCGACCCCGAGCAATGCATCGTCTGCTCGCGCTGCGTGCGCGCCTGCGATGAGGTGCAGGGGACCTTCGCGCTCACCGTGCAGGGCCGCGGCCTGGCCTCCAAGATCGCAGCCAGCCAGGATCAACCGTTCTTCGAGTCCGAGTGCGTCTCCTGCGGAGCGTGCGTCGAGGCCTGTCCGACCACAGCCCTGATGGAGAAGTCGGTGACCCGCCTCGGTCAGCCGGAGCGCGCCGTCACCACGACCTGCGCCTACTGCGGTGTGGGCTGCAGCTTCGAGGCCGAGGTCCGAGGCAGCGGCGATACCACCGAGATCGTGCGCATGGCGCCCGATCGTGACGGCCATGCCAATCACGGGCACGCCTGCGTGAAGGGCAGGTTTGCTTTCGGCTATGCGACGCATGCCGATCGCAAGCTCAAGCCCATGCTCCGCAAGACCATCCGCGACGAATGGCGGGAGGTCTCGTGGGAGGAGGCGATCCGTTATGCAGCCAGCGAGATCCGGCGCATCCAGGCGAAATACGGCCGCGATTCCGTCGGCGGGATCACCTCTTCGCGCTGCACCAACGAGGAGACTTTCCTGGTGCAGAAGATGGTCCGGGTCGCCTTCGGCAACAACAACGTAGATACCTGTGCCCGGGTGTGCCACTCCCCGACCGGTTACGGCCTGAAGAGCACGATCGGGGAGTCGGCGGGCACCCAGGCCTTCACTTCCGTCGCTCAGGCCGACGTCATCATGGTGGTCGGCGCCAATCCGACCGACGGGCACCCGGTGTTTGCCTCGCAGATGAAGCAGCGCCTGCGGCAGGGGGCGAAGCTGATCATCCTCGACCCGCGTGCCATCGGGCTCGTGCGCAGCCCGCACATCGCCGCGGACGTGCATCTGCAGCTGACGCCCGGCACCAATGTCGCAATGCTCAACGCTCTCGCCCACGTCATCGTGACGGAAGGGCTGACGAAGGACGACTATGTCGGCGAGCGCTGCGAGCCGGAGTCCTATCAGCTGTGGAAGGAGCTCATCGCCGCCGACCGCAACTCGCCGGAGGCCATGGAGGGGGTGACCGGCGTGCCGGCGGAGCTCGTGCGCCGCGCGGCCCGCATCTATGCCCGCGGCCCGAACAGCGCCATCTACTACGGCCTCGGCGTGACCGAGCACAGCCAGGGGTCGACTGCCGTCATGGCACTCGCCAATCTCGCCATGGCCACCGGCAACCTCGGGCGGGAGGGTGTCGGCGTCAATCCGCTGCGCGGACAGAACAACGTCCAGGGCTCCTGCGACATGGGCTCGTTCCCGCACGAGTTCAGCGCCTACCGCCACGTCTCGGACCCGGTGGTGCGCGGGCTCTTCGAGCAGGCCTGGGGCGTATCGCTGCAGCCCGAGCCGGGACTGAGGATTCCCAACATGTTCGAGGCGGCCCTCGACGGCACCTTCCGCGGCATGTACGTGCAGGGCGAGGATTTCGTCCAGTCGGATCCCAACACCCATCACGTCGCGCGCGCCATGGAGTCGCTCGAGTGCGTGATCGTGCAGGATCTATTCCTCAACGAGACCGCGAAGTTCGCCCACGTGTTTCTGCCGGGCTCCTCGTTCCTCGAGAAGGACGGCACCTTCACCAATGCGGAGCGGCGCATCTCGCGCGTGCGCAAGATCATGCCGCCCAAGGCGGGCTACGAGGACTGGGAGATCACCATGCTGCTGTCGGAGGCCCTGGGCTTTCCGATGCATTATCGTCACCCGGCCGAAATCATGGAGGAGATCGCCCGGCTGACGCCGACCTTCGCAGGGGTGACCTACGAGAAGCTCGATCGCCTGGGCAGCGTTCAGTGGCCTTGCAACGATGCCGCGCCCGAGGGCACCCCGACGATGCACGTGCATCAGTTCGTGCGTGGCAAGGGCAAGTTCTGCCTCACCGAGTACGTGCCGACGAGCGAGCGCTCCACCAGCCGCTTCCCGCTCATCCTGACGACCGGCCGGGTGCTCACCCAGTACAATGTCGGTGCCCAGACCCGGCGGACCGACAATATCGTCTGGCACGCGGAGGATCTGCTGGAGATCCATCCGCACGATGCGGAGGTGCGCGGCATTGCCGACGGCGACTGGGTGGGTCTCACCAGCCGCACGGGCGAGACCGTACTGCGCGCCAAGGTCACGCAGCGGATCGCGCCCGGGGTGGTGTACACCACCTTCCACTTCCCGGAAACCAACGCCAACGTGGTCACCACGGAGAACTCCGATTGGGCGACCAACTGTCCTGAGTACAAGGTTACGGCCGTCGAAGTCGTGTTGGTCAATCAAAGGGACGCCTGGCGCAAGCGCACCGCGGAGGAGCGGGCGATGCCGAAGCCGGCCCGCCGGCGCAAGCGCGATCCGGCGCCTGCCTGAGCCTGCCGGCAGCCGGGCGGGATCGTGTCAATCGCCGACACCGCGCTTCCCCCGGGGGAGGCAGGCTCCGAGCCCGTTCGCCAGGCGGCCGGCGCGGATGAGGAGCACCCGCGCAGCCCTTCGCAATCGGCCCGGCGCGCCTGCATCGAGCTTCCCGTCGAGCGCTGGCGCCGGGGAACGGTGACCCACGAGCAGGATCTCCTCGCCGAGGAGATTCCGGTAGCACTCGTCTATCACGGCGTGCCGCACGTCGTGATGCTCGCCACTCCGGCGGACCTCGAGGACTACGCGGTCGGGTTCACGTTGAGCGAGGGGCTGGTCGCGCACCCGCAGGAGATCCGCGGCGTGGAGGTGACTTACGCAGAGGAGTCCGCCGAGGTCAGAATCACGGTCGCGTGGGAGCGTTTCTCGGCGCTGCTCGATCGTCGGCGCAACCTGACAGGGCGCAGCGGATGTGGGCTGTGCGGTCAGGAGACTGTCGAGGCGGCGGTCCGCGAAGTGAAGAGCGTGGGCGCCGGAGTACGACTGAGCGCGGCGCAGCTGCACGAGGCCATCGCGCAGTTGGCGCAGCGGCAGCCGATCAATGCCCGCACGGGCAGCGTGCACGCGGCGGCTTGGGTCGTGCCCGGGAAGGGCATTCAGGTGGTGCGCGAGGACGTGGGCCGTCACAACGCGCTCGACAAGACCATCGGCGCGCTGGTGCGCTCGGGCCTCGACCCTGCGGAAGGCGCGCTCCTGCTCACCAGCCGCGCGAGCTTCGAGATGGTGCAGAAGAGCGCGGCGGTGGGCGTGGCGCTCGTCGCGGCATTTTCGGCGCCCACCGCCTTTGCGGTGCGCCTGGCCGAGCGCGCGGGCCTCACTCTCGTGGCGTTTGCACGTGAGCATCAGCACGTGGTCTATGCTCATCCCTGGCGTCTGGAATCCCCATGAACATCGATCTTCTCATCAAAATGACCAACGAGATCAGCGCCTACTTCGCTTCGGAGCGCGACACGGAGCAGGCCGCGAAGGATGTCGCGCGACACCTCAGACGCTACTGGGAGCCGCGCATGCGGCGCCAGATCGTTACTTATTACGAAGAGCGCCAGGGTGCGGGCCTCACCGATCTCGCGCTGCGCGGAGTGCAGTTGCTGGCCGCCGCAGAGCACGCCGCGGCGCCCCAGCCGTCCCCGTAGAGGCTCATGGAGGCCGCCGCGAGCGCCTCTATAGCCATTGGACGGCACAAAACTTATCATTAGCGGTCCCTATGAGAGGTTTTCGGCGAGCACCCCGTCCAGACCATGAATGAGCGGCCGCGCAAGGCGTTGATCTGCGGGTCGGCAGCGTTCGACACCATAATGGTGTTCGAAGGACGCTTCCGCGAGCACATACTCCCCGAGCAGATTCACATCCTCAATGTGTCGTTCCTCGTGCCGAAGCTGCGGCGTGAATTCGGCGGCTGTGCCGGCAACATCGCCTACAACCTGAGCCTGCTCGGCGATCCGGCCGTTCCGATGGCCACCGTGGGACGGGACTTCGCTCCGTACCGGGACTGGATGCAGCAGATCGGCCTGCCGCTCGAGCACGTCCGGGTGGTCGACTCGGAGCTCACGGCCCAGGCTTTCATCACGACCGACCTGGATGACAACCAGATCACCGCCTTTCATCCCGGCGCCATGCAGCATGCGCACCTCAACAAGGTGGTCGATGCCGAGGACGTGGTCATCGGGATCGTGGCTCCGGACGGGCGCCGGGGCATGATCGAGCATGCGGAACAGTTCGCCGGTCTGGGCATTCCCTTCATCTTCGATCCCGGACAGGGTCTGCCCATGTTCGAGGCGGCGGACCTCGACCGTTTCATCGAGCACGCCAACTGGGTTGCGGTGAACGATTACGAGTGGCAGCTGCTGCAGCAGAAGACCGGTTGGACGGTACGGGACCTGACACTGCGGGTCGAGGCGCTCATCGTCACGCGCGGACCGAAAGGATCGAGCATCTACACCCAGGATGGGGAGTTCGAGATCCCCTGCGCGAGGACCTCGGCGGTGATCGACCCAACGGGTTGCGGCGATGCCTACCGCGCCGGCCTGCTGCATGGGCTCCTGCACAATCTCGATTACGAGACCAGTGGCCGGATCGCAGCCGTGATGGGCGCGCTCAAGATCGAGTCGCGCGGCACCCAGAATCACCGGGCGTCGCCCGGGGAGATCGCACGCCGCGTGGCGGAGAGCTTCGGCGATGCCGCGGCCGCCAAGATGGAACTCGCGGCCGACCGCTGATCCCAAGGACGGGCCAGTCACTTCACCTCATTCAAAATCCAGGAACCGAGCACATGGCCAATGACTATCTCTTCACCTCCGAGTCGGTCTCCGAGGGGCATCCCGACAAGGTGGCCGATCAAATCTCGGACGCCATGCTGGACGCCATCCTCAGGGAGGATCCGCGCGGGCGTGTGGCCTGTGAGACACTGGTCAAGACTGGTGTCGTGATCGTCGCGGGCGAGGTAACGACGAGTGCATGGGTCGATGTCGAGGCACTCGTGCGCAAGACCGTCCTCGATATCGGTTACGACTCCTCCGACATGGGCTTCGACGGTGCGAGCTGTGGAGTGCTCAACATCATCGGCAAGCAGTCCCCGGACATTGCGCAGGGCGTCGACCGCAAGGACGAGCGCAAGCAGGGTGCGGGCGATCAGGGCCTGATGTTCGGTTACGCCACCAACGAGACCGATGTGCTCATGCCTGCGCCGATCACCCTGGCGCACCGTATGGTCAAGCGCCAGGCCCAGGTGCGCAAGTCAGGAAAGCTTCCATGGCTGCGCCCCGATGCGAAGAGCCAGGTGACGCTGCGTTACGAGAACGATCGTCCGGTCGGCCTCGAGGCGGTGGTGCTCTCGACCCAGCACAGCCCCGAAGTGTCGACCAAAGCGCTGCGCGAGGCGGTGATGGAGGAGATCCTCAAACCCGTTCTGCCTGCCAAGTGGATCGACAAGCGCACCAAGTACCACATCAATCCCACCGGCCGGTTCGTAGTCGGCGGTCCGGTTGGAGATTGCGGCCTCACCGGCCGCAAAATCATCGTCGACACCTATGGCGGCTATGCCCGTCACGGCGGCGGCGCGTTCTCGGGCAAGGACCCTTCCAAGGTCGATCGGTCCGCGGCCTATGCGGCGCGCTATGTGGCGAAGAACATCGTCGCTGCGGGTCTCGCGGAGCGCTGTGAGGTGCAACTCTCCTACGCCATCGGCGTCGCGGAGCCGACCTCCATCATGGTGGAGGCTTTCGGCACGAGCCGCCTGTCCCGAGAGCAGCTGACAGCGATCGTGCGCAAGAACTTCGACCTGACGCCCTTTGGTCTGCGCGAGATGCTCGACCTCGCCCGCCCGATCTACCAGAAGACCGCCTCCTACGGCCACTTCGGACGCACGGAGCCGGAGTTCACCTGGGAGCGCACCGACCGCGCGGCGGCGCTCGCCGCCGAGGCGAAGGGCGCCAAGGCTGCTTGAACACCCGGCGCTGGCTGCGGCGGAGCTCCCGTCACAGCCGGCGCCAGACGCATCCCGCCGCCGCAGCGGTGCGGCGGCGCGGCGTCTCTGAGGAGCGTTGCGACGGAGGGCAGGACGCCGGGCGAGCCCCGGTGCCCAAGCCCGCTGCCAGGCTCAGAGGCGTGCGTAATTTACTCACGGCGCTCACCCAAGTCATTGGAGCATTCGACCCATGAACGCCACACTCAAATCCACCGCCGCGCCGAGGGACTGCAAGGTTGCCGATCTGGCGCTCGCGGACTGGGGCCGCAAGGAGATCCTAATCGCGCAGACGGAGATGCCCGGACTCATGGCCATCCGTGAGGAGTACGCATCGGCACAGCCGCTGGCCGGCGCACGCATCACCGGCTCCCTGCACATGACGATCCAGACTGCCGTGCTGATCGAGACGCTGCAGGCGCTGGGAGCGCGCGTGCGTTGGGCCTCCTGCAACATCTTTTCGACCCAGGACCATGCAGCCGCGGCGATCGCGGCGGCCGGCACGCCCGTATTTGCCTGGAAGGGCGAGTCGCTGGCCGACTACTGGGACTATACCCACCGCATCTTCGACTGGCCGGACGGCGGCTACACCAACATGATCCTCGATGACGGCGGCGATGCGACGCTGCTGATGCATCTCGGCGTGCGCGCGGAGAGCGATCCTTCCGTGATCGCAAAGCCCGACAGTGAGGAGGAAGCAGCGCTCTACGCCGCCATCCACGCGAAGCTGAAAGCCGACCCCAGGTGGTACTCCACGCGCATCCGCCACATCAAGGGCGTGACCGAGGAGACGACCACAGGCGTGAAGCGCCTCTACCAGATGGCCAAGGATGGAACGCTCGCGTTCCCGGCCATCAACGTCAACGACTCGGTCACCAAGAGCAAGTTCGACAATCTCTATGGCTGCCGCGAGTCGCTGGTCGATGGCATCAAGCGCGCCACCGACGTCATGGTGGCCGGCAAGATCGCCGTGGTCTGCGGCTACGGGGATGTGGGCAAGGGCTGCGCACAAGCGCTCAAGGCACTGTCTGCCCAGGTCTGGGTGACGGAAATCGATCCGATCTGCGCGCTGCAGGCGGCAATGGAAGGCTACCGGGTGGTGACCATGGACCATGCGGCCGACAAGGCGGACATATTCGTCACGGCCACGGGAAACTACCAGGTCATCACACACGCACACATGCAACGCATGAAGAACAACGCCATCGTGTGCAACATCGGCCACTTCGACAACGAGATCGACGTCGCCAGCCTGAAGCGCTACGCCTGGGAGAACATCAAGCCGCAGGTCGATCACGTAATCTTCCCCGATGGGCGGCGGATCATCCTGCTCGCCGAGGGCCGGCTGGTGAATCTCGGCTGCGCCACCGGTCATCCGAGCTATGTGATGAGCTCGAGTTTCGCCAACCAGACCCTCGCGCAGATCGAGCTCTACGGCCATCCGGGCAAGTACTCCGTCGGTGTGTATGTTTTGCCGAAGCATCTCGATGAGAAGGTCGCCCGGCTGCAGCTCACGAAGTTCGATGCCGAGCTCACGACCCTCACCGACGCCCAGGCCCGCTACATCGGCGTGGAGAAGACCGGTCCCTACAAGTCCGATCAGTATCGCTATTGAGCCCCGGAGGGGGGGCAATTCGTCCGGCGGGCATTACATAGCGATTGCCCCTGAGAAGATCGCATCGCTGCTGACGCCATTCGGCGACAGCACTGTCCGTGCGGCGCGGCCGGGCGCCGCCGGACAGGCCGATGTCGGCGCTCCTGTCGACATCGCTCTTCATCGAGTATGACAGCGCCGCGCTCCGGCCTGACGTCTGGAGTGTTGCAAAAGTTACCGCGCCGGGTGGTGCGCACACGCACCTCCGAGTCCGCCGACAGCCGCCATCGCAAGTAATAATTCTTCACAAATCCCGCCGCGAACGCCCGGTGCCCGCGGGTGGAACACGCGATGAGAGACTCGAGCCGAAGCGCTGGCTCGCTCATTTCTCCAAACTGACCCGACCCTACAACATGTCTATTGGTCGCGTTTTGCGATGTTGGACGCGCCTTTTTCCACAAAACCGTGTATGATTCCGTTCCGACCCTACAGTTGGGTGTTTTCTGGAGTATCGAGTAATGGCGAAACGTCCACCGAACGATGGCGCATCCTGGAGCGCCAGTGAGCTGAAGACCTTGAAGTCGCTCGCGAAAGCGGGAACCCCGACCAGCGAGGTCGCGAAGAAGCTCGGGCGTACCGCGGCCGCCGTTCAGCAGAAGGCCATGCGGGCTGGGATTTCCTTCCGTGCGGCCAAGAGAGCCGGCGCCCGCAAGAAGAAGTAAGCGCCGCGCGCAGTACCGAACGGGGGGCCGCCTCGCAGGCGGGCCCCCGTTCCGTTTTTGGGCGCCCATCCTTGGTGTCGTCGCCGCTGATGCGGGGACCGACAGCTCCGCCCTTGCCACGGCCGGCATGTCTTGTCAAACTCTGCCGCGCTGATCCCGTGTCAAGAAACCTAAAGAGGGGGCGGCATGCGGCGTGACATTGGTTTTTTATTGATAGCAGTGGCGGCGCTGGCGTCGGCCGGCTGTGACGTGCAGTTACAGGACCAGACGCCGGGCCGGTTCCAGGCCAACCCGGACGTCGCCATGTATCCTCTCAGTGTAAAGGTGACCTCCGGCGCTCTCGTGAGCCAGCCGGTATACGTGTTTGCCGTCTCCGAGGGGCAGAAGGTCCCCTTGTCGTTGGATACTGATGGCACCTACACCACGATGTTCGGGGTGAGGTGCAAGAGCAGCTTCCCGCTGCAATTCCTCGCCGTATGGCGGCTGCAGGGCATGGCCACTCGACAGCAGCTCTTTCCGGAGCAGCCGCGCCAGATCGAGCTCACGCCGCCGCCGCTGACGCGGCAGGCTACCATCGACACCTCGGGCAAGCCGGACAAGAAGACGCGCTCCTGGACGGGAGGGGTGCAGTACAACGTGGTGAACGCCCCACAGGCCCGCATCACCGGTGCGCATCTCGAGCCGGTGAGTCAGGACAAGGCTGACCAGGCGGCGGCAAAGGAGATCAGTATCGTGAGCACGTTTCCCATCGATGCCACCTGCGGCACGCCAACGGCCGTGCAGCTTGCATCCAGGAAGCAGGTCGCGCACGCCAATCTCATCATCGATACCGACCTGGCCGCCATCCCACATTGGACGACGCGGGTGGATTTCGCGCCGCAGCCGCAGCAGTGACTTTCCGGTAACGGGGGAGTCGACGTCAGTGAGTGTCCCGCAGACGTGCCCGCAGGCTGCCGATCTGCGCTGCGTCGAGGCCGATGCGGGCGAGGTAGGCACGTATGCCGCCGGCGCGGTCCAGGTACTGGAGCATGTTGTAGACGGCTTCCTGCGGGCAGCGAACGGCCTCGATGATGGCTGCCGGGTCGGCTGTATGGTAGCGGCGCAGGTAAGCGTCTCTTAAGTTTCCAGTGCTCGCTGCATAATCGTTGGCAATCGCATCCGGTGTGGCGTCGGCGAGGGTGAGCAGAAGCGCGGCAATGACGCCGGTGCGGTCCTTACCCGCCACACAATGAAAGAGGAGCGGACCGGACCCCGCCGCGGCAATGACACTCAAGGCCTCCTTGAGCTGCGGCTGCAGGCGCTCGAGCACCGTGCAGTTCCACTGCTCCTTGGCGCAGTACCCGCCGAGGGTGCCCCACTCGGCCGGATTGCCGGCGAGCAGCGACACCGATACATAGCGTACGCCCCGCAGCCGCCGCGGCACCGGGCTCGGGGCGGCCGCAATCTCCTCCGGCCAGCGCAGGTCGAGCACCGTCTCGACGCCGTAAGCGGCCAACGCCAGGAGCCCGTCAGAAGAGAGCTGCGCCAGGTCATCGGCACGGATGAGGGACCGCTGTAACGTAACGTCGCCGTCCACGGTCGGGTACCCGCCGAGATCGCGCGCATTGAAGAGGCTGGGGAACATCCGAGCGAGTGTAACTGAAGCGGCGGCAACGGCATCGCCGGCTGCCGGCTCGCGTACAATGAGGCTCATGCCGCTCAGCTCCAGCGACCGATTCCTGGGCCGTGTCGAGACGTACGCCAAATACCGGCCCAGCTATCCCGCAGCCGCGATCGATCTGTTGGAGGCCCGTTGCGGCCTCAAGGCGGGCGCGGATGCCGTCGACCTCGGCTCGGGCACCGGCATTCTCTCGGCGTTGCTGCTCGAGCGCGGTGCGCGTGTGTTCGGGATCGAGCCCAACCGGGAGATGCGCCACTTCTCCGACCTCGCGCTGAGTCGCGGTGAGTTCTATAGCCAGGCCGGCACCGCGGAAAACACGGCCATGCCGGACCGGTTCTTCGACCTGCTCGTTGCCGGCCAGGCCTTCCATTGGTTCAATCCCGGGAAGGCGCGGACGGAGGCGTTACGCATCCTCAAGCCCGGCGCCTGGGCGGCGCTGCTCTGGAACGAGCGGCCGAAGGGGCTGATCCCGTTCCTGGAGGATTACGAGGCGTTGCTGCGCCGGTATGCGCCTGAATACGATGCCGTCGCGCGGCTGCGCGCGCAGGAAGACGGCATCCGCCAGTTCTTCGGTCACGCGCCGCAGCTCGCCACGTTTGCCAATCAGCAGGTGTTCGACTTCGAGAGCCTGGCGGGCCGGGTCATGTCCTCTTCCTACGCGCCGATGCCCGACCGTCCGGAGCACGCGCCGCTGATGGCGGGTCTGCGGGAAGTGTTCGATCGCCACCAGCAGGAAGGGAGGGTCATCTTCCCTTACCGCACGCTGGTGTACTTCGGGCAGCCGGATCGGGCGGTCTAGGCCGACACTGAGCGCGTGCGGTCAGGCTCGCGTCCACCACTCATAGAATTCGTCGAAGCTGATCGAGCCGTCGCGGTCGCGGTCGATCGCATCGAAGCCGACCTCGCATTCCGCGGAGGTGATGTTCTCATCAACCGACTCCATGAAGCGGATGAATTCCCCGAGCGTCAGCCGACCATCCCCGTTGAGGTCGTTGAAATCGAAGGTCTCGCGCAGCCGTCCGCGTTCCTCGGAGCCCGGACGCACGTAATCGAGCGTCGTGCGATCCTTGTGCGTGTGCCGGCTCATGTGACCCGGGCAGCAATTTTCAGGCCTCGCCGCAACGGGTGCTAGAGTACCCGCATGTTGCCTGCACTCATCGTGTTCGACCTCGACGGTACGCTGATCGACAGCGCGGCCGACCTGGCGGCGGCGATCAACGGCATGCTGGCGGACTTCGGCTGCGCGCCGCTTCCGGTCCCGGACGTGCGCGCGATGATCGGCGATGGTGTCGCGATGCTCGTCGCGCGCGCCCTGACTGCCCGCCACTGCACGCGCGCCGATCACGCCGAGGCTGCGCAGGTCTTCATGCGACATTATGAGGCCGATGCAACATCGCGAACGACTGCCTTCCCCGGTACGCATGAGGCCCTGCAGGCGCTGCACGAGGCGGACATTCCGCTTGCGGTGTGCACCAACAAGCCGGCGGGCATCAGCAGCCGCATCCTCGCGAAGCTCGGACTGGCGAAATATTTCGCGCGCGTGGTCGGGGGCGATTCACTCCCCTACCGCAAGCCCGATCCGCGTGTGCTGCGGCATCTGCTCGAGGCATTCGACGCCAGGCGGGAGGAAGCGCTCCTCGTAGGTGACAGTGAGGTCGATGCGGCAACTGCCAGCGCCGCGGGAGTGCCCTTCGTGCTCATGAAACACGGCTATCGCCGCGGACCGGCCGAGGTGATCGCGTGCGTTGCAGCGCTGGAGGGCTTCGGGCCGCTGCCGGCGTTGGTCCGAGGCCTGCAGTCATGAGAGTCCTGCGAGGCAGATCCGCCAAACGGCCGCAGGCCAGTTTGGCCTGATCAAAACGCGAACTGAGTCACGGATCATGCCCGGCTCGCCGCGCAATGGGAGCGGCCTGCCTGCTGCGCGGTGCCCAGCCGCGCATGGCTGCTGAAGACTGTAGTAGGCTCGCGATCAGCTGCGGGGGTGGTGCGGCAACGATGGTGAGGCGGGTCGAAGAAAGCTTCCTGAGTCCCGGGACGGAGTCCGAGACGGACTCAGGGCGGCCTTTTCCCCGCGCACTGCCGCCCGATACCCGCTGCCCGGAGGCCGCACTCGCCAAATCCAATCGCGAGCTGCGGATGCTGATCGACTGCAAGCGCGCGCTCGCGCGGGCGCAGGACGAGCCGCAGCTCCTCGCGGAGATCTGTCGGATCCTCATCGGCCCCGGAGGCTATCGCCTGGCGTGGGTCGGATATGCGGACGCCGAGCCTGATCGTGCCGTTCGGATTGCCGCGCATGCCGGCCACGACAGCGACTATTTCGAGCGCCTGCGAGTCAGTTGGCATGATGACGAAAGAGGCCACGGCGCCACGGGGCGCGCCATCCGCGAGCGCAGTGCCCAGGTGTGCCGTCACATCGACACCGATCCGGACTTCCTGCCCTGGCGTGAGCAAGCGCATCGCGAGGGTTACCGGTCGTCCGCCGCCTTACCGCTCGTGCTCGATGGCGAGTGTATCGGTGCTCTCAACATCTATGCGAGTCCGCCGGATGCCTTCGACCCCGCGGAGCTCACGCTGCTCGAAGAGCTCGCAGCCGATCTCGCCTTCGGACTGAAGCTGCTGCGCCAGCAACGCCAGATCGGACGGCTGGCGCAGATCGTCCGCATGCAAAGCGCGATGAATGCGGCGATATTCCGCATCCGCGACCGCGACGAGCTGCTGCTCGAGGCATGCCGTCTCGCCACCGGTCTCGGCGGGTTTTTCGGCGCGGTTGCCTGGATCGTCGTCGGCAGCGGTCGCTGGGCGTGGTTCAAGTGCCGCACGGGCACGGCCATCGTCGACAGCGAGACGCTGTTGCGCGTCGAGGTCGGCGGTGGCACCGGGCCAGACCCCAGTCTCATCGGTCGCGCACTGCGTACAGGCAAGGTCACCGTGTGCGCGGATATAAGCCGGCCGGACGTACCGATCGCCGCGCGCGCGCGGCTGCTCGCCCGCGGCATCCGCTCGCTGATCGCCCTGCCGCTCATCGTCGATGGCCGGCGGGTCGCTGTGCTGACACTGACCTCGCAGGACGCGGCCCTGGCGGAGGACGCTGAGCTGTTGCGGCTCTTCGAGGACATGACGGTCAGCCTGTCGTTTGCGCTGCGCTCGCTCGAGCATGCCGCCGCGGCCCGGTATCTGGAGCGTTACGACGCACTCACCGGATTCGCCAAGCGGGCGCTCTTCTGCGAGCGGCTGGAGGCGGAGCTGCACCTGCAGGACGCGAGCGCACCCGGAGGGCGGCTCGCCGTCCTCGCGTTCGACATCCGGGGACTCGGCCGCCTGAATGCCACCTACGGCGGGCGTGTCGGCGATTCCGCTCTGCAATGTCTCGCCGAGCGCTTGAAGCGGCATGCGGGGGGCGACGACCACCTGGGTTATCTCGGGGCGGGCACATTCGTGTTGATCGAGCGGACAGCGCAGCCGGCGCCCGAGACCGCCCAGACCGGCCTCGACGCCGCCGTGTTCGATCAGCCTTTCGAGATCGAAGGACGGCCGATCCGGCTTTCGGTCAGTTACGGCGTGGCGCGATACCCACAGGACGGGGAGGCCGGAGCCGTGCTGGTGCAGCGCGCCGAGGCGGCCCTGAAGCGGGCCAAGGAATCCGGCGAGCACGCCCTCCAATATCGGTTGGAGATGAGCCGCGAGACGAGCGAGCGCGTGGCGCTCGAGCACAAGCTCCATGTCGCGCTCAATGAGCAACAGTTCGTACTGCACTATCAGCCGCAGATCGATCTCTCGACCGGTGAGATCGTATCCGTCGAGGCGCTGTTGCGCTGGCGTGACGGCGATGAGGGGCTGATACTCCCCGGCCGGTTCCTGTCGATCCTCGAGTCTTCGGGAATGATCGTGCCGGTCGGCAACTGGGCCCTGCTCAAGGCGGTGGAGGACCTGGAGGGATGGTGCCGTGCGGGCTACCGGGCGATGCGCCTCGCGGTCAACGTGTCGGCGACGCAGCTGAAGCAGCCGGAGTTCGTCCCCGGATTGCTCGGTCTCGCCGAACGGCTCGCGCCGCTCACCGGGTTCGGACTCGATATCGAGATCACCGAGACCACGCTGCTGCAGGACCTCGAGGGTACGAGCCGTAAGCTGCAGGAGCTGCGCCGGGCCGGCATCCGCATTGCGCTCGATGATTTCGGCACCGGCTATTCCTCCCTGGGCCTGCTCTCGAAGCTGCCGGTGGATGCGTTGAAGATCGACCGCTCGTTCGTCGCCGGTCTGCCCGACGATCAGGCGAGCGTCACTCTGGTGGCGAGCATCGTCGAGCTGGCCTCGGCCTTCGACCTCATCACCGTCGCCGAGGGCGTGGAGACCGCGGAGCAGGTCGCGGCGCTGCGCGCGTTGCGCTGCCGCCAGTCGCAGGGGTTCCTTCACAGCACACCCGTGGCCGCGAGTGAGCTCGAGCACATGCTCGCCCGGGCCGACGCTCCCCGTCGGGCCAGCTCCCGAGGGTTTTGAGCTACAATTCCGGCCTGGAATTCGCTCGCACACGCCCTCGGGCGTCCCCGGAAACAGCTTCCTTCATGCACGGTACTGCGCGAGGCGCGGCTTGCCTCGAGTTCGGACGCTTTCGACTCTTTACCAGACAGCGTGAGCTGCATCTCGGTGATGCGCCTGTTCCGCTCGGGTCTCGGGCGTTCGACGTACTCCTCATCCTCGTCGAGGCCCAGGGTGAGCTCGTCACCAAGGAGGAGCTGCTGGCGCGCGTCTGGCCGGGTGCCGTCGTCGAGGAAAGCAACATCCAGGTACAGGTCTCGGCGCTGCGCAAGGCCCTCGGCGAGGACCGTCACTTCATCCTCACCGTGCCGCTTCGCGGCTATCGCTTTACCGGCGAAGTGCATGCGCTCGACGGCGAGGGGCAGGCGCTGCCGGCGTCCGCTCCGCCGCCTGCACCGCCCATTCCCACGAACCTGCCGGCGCCCGTGTCCGATTTCATTGGCCGCGAAACCGAGCTCAGCGAGCTGGGCGAGCTCGTGCGGCACAACCGGCTCGTATCCCTCGTGGGCACCGGCGGGATCGGCAAGACGAGGCTCGGCCTGGAGGCCGCGCGCGGCGCCCTCGAGGAGTTTCCGGACGGCGTATGGATCGCCGAGCTCGCGCCCCTGACCGATCCCGACCTCGTCGCGAGCGCAATCAACACCGCCTTGGGCCTGCAAAGCGGAACGGCCTGGACCTCGGAGCGGCTCGCAGCAGCGCTGCGGGGACGCCAGCTCCTGCTGGTGCTCGATAACTGCGAGCACGTGATCGGCGCGGCAGCGCGGGAGGCGGAGACGCTGCTGCGCGCCGTACCGGGTGCGCGCATCCTCGCCACGAGTCAGGAGCCGCTGGGGCTCGATGGGGAGTGTACCTATCGGCTGAGCCCGCTCGAGTTTCCTGCCGAGGGCACCGCGGAGCTCGCGGCTGCCCTGCGTCACGATGCAGTCAGACTCTTCGTGGCCCGGGCGCGCGCTGCCGATCCGCATTTCAACCTGAACGAGCGCAACGCCGCCACCGTGGCGATGATCTGCCGCCGCCTCGACGGCATTCCGCTCGCCATCGAGCTCGCCGCCGCGCGCGCCGCGGCCCTCGGCATCGAAGGCCTCGCCCGTAGGTTGGATCTCAGATTTCACGTGCTCACCGGCGGCCGCCGCACGGCGCTGCCACGCCATCAGACGTTGCGCGCGACCCTCGACTGGAGCCACCGGCTCCTCACGGAGCCCGATCGCATCGTGCTGCGGCGGCTCGCCGTGTTCGCGGGCAGCTTCAGCCTGGAAGCCGCAGCGAGCGTCGTGGCGGACTCGGCGCTCCCCGAATGGGAGGTGGTCGGACGAATCGCCGAGCTCGTCGACAAGTCGCTGGTCGTTGCCGATGCCTCGGGTGCCGCGCGCCGCTATCGGCTGCTCGAGTCGACACATGCCTACGCGATGGAGAAGCTCGCCGACAGCGGGGAGTTTGGCTCGCTCGCGCGCCTTCACGCGGTGCACTTCCGCGACAGCGTGCGTAGCGCCCTCGCCTCCTGGGAGGAGACTCCTTCGGTGCAATGGTTGGAGGCGCAGGCGCCGGAGATCGACAACATTCGAGTTGCGCTCGATTGGGCATTCGGCGCAGACGGCGATCCGGCAGTGGGCATCGAGCTCGCCGCAGCGTCCTATCCGCTATGGTATCTGCTGTCGCTGATGCAAGAGGGCAGGGCACGTCTGGAGCGCGCGATGGACGCGGTCGGCCCGACAACCGCGAAAGCGGTCGAGGCGCGCCTGCGGTACGGCTACGGCTTTCTCTCGACGGGTGAGCCGCGCGGGCGCGCCCTGCCGGCGTTGCGACGCGCCGTATCGCTCTATCGCGAGTCCGGGGAGCCCCTCGATCTCGGGCGCGCGCTCAGCTTCTGCGGTCTGAACCTCGCGCGCACCGGGGGGCTGACGGAGGGACTCGCCGCACTCGAAGAAGCTCGCGGACATCTCTCCGCGGCCGCCCACCCCAAGAGTCTCGCGCTCTGCCTCACCAACCTCGCCATCGCGCGCACGGTAGCCGGAGAGTTCGAGGCGGCCCGCGCGCTGCTCGATGAGTCCCTCGCGGTCGGCGCGCACTCCAGGGCCGACTTTTGGGTGTGGCGCGCCCGCATATACAAGGCGGAGGTGGAGTTCGCCGAAGGTCAGCTGGAGCAGGCGATCGGCCAGGCGCGCGAAGTCGTCGCGCTCTCCCGTACGGCGCGGCGCACGGGACTCCTCGGACACTCCTTGTGCAATCTCGCGGGCTATCTCATCGCCCGCGGCGAGCTCGAAGAGGCGGGAGCCGCGTTGCGCGAGGGACTGCCGCTGGCGCAGGAGAGCGAGCTCGATGCGGTATTGCTCGCGGGCGGGGTGCAACACCTGGCCGCCATCGCTCACCGCGAGAATCGGCTCGAGCGCGCAGCGCAGCTCATCGGCTACGCGCGCGCCTTTTTCTCCTCGGAGTTCGAAGGGCGCAGCCCCGCCAAGCAGGAGATCCAGACTCGCATCGTCGAGAGCCTGCGCCGCGCCATGCCGCCAGAGCGTCTCACCGCGCTCATGGAGGCGGGTGCTCGCTGGACTGAGGAGGAAGCAATGTCCACCGCCTTGGAGGCGTGAACTGCCTCACAGGATGCCGACTTGCGCCAATTAACAATTAATAACGATTAAGGCGTAGCTAAGGATTTGCACGGGCACGGGGCGCCATGCTCATCGGGTCGAAAAAGACCGGTGATCGCACTGCCCATCATGGATCGTCCCGCCCACCGCCGCATTGCAAGGCTACTGCCCCTTTCGGCCGCGCTGCTCCTTGCCGGTTGCCGCTGGGCCGTACTCGATCCCAAGGGTCCGGTCGGCCTCGAGGAGCGCGCGATCATCCTCACTGCGGCGATGCTGATGCTGATCGTGGTGGTGCCGGTGATCGCGCTCATCCTCCTCTTTGCGTGGCGCTACCGCGCTTCGAACGTGAAGGCCGAGTACCGGCCGGACTGGTCGCATTCCAACAGGATCGAGGCGGTGGTGTGGCTGATCCCCTGCATCATCGTGGCGGCACTCGGTGTCATCGCCTGGGACTCCTCGCACACGCTCGATCCCTACCGGCCGCTCGACTCGCGCGTCAAGCCCTTGCGCATCGAGGCGGTGGCGCTCGACTGGAAGTGGCTCTTCATCTACCCGGATCAGAAGGTGGCCACGGTGAACGAAGTCGCCTTCCCGGCGAACGTGCCGGTCGAATTCCACATCACGTCCGCGACGGTGATGAACGCCTTCTTCATCCCGCAGCTCGGCAGCCAGATCTACGCCATGGCGGGCATGCAGACTCAGCTGCACCTCCTGGCGAGTGAGCCCGGGACCTATCAGGGTCTTTCCTCCAACTACAGCGGCGATGGGTTCTCGGGCATGACGTTCAAGGCCGTTGCGCTGCCCACGCGGCAGGGGTTCGATGGGTGGCTCGCGAAGGTCAGGGCCTCGCAGCAGGCGCTAGGGGCCGCGGCTTACGGGCGGCTCGCGGCGCCGAGTGAGAGCAATCCGGTGGCTTACTACTCGCAGGTGCAGCCGGATCTTTTCGCCGACATCCTCGCGGGTCGGCTGCAGCAACCCGCGCGCGGGCTGCTCGCGCGCACTCCCGAGCGCACTCGTGCGGTGGCTGCGACGGCGCCAATGCCTTCCATGACCGGGATGTCCGGCATGGCCGCCAGGAGGAGCAATTGATCATGCTCGGCAAGCTGACGCTCTCGGCCATCCCGTATCAGAATCCCATCGTCATGGGGGCAGTCGTCTTCATGCTGGTCGTGACGATTGCCGTACTCGGCGCCGTCACGCTGCTTGGCAAGTGGAAGTATCTCTGGACGCAGTGGCTGACGTCAGTCGATCACAAGAAGATCGGCGCGATGTACCTCATTCTCGCCGGGGTGATGCTGCTGCGGGGGTTCGCGGACGCGATGATGATGCGTGCCCAGCAGGCGCTCGCCTACGGCGGCCACGCGGGATACCTGCCGCCCGAGCACTTCGACCAGGTCTTCAGCGCCCACGGCACGATCATGATCTTCTTCATGGCGATGCCGTTCATGATCGGACTCATGAACTGCGTGCTGCCGCTGCAGATCGGCGCACGCGACGTCGCCTTCCCGTTCCTCAACTCGCTCAGTCTCTGGCTGACGGTGGCCGGCGCGGTCCTCGTGAACCTCTCGCTCGCCCTCGGCGACTTCTCACGCGCGGGCTGGCTGGCCTACCCGCCGCTCTCGGAGCTTCGCTTCAGCCCGGGTGTCGGGGTCGACTACTACATCTGGGCGCTGCAGATCTCCGGCATAGGCACCACACTGAGCGGCGTCAACTTCATCGCCACCATCCTGAGGATGCGTGCGCCCGGCATGACGCTGATGCGCATGCCGGTGTTCACCTGGACCGCGCTCTGCACCAACATCCTGATCGTTGCCGCGTTTCCGGTTCTTACCGTGTCCCTTGCCCTGCTGACCCTCGACCGCTACCTCGGGATGCACTTCTTCACGAATACCCTGGGCGGCGATCCGATGATGTACGTCAACCTCATCTGGATCTGGGGACATCCTGAGGTCTACATCCTCATCCTGCCCGCCTTCGGCATCTTCTCCGAGATCATCGCCACCTTTTCCGGCAAGCCTCTTTTTGGCTATACGTCGATGGTGCTCGCCACGATGGCTATTGCCCTCCTCTCGTTCCTCGTGTGGCTGCATCACTTCTTCACCATGGGCTCCGGGGCCGACGTCAACGCCTTCTTCGGGATCACGACCATGGTGATCGCGGTGCCGACGGGCGTGAAGATCTTCAACTGGCTCTTCACCATGTACCGCGGGCGGGTGCGGTTCGAATCCCCGGTGCTCTGGACCATCGGCTTCATGATCACCTTCGTGATCGGCGGCATGAGCGGGGTGCTGATGGCCGTGCCGCCGGCGGACTTCGTGCTGCACAACAGCCTCTTCCTGGTCGCGCACTTTCACAACGTCATCATCGGCGGCGTGGTGTTCGGCGCCATGGCCGGGCTCACCTACTGGTTCCCGAAGGTTTTCGGTTTCCGGCTGAACGAGACGCTCGGGAAGGCGGCGTTCTGGTGCTGGCTCGTCGGGTTCTACGTAGCGTTCATGCCGCTCTATGTCCTCGGACTGATGGGGGCGACGCGCCGCATGGACCATTACGAGAATCCGGCCTGGCAGCCGCTCTTCGTCGTCGCAGCGATCGGCGCCGTCATCATCTTCTGCGGCATCGCTCTGCAGGTCGCTCAGGTGGTGGTGAGCATTGCGCAGCGTCAGCGCGCCCGCGATCTGACCGGCGATCCCTGGCAGGGCCGCACGCTCGAGTGGGCGACCGCCTCGCCGCCGCCCGTCTACAACTTCGCGCGCATCCCGGTGGTGCGCGGCCGTGATGCGTTCTGGGACATGAAGCAGCGAGGCGTAGAGACGAAAGCCACCGTATATCGGCCGATCCACATGCCGCGCAACACCGCCACCGGCTTCATCATGGCGGTGTTTCTCGGCGTGGCCGCGTTCGCGATGATCTGGCACATCTGGTGGCTCGCCATCGGCGGTGTTGCTGCCGCAACGGTGGCGCTCGTCCGTCACGCCTTCGACGACGATCGCGACTACTACGTGGAAGCCGAAGAAGTGCGGCGGACCGAGATCCTCCGCGGCCGTGTCCAACTGAGGAGCGTCTAACCATGTCAACCAGTCTGACGGCCCACGGCGGGGCGCTGGCTTTCGAGCCGGGATACGCCGATCACGCGGCTGATGCGCTGCGGAATCTGCGCGGTGCCACCGAGGCGGTCGACTTCGAGCTGGAGCATCACCCTGATTCCGCTGCCATTGCCCGGCTCGGCTTCTGGATCTACCTCATGAGCGACTGCCTGCTGTTTGCAGGGCTGTTCGCCACCTACTCGGTGCTGCATGCGCGCACGGCCGGCGGACCAGCGCCCCACGGGCTTTTCGAGCTGCCCTATGTGCTCGCCGAGACGACGTTCCTCCTCGTGAGCAGCTTCACCTGCGGTCTCGCGATGCTCGCGATGGGCCGGCGCAGCCGCGGTGCGACACTCGGCTGGCTGGCAGTGACGTTCGTGCTGGGACTGACGTTCGTCGCCATGGAGCTGCACGAGTTTGCGCAGATGATCGCACAGGGCGCGGGTCCCGATCGCAGCGCCTTCCTCTCCAGTTTCTTCACCCTGGTCGCGACGCACGGGCTGCACGTCACCTGTGGCCTCCTCTGGATGGCAGTCATGATGGTGCTCGTGGTCAAGAAGGGCTTCACCCCGGCCACCGAGTCGCGACTCTCCTGCTTGAGCCTCTTCTGGCACTTCCTCGACATCATCTGGGTTGGTGTGTTCTCCCTGGTCTACCTCTTCGGAGTGTCCTGACATGAGCGTCGCCAACGAAGTCATCGTCGGCCACGCGCCGCATGGAGCGGCTCACGCCCGCGCGCGTGGCGCGCACGGCGGGCATGGCACCCGCCGCTCTTACGTCATCGGCTTGCTGCTGGCGATTGCCCTGACCATCGCGCCCTTCGGGCTGGTGATGAGCCATTCGTCCGCTGGTACGCCGCTCATCATCGCGGTGTTTGCGCTGGCGCAGATCGGCGTGCACATCGTTTACTTCCTGCACGTCGATCGTTCCGAGGAGCAGCGTTGGAATCTGACCGCGCTTCTCTTCACGGCCATCGTCGTGTGCATCATCCTCGGCGGCTCGATCTGGATCATGCACAACCTCTACAGCAACATGATGCCGGGGTCCATGGGCTAGTGAGCCGCCTCCGCGGCGGCGCCTTCGCCCGCCGCCGTACTCCTGCGCGTGGCGAGCCAGGAGCCGAAGAGAATGAGGCCGAATCCCGTCGCACCCCCGACGCCCAGTCGCTCATCGAGCAGCACGACACCAAGGAGCGTGGCCACCGCTGGGTTGATGTAGGTAATGACCGACGCGCGGGCCGCACCGGCATGCTTCACCAGGTAAAACATCAGCAGCATGGCGAGCGCCGTGCAGATGAGACCCAGTATCGCGACGGACGAGAGGGCAAGGGTGCTCGGCATCTGCCGCGGTAGGGAAAGCATCGCCGGGACCAGCAACAAGAGGCTCGCGATCGAGAGACTGCCGGCGACAGGGCCGATCGAGTCGACGGAATGAAGATGCTTCTGGATGATGAGTGGTCCCACGGCATAGCCGACAGTTGCGACCAGCACGCATCCGACCCCTGCCCAGGCGAGCGGACCGGAGAGCGTGCCGAACCCGACCAGGGCGACGACGCCCGCCAGGCCTATCGCAAGTCCGGTGGCCCTTACTGCCCCGAGGCGCTCATGCAGGCCGAAGAAGCGCGAGATGAGGGCGATGGTGAGCGGCACCGTCGCGATCAGGATGGCCGTAATGGAGGAGGGGATCCAACGCTCGCCCAGTGAGATCGTCGAGAACGGTATCGCGAACTCGGCCAGGGCGAACGCGAACACCGCGCCTTTGTGCGTGATGAGTGCGCGCAGCGCGCCGCGCTGCCAGGCGATGGGCAGCAGGATGAGGGCTGCAAGGGTGATTCGTCCCCACGCTATATCGAGCGGGGAGATCTCCTGCACCGCGATCTTGATGAAAAGGTACGGCAGGCCCCAGATGATTCCCAGGGCGATGAAGGCCAGCCAGGCTCGAGCGTTCACGTGTGTAGCTCCCCCTCGCGCGAGCCGTATCCAGCCCAGGCACACGGAGGTGCCCACGGCCGAAGTGGCGAGCGGCGGGCAAAAGTCGCGCCTTTTGCTCACCGCCGCGCTGCGCCGGGCAGGATGCCCGGATCCAGCGCTTGAAGAAGCGTACGACAGCTCCCTCGGTCGCGCCTCTACCGGGAGTATCATGGTCCACTTGCCGCGGGAGTGAGATGCCATGTCCTTGAGCCCCTCGAGTGCCGCTGAGAAGCGGCGGCGCTTCCACGAGCTGCATCGCAGCGGCTGCTTCGTGATCCCCAATCCGTGGGACGCGGGCAGCGCCCGCTATCTGCAAACCCTGGGGTTCAAGGCGCTCGCCACGACCAGCTCGGGATTTGCGTGGACGCAGGGGCGTCCCGATGCCGGCATGTCGCGCGATGCGGTTCTCGGGCATCTGCGGGCGATGGTCGCTGCTACGGATCTGCCCCTCAACGCGGACTTTGAGAGTGGCTATGCGCGAGACCCCGACGGGGTGGCGCAGAGCGTGCGCCTGGCCGTTGAGACGGGCGTGGCTGGATTGTCCATCGAGGACTCGACCGGCGATGCCTCGAGGCCTCTCTACGACCTCGATGTCGCCGTCGCGAGGATGCGGGCAGCCCGCAAGGCGATCGACCAGACGGGGGGCGATACCCTGTTGGTCGGCCGGGCGGAGTGCTTCCTGGTGGGCCGCCCTGATATCGATGAGGCGATCTCGCGGCTGCAGGCGTATGCGAGCGCGGGCGCCGATTGCCTCTATGCTCCCGGTATCCGCTCGCCTGAGCACATCCGGCGCGTCGTCGAGAGCGTCGCCCCGAAACCCGTCAATCTGCTCGTGGGCTCTGCCGGCCCGCTCACGGTTGCGGACATCGCAGCGCTTGGCGTGCGCCGCATCAGCGTGGGCGGCGGACTCGCACGTGCAGCGTGGGGCGGCTTCATCCGCGCCGCCAAGGCGCTGGCGGAGCAGGGACGCTTCGATGGCTTCGCGGACGCTGTATCACACGATACTCTCCAGTCGTTGATGGAAGTGCCGGCCGACGAACGCCGACGCTGACCGCGCCGCGTACGGCGCGCCCGCGCTCCGCAAAGCAAGCGGACTTCGCGGGAGCGCATCGCTATACTCCGCGACTTTTCGCGCGCTGCGCGGAGCTCGCCCGAGCCGAGCCCCATCCGCGCAGCGGCGCTCCGCTCGACCATTGCATCTGTTTTTTCTCCTATGTGGTTCAAGAACCTGACCGTCTACCGTTTGCCCGCCGATTGGAGCGTTTCTGCGGCCAGCCTCGAGGAAGCGCTCGCGCGCCGGCCCCTGCAGCCCTGCAGCCCGCTCGAGATGCGCAGTATGGGCTGGGTGCCTCCGGCCACGACCGATCGCCTCCTGCACTCCGTCGGCGAGCAGCACCTGGTCGCGCTCGGAGTCGATCAGAAGCTCCTGCCCGCCTCCATCGTTCGGCAGGAGGCTCAGCAGCGCGCACGGACCCAGGCGCAGGCGCAGGGATTTCCAGTAGGGCGCCGCCAGATGCGCGAGCTGAAGATGCAGGTGTTGGATGAGCTGCGTGCGCGGGCACTCACGCGACGCCGCATCACGCGTGCGTGGCTCGACCCGCGCAACGGCTGGCTCGTGGTGGATTCCGGAAGCGATGGCCGGGCCGAAGAGCTCATCGAGACGTTGCGGGACACACTGGGTAGCCTGGCGGTGGCGAGAGTGGACACCGAGCGCTCTCCGAGCGCGTGCATGGCGACGTGGCTCATGCAGTCGGATGCAACAGGGCCCTTCTCGATCGAGCAGGACCTCGAGCTCCAATCGGGCGAGCCTGCAAAATCCATCGTGCGTTACCGCCGTCACCCTCTCGACGGGAAGGAGGTCCGCGCGTATGTCGCTGCGGGTAAGCGGCCGACCCAGCTCGGCCTCACGTGGAATGGTCGTGTCTCCTTCGTGCTGACCGAGAAGCTGCAGATCAAGAAAGTCGAGTTTCTGGAGGTGGCACCGGAGCGTGGGGATGAGCAAGAGATCGATGCGGCAGAGCAGTTCGATCTCGACTTCGCCGTGATGGCGGGCGAGCTGGCGAAGCTGCTCGAAGAGCTGATCCGCGAGTTGGATGGCCATCAGACAGCCGGCCGTGCCGCGGCTGCCTAGAGCCTCTGCCTCTCGATCTCAGGATACGGCCGGAGTCGTTCCCGCGAGCGATGGCCGTTTGCCGATGGCGGCCGTCCATGTGGCGAGCCGCGGGCGTGTCGCTCGCCAACTCTCGCTCGCGAAGCGCAGATCGAGGTAGCCCAATGCACAGGCGATCGAGATCGTGCCGATATCGAACGCACCGTCGAGATTCTCCCCCTCCAAGGCATCGAGACCGGTACGTACCTTGAGCAGCTGTCCATCGATCCAGCTCTGCCACCTCAGCTCCTTCGGACGGGCAGCTTCCTCATATCGCATCAACACGGCGGCGTCCATGATGCCGTCGGCAAGTGCCTGACGACGGAGCGCCGTCCAGCGCGCGGGCCCCGTGGTGGGGAAGATACGATTGCCGCCCGCGAGCGAGTCGAGATACTCGCAGATGACAGGCGAGTCATAGAGCGCGGCGCCATCGTCGGTGATGAGCGTCGGGATCTTGCCGATCGGATTGCTGGAGCGCAGCGCCTCGTGCGGATTTACCGGAGTCAGCGAGATGCTGATCAGCTCGATTGTTCCGTCGAGCCCGAGCTCGTGCGCGGTGACGCGGACCTTGCGCACGTAGGGTGAGGCGGGATTGAAGTAGAGCTTCATGGTTGCATTCTCCGGATGATCGGCCGCGCCCCGTCAGCGCGCGGCCGACAGTGTGCTGACCCGCTGCGCGCGCTGCAAATCGCCGCGCCCACCGGTTCCGATGAGCCATTCCGTTGTTCGAGCAGGGGCTCGGACCGGTCCGGCAGCGATACATCCGCTAGGCCCTGCCGCCGATCTCATCGATGTGACGCAGAAGGTCGGCAGGGTCCTCGTAGACGCGGATCGCGCCCGACCGCTCGAGCTCGTCCTCACCGTATCCGCCCGAGAGCAAGCCGACGCCGAGTCCGCGGGCCCGCCTCGCTGCGAGCATGTCCCAGATGCTGTCACCGACGATTACCGCCGATTGTATGTCGACGCCCAGCCGGGTAGCGCCAGCGATGAAGAGGTCCGGGTCGGGCTTCGCATGGCGAACGTCGTCGCGCGTGACGACCGGAATTTTGGCGGGGTCGACCTCGAGGATGTCGAGGTTATATTTCGCCGAGCCCATACGGCCGCTGGTCGCGATCGTCCAGGGGATGCGGGCCTGCGTCAGATATCGGAGGAGCTCGATGGCCCCGGGGAGCGGCCGCACCCAGCGGACCAGGCGCGCGTAGGCTTGCGCGTGTTGACGCTGCAGCGTCTCGAGGAGGTCCGGAGTGATCTCGATCGAGGTTTCCCGCAGCAGCATTTCCGTGAACAGGCCGCCGCTCATGCCGATCTTGCGGTGGATGCGCCACACCGACAATTCGATGCCGGCCGCATGCAGCGCCTCCTGCCACGCCTGCACGTGCTGGTAGACGCTGTCCACCAGCGTGCCATCGAGGTCGAAGAGGAAACTGACGTCGGAGCTGCTCATCGATCGGCACCTCGGCTGAAGGTAAACTGCAGGTTGCATGGCTCCCGCTGGCGCAGCGCGAGGGCCGCTCTCTATTCTCGCGGAGGCGGATCATGAAGAAAATAGACATCTCATCAGCCAAAGTCACCCTCGGCAGCGGCTATCCGGCGCCCTTTGACGAGCCTTGCCGGCAGCGCAAGCGGCTGCGGCTGGGCGATGCGGCGGGGCTCACGCAATTCGGTGTCAATCTGCTGCGGCTCCCTCCCGGAGTCTGGTCGAGTCAGCGCCACTGGCACACCGCGGAGGACGAGTTCGTCTATGTGCTCGAGGGCGAGGTCGTACTCGTGAGCGATGTCGGCGAGGAGGTGCTGCGGGCGGGCGACTGCGCAGGATTCAAGGCCGGGGAGCCCGATGGGCATCACCTGCTGAATCGCACCAATGCCGATGCGGTCCTGCTGGAGCTCGGCGCGCGCCATCCCGACCGCGATGCGGTCGACTATCCCGACATCGATCTGGCGATTCGGGAGGGTACGCGTGAGTTCTCACACAAGGACGGCAAGCCGTATCCAAGTCGGCCAAGGTGAGATGCCGAGCGCTACGTACCCGTGAGGCGGGCGATGCGCTCGATGGCCGGGGGATGGGAATAGTAGAAGGCGGTGTAGAGGGGATCCGGTGTCAGCGTGCTGGCGTTGTCGCGGTAAAGCTTCACCAGGGCCGACGCGAGCTCTTGCGCGCTCGCGTGTTGGGAGGCGAAGCGGTCGGCCGCAAACTCGTGCCGACGCGACCACAGCGAGCCGAGCGGCGTGGTGAAAAAGAGCGCCACCGGCACCACGAGCGCGAAAAGAAGCAGCGCCGCGTGCGACGATGGAGTGGGAACGCCGAGCAGCCGGTAGAAGCCGGGCTGGCCGGCGAGCCAGCCGAGGAGTGCAAACCCCGCGAGCATCGTGGCGAACGACACCAGCAGGCGCTGACGGACATGCCGCAGGCGGAAGTGTCCCAGCTCGTGAGCGAGTACCGCCTCGATCTCGGGGGCGGCGAGCTGCTTCAGCAAAGTATCGAAGAACACGATGCGTTTGTGCCGGCCGATTCCGGTGAAGTACGCATTGCCGTGGGCGGAACGGCGCGAGCCGTCGACGACGAAGACGCCGCTCGAGCGAAAGCCGCAGCGCTCGAGCAGAGTCTCGATGCGCTCTTTGAGCGAGGCGTCCTCGAGTGGGGAGAACTTGTTGAAGAGCGGCGCAATGAATGCAGGCCATGCCCAGGTGATGAGCAGCGTCACGATGAGCCAACAGCCGAAGGCGGCGAGCCACCACCAACGGCCGGCGCGATCCATGAGTGTCAGGACCGCGAGCACCAGCGGGCCGCCGATGAGCGCGGCCAGCACGAGGCCCTTGCCGAGATCCGCGATGAAGATCATCGGCGTCGTGCGGTTGAAGCCGAAACGAGCCTCGATGCGGAAGGTACGGATCAGCGAAATAGGCAAGCTGATGACGGCCATGACGGTGGCAACGGTGGCGATCACTGCCAGTCCGAGCCAGGGCTCACGCCACCCCGTGTGCCGCCAGAGGGCATCGATGGCCGCGATGCCGCCGCCGATGGTCAATGCGAGGGTGAGTGCGGCACTCACCAGCGCGCCGGCGCTCCCCACTTTGACTTTCGCGGCGGTGTAGTCGGCAGCCTTGTGGTGCTCTTCCGCCGAGAGCTTTCCGGCAAACGCACCGGGTATCCGGTCGCGGTGTGCGCGGACGGCCGCGATCTGCCGGGCGGCGAGCCACAGCTCCGT
>DASRDO010000011.1:0-11376 GCA_035652555.1 Steroidobacteraceae bacterium | reverse complement strand
GGCGGACGCGTGTTCGATCTGAACGAGACACGCTCCGCACAAACCACAGGAGCATCGAAGACGCCCGCGGACGACAGATCGGGCCCCAACCCCGCGGCCGGCAGCGGCACGCCGGCGAGCGCCGCCACGACTCAACCCGCCGCCACGCCTCCGACTGGTGGCGGTCCCGCGGCGGGCACGCCGCAACAGACCACCAGCTCTCCAGCGGCATCGGACACGCCGACGGATGCGGCTGGATTCATGCGCCGCGGGATGGCTCACATCTCACGCCACGAGTACCCCCAGGCCATCGCCGACCTGACGCGCGCGTGCGGGCTCGACCCCACTGACGCCGAGTGTCGCTACCAGCGCGGACTCGCATATTGGCACGAGGCGAAGCGCGAGCCGGCGCTCGCCGATTTGAATGCCGCCATCAAACTTCAGCCGAATGACTACGTCGCGCATCTGGCCCGAGCCGAGTTCGAGTTGAAGCAACACCCAGCCGATGCGCAGACCGACCTTGATGCGGTGGATCACCTGGCCCCGGAGGAGGCCGACCTGCGCCTGACGCTGGGGAGCCTCTACTACTCCGCCGGCGCGTACGCCGCAGCGGTTCATCAGTACGACCTGTGGACCGAATACCACCCGGATGACAACCGCCTGTATTATGCGCTCAGCAGTCGTTGCGCCTCGGAAGGCAGAGCCAATGTGGATCTGGATCGCGCCCTCGCGGACTGCAATCAGTCATTGCGCCTCATGCCCAAGAATGCGCCCGACGGCGCTGCTGCGATGATTACCTACAACCGGGGCATGGTGTACCTGCGCCAGGAGAAGCTCGACAGCGCGCTCGCGGACTGCGATGCCGTATTGCAGCAGCAACCCAAGGCCGCGTGGGCGCGTTATCTGCGCGGGCTGGTCGAGTTGAGGAAGGGCATGACCGATCAGGGGCAGGCGGACCTCGCGGCCGCAAGGGCTCAGAAGCCCGATATCGCCGAGCGCCTTGCGCGCTTCGGCCTGAAGCCCTGAGCAGCGGGCTGCCGCACGGCATCCGGATCGCCCGGTTCCGGCATCTCATTGGCTGGGTGTAGGCTAAGCCCATGCCCGCGCGCAGACTCAGTTGGATCACGGCCCTGCTGGCCACCTCGCTCCTGAGGGCGAACGCGGGCGCCACCGAGCCCTGCAAGCTCGTCATGTACCCACAGATCCCGGTCGAGATGGACGACCTGCGGCCGGTCATCACCGCGAGCATCAACGGCGTCGATGCGCGGTTCATCGTCGACACCGGCAGCTTCTGGGACTTCCTCTCGCCGGCCGCCGCGGCGCAATTCAACCTGCCTCTGAGCCACGCGCCGCCCTTTTTCTATGTCAATGGCGTCGGCGGCGCGGTCGTTCCCAGGATCGCGACTGCCAAGACATTCACGGTGGCAGGCATCACCTCCCATGACGCGCGCTTTCTCGTGGGTAACAATGATTTCCTGGGTGGCCAGATCGGCATCCTGGGGCAGAACATATTCAGAATCGCTGACGTCGATTACAATTTCGCCGACGGAGTGCTGCGTTTCGTCGAGCCGCAGCACTGCGGCAGGGAGGATGAGCTGGTCTACTGGACCAAAACTCAGCCCGTTGGTGTCGTGGATTTGCACTGGACCTCGAGCGATCGTCCGTATCTGACCGGCAAGGCCGATGTAAACGGGCACGAAATCCAGGTGCTGTTCGACACCGGCTCGCCACGGACGATTCTCTCGCTCGATGCGGCAAGGCGAGCCGGCATCACACCCGACAGTCCCGGCGTGCTCGAGGCAGGCTTCACCAGCGGACTGGGTAAGGACACCGTCAAAGTCTGGGTCGCCCCGGTTGCCAGCTTCGAGATCGGCGGCGAGACGATCGAGCGGACCCGTGTCCTGATTGGCGCCATAGGTCTTCGCGATCTCGGCGTCGACATGTTGCTGGGCTCGGATTTCTTCCTGGCACATCACATCTACGTGGCGTACAGCCAGGACAAGCTGTATTTCACCTACAACGGTGGAGTTGTGTTCGATCTGAACGCCAGGCGACCGGCGAGGACTCCGGGCGCGGCAAAGACTCCCGCCGATTTGCAGGCCTTCTCCACGGTGACCTCCGACACGCCAACGGATGCCGCCGGATTCATGCGTCGCGGAATGGCAGATGCCTCCCGCCACGAATATTCGGAGGCAATTGCCGACCTCACGCATGCATGCAGCCTGGATCCCAGCAACGCCGATTGCCGGTACCGGCGAGGCCTCGCCTATTTGAATAGCGGACAGCGTGAGCCCGCGCTCGCCGACTTCAGTGCGGCCATCCAACTGCAACCGAGTGACTTCGAGGCTCACCTGTCGCGGGCACAGCTGGAGCTGCCGCAACACCCGGCCGATGCGCAGAGCGATCTCGATGCCGTGGATCGCTTCGCCCCGCAACAGGCCGACCTGCGCCTGATGGTGGCGCAGCTGTATGGCGCCGCCGGACAGTACGCGGGCGCCGTTCACCAGTACGACCTCTGGGTCGAGTATCACCCGCGCGACATCCGCCTACCGGCGGCGCTGAGCAGCCGCTGCGGCGCGGAGGCTGCGGCCAACCTGGATCTCGACCGCGCGCTCGAGGACTGTAGTTCGGCACTGGATCTCATGCACAAGCCCGCCTCCACTGCAATCGCCGTCAGCAATCGCGGCCTGGTCTACCTGCGGCAAGGAAAGCTGGACAGCGCTCTTGTCGACTTCGACACCGCCCTGAAGTTGCAACCCGAGCTTCCCGTCGCGCACTACGGACGCGGGCTGGTCGAGATCAGGAAGGGACTTCAGGCCGAGGGACAGGCCGACCTCGCCGCCATCCGTTCTCAGCATCCCGATCTCGCCAGGCATCTCACCGGCCTTGGCTTTAAGCCCTGAGCGTCGGCCACCCGCGAAACCGGTCCCCATGCGCGCTGTCCGCGCCGGACGGTGTAGGCCCGGCGCGCACCCGCCATACTCGCCACCCATTGCCGCTGCTCCTGCCCGATAATCGCGCTTCCGCCCTCGAGCCCGGCGGGAAACGTGTTCGAAGAGCAGGCACCGAAAGACCCCTGGAATGAAGCCTTGAACGACGTGGGAGCCAGCCACACCCCCGTGATGCAGCAGTACCTGCGCATCAAGAGCCGCCATCCCGACGTGCTGCTCTTCTACCGGATGGGTGATTTCTACGAGCTCTTCTTCGAAGACGCCCGCCGCGCCGCGGCGTTGCTCGATATCACCCTGACCAGCCGCGGCCAATCTGCCGGGCAGCCCATCCCGATGGCGGGTGTGCCCTTCCACAGTGTCGAGGGCTACCTCGCGAGACTCGTGCGCAAGGGCGAGAGCGTCGCGATCTGCGAGCAGATGGGTGATCCGGCGAAGTCCAAAGGTCCGGTCGAGCGGGAGGTGGTCCGCATCATCACTCCCGGGACCGTGACCGATGATGCCCTGCTCGAAGAGCGCGAGGAGACGCTGGTGGCCGCGGTAGCCCGCGATGGCGAGCGCTTCGGGCTCGCCTGGCTCGACCTGGCCGCGGGCCGCTTCACGGTGCTGGAATCGAGCGGCGGCAGCGCGCTGGCGGCAGAGCTCGAGCGACTGCGACCCGCTGAGCTGCTGATCGCCGAAGGCACGCCGGCGGAGGCTCTCGAGCGCACCGGCACGGCGCTGCGCTCCCGGCCACCGTGGAATTTCGAGCTGGCGAGCGCCTCGCGGCTGCTCACCGATCAGCTCGGCACCCTGGATCTCAAGGGCTTCGGCGCGGACGAGCTGCCGCTCGCCATCAGCGCTGCAGGCGCACTGCTGCAGTACGTGCGCGATACCCAGAAAACCTCGCTGCCGCATATCCGCGGCCTGCACGTCGAGGAGCGCACCGAGGCGCTCATCATCGACGCCGCGACACGCCGCAATCTCGAGCTCGATGTCAGTCTCACGGGGCGCGAGGACGCGACACTGTTCGCGATCCTCGACCAATGCGTGACCTCCATGGGCTCACGACAGCTGCGCCGCTGGCTCAATCGGCCGCTCACCAGTCATGGCGCGCTGCGCGCACGCTATCAGGCCGTGGGCGCGCTGATCGACTCGCGCCGGTTCGAAGGCCTGCGCGAGCACCTCCAGGGTGTCGGCGATGTGGAGAGGATTCTCGCCCGCGTGGCGCTGCGCTCGGCGCGGCCGAGAGACCTGACTCAGCTCCGCGTTTCGCTCGCAGCGCTTCCCGCCCTGAAATCCGCGCTCCGCGAGATCGACTCGCCGCTCGTCGGCGAGCTTGCCGGGCGCATCGGCGAGCACGCGGGAGCCGTCGACCTCCTCGGCAAAGCAATAGCGGAGGAGCCCTCGACGTTCGTGCGGGACGGCGATGTCATCGCCGCCGGTTACGACCGGGAGCTCGATGAGCTGCGCAGGATCGCCACCCATACCGACGAGTTTCTCCTCGAGCTCGAGCAGCGGGAGCGCGAGCGCTCCGGCATCGCGGGGCTCAAGCTCGGATACAACCGCGTACAGGGGTTCTTCATCGAGATCTCGCGCAAGGATGCCGAGCGCGCTCCGAAAGACTACATCCGGCGACAGACGGTGAAATCCGCCGAGCGCTTCATCACCGCGGAGCTCAAGAGCTTCGAGGACAAGGTCCTCGGAGCGCGCGAGCGCGCGCTGGCACGCGAGAAGGAGCTGTACGAAGACATCCTGACGCGCCTCACGGACTCTCTCGGCCCCTTGCAGGCCACAGCTGCCGCGCTCTCCGAGCTCGATGCGCTTGCGGCACTTGCGGAGCGCGCGTGCGTACTTCAGTGGGCCTCGCCGCAGCTCACCACCGACTCTCTGCTCCAGATCGAAAGCGGCCGGCATCCGGTGGTCGAACGGTTCGCCTCGACACCGTTCGTGCCCAACGACCTCGAGCTCGACTCGTCCCGGCGCATGCTCATCATTACCGGCCCCAACATGGGCGGCAAGTCGACTTACATGCGTCAGGCGGCGCTCATCACGATCCTGGCGCACCTCGGCAGCTACGTGCCGGCCGATCGGGCTGTGATCGGCCCCATCGACCGCATCTTCACGCGCATCGGCGCCGCTGACGACCTTGCGGGAGGGCGATCCACCTTCATGGTGGAGATGACCGAAGCGGCCAACATCCTGCACAACGCCACCGCCCGCAGCCTCATTCTGATGGATGAGATCGGACGCGGCACGAGCACGTTCGACGGACTATCGTTGGCGTGGGCGATGGCACATCACATTGCCACCCGTCTCAAGTCCTTCACCCTGTTCGCGACACACTATTTCGAGTTGACCAGCCTCGCCTCCGAAGTGGAAGGCTGCGCCAACGTGCACCTGGATGCCACAGAGCACGGCGACGGCATCGTGTTCCTGCACTCGGTGAAAGAGGGACCCGCCAGCCGCAGCTATGGGCTTCAGGTCGCGCAGCTCGCCGGCGTACCGCGCGATGTCATCGGTCAGGCCCGGCGTTACCTCGAGGCGCTCGAGTCGCAGCGGGACAGGCCGGACGCAACAGGCCGCGGGAAGCGCGATGCCAACAAAGCGCAAAAGGAGCTGCCGCTGTTCGCACCCACGCCGACGCAGTCGCCGCCCGACCCGGTGCGCGTGGCACTGGCCGCGCTCGATCCCGACGAGCTGACTCCCAAGGCGGCGCTCGAAACCCTCTATCGGCTGAGAAAGCTGCTCGATTGAGAGGCATCCAAGATGAATGCCAATGCCAAACTCACGCTGCGCACCGCAACGACTGACGAGGCCGAAGTCATCCATGACCTGCTCGCGCGCAGCGGCTTACCCACCGGCGATCTGAGCACCGCCCGCCCCGAGTTCGTCGTTGCCGCTCACGGCGGGCAGATCATCGGCATCGGTGCCCTCGAGCATTTCGGCAGCGCGGCGCTGGTTCGCTCGGTGGCCGTCGAGGCACAATCGCGCGGCTCGGGTGTGGGCCGACTCATCGTCGAGGAGCTGGAGAGACGCGCGCGCACTGCCCGCATCGATGAGCTCATCCTCCTCACCCTGACCGCTCGGGATTTCTTCGAGCGGCTGGGCTACAGCGCAAAGGAGCGCAGCGACGTCCCCCCGGCCGTGCGCGAGAGCGCGGAATTCCGCGCGCTCTGCCCGGCCACCGCGGTCTGCATGGCGAAGACTCTATCGCTGGACTAATCCAAGCCACTGAAGTCCCGGACATGTCTCGGCGCCCTCAGTTCGTTGCATGCTTTGTTTGGATGGTATTGCTGCAGCTTGATGAGTGCCGCATATGCTGGAATTTTCACCTCATCTCGACGTGCTGCCGAAGGGGCAGCGGCGCCTCTGGGAGGAGCTGTCCTGCATACCTGATGAATTCACACTTTATGGCGGAACAGCGCTTGCGCTGCATTTGAGTGAGCCGTCTCAGACTGCAGCGAACCCCGAGCTCCGCGCTCACCTGAGCGAAAACCGCCCGTTCGTCAGGAACAGTCCCGTCTCGCGCGCCACGCGCGGCGATACCAACATCCCGAGGTGACTGACGGGCAGTATGATGTGATCCCTCGCGCCCGGAAGGCGCGTCTCGCTGACTCCTACCGTGCCATCACACTCCTCGTCGAACCCCGCGAGGAACTGTCCGAGTCCAAGGGACTGGCTGCCGGCGATGATCCCCAGCGACCTGCCGAACGTCCAGCTGCGCTCGCGCGGACGCAGCAATTCGTCGGCAACCGACGGCCCCATGAGCGTGCTCACGAACCGCAGGCGCGCAGCCCCTACTGCCGCGCGGCTCTCGAGACAGGGGGTGCCGAGGAACACCACACGACCGGGAGGCTGCTCGGGATAGCGCTCGAGAAAGCGGTAGATGACGAGGCCGCCGAGGCTGTGGCCCAGGAAGTGCACCGCGGGCACGTCGAGAGAGCGCACGAAGCTCTGCAGGCTCGCGGTGATCTCCCGCATGCCCAGGGTTCCCGCCGAGTAGGGAAATGCGTGCACCTGGAAACCGAACTCGCGCTGCAGGCGGTGCGCGAGCAACAGCGACTCGCCGCCGGGCATCCACAGCCCGTGGACATATACCACGTGTTGCGCAACGGCATCTTTCATGACGCAGCAGCCGGCCCACCGATTGCGAACACAGCCGCTTCACCGACAGTACCAAGAAATGCGCCACGTGGCGTGGCACTCAATGAGCTAGGCCTGCGGCGGCGGCCGCACACGGATGTGAAGCTCGCGAAGCTGCGCCTCGCCGATCTCCGTCGGTGCATCGGTAAGTGGGTCGGCTGCAGTCTGGGTCTTCGGAAAGGCGATGACCTCGCGGATGCTGTCGGCACCGGCCATCAGCATGGCGAGCCTGTCGACGCCGAAGGCGATGCCGCCGTGGGGCGGCGCGCCGAACTTCAGGGCATCGAGCAGGAAGCCGAACTTGCGCGTCGCCTCCTCAGAGCCGATGCCGAGAAGATCGAACACCGTCGACTGCATCTCCTGGCGATGGATACGCACCGAGCCGCCGCCGATCTCCGACCCGTTGAGCACCATGTCGTAGGCCTTGGCGAGCGCCTTCTCGGGATCCGCACGCAGCGCGGCCGGATCGTCGATCCTGGGCGCGGTGAAGGGATGATGCATTGCCACCCAGCGCCGCTCATCGCCATCCCATTCGAACATCGGGAAGTCGACCACCCACAGCGGCCGCCAGCCCTGCTGCACGAGCTTCAGGTCGTGGCCGATCTTGAGGCGCAGCGCCCCGAGCGCATCCGAGACCACCTTCGCGCTGTCGGCGCCGAAGAAGACGAGGTCGTTGTCGGCCGCCCCCGTCCGCTCGAGAATTCCCGCAATCGCCGCATCGCTGAGGAATTTGATGATGGGCGACTGCAGGCCATCGCGGCCGCGGGAGCGCTCGTTGACCTTGATGTAGGCGAGCCCCTTCGCTCCGTAGCGCCCGACGAACTCGGTGTAGCCATCGACGGCTGAGCGCGGCATCGCGCCGCCACCCGGTACGCGCAACGCCGCCACCCTGCCCTTCGGGTCCTTGGCGGGACCTGCGAACACTTTGAAATCGCAGTCCTTGACGAGATCGGCCACGTCGGCGAGCTCGAGCGGAACGCGCAGGTCGGGCTTGTCGGAGCCATAGCGGCGCATCGCCTCGGCGAACGTCATGCGCGGAAAGGGATCGGGCAGCGCCTCACCCAACACCTCCTCGAAGAAATGGCGCGTCAGTGCTTCCATCAGCTCCATGATCTGCGTCTGCGTCAGGAATGAGGTCTCGACGTCGAGCTGCGTGAACTCGGGCTGCCGATCGGCGCGCAGGTCCTCGTCGCGAAAGCAGCGCACGATCTGGTAGTACCGGTCGAAGCCCGCCATCATCAGCAGCTGCTTGAAGATCTGTGGCGACTGCGGCAAGGCGAAGAACTTGCCGGGGTGAGTGCGGCTCGGGACGAGATAGTCACGCGCGCCTTCCGGCGTCGCCTTCGTCAGCATCGGCGTCTCGAGATCGATGAAGCCATGCCCATCGAGGAAGCCGCGCATCGCACGTGTGAGCCGGTGCCGCAACCGCAGACGCTGATTCATGACCTCGCGACGGAGGTCGAGATAGCGGTACTTGAGACGGACCTCTTCTCCGACCTGCTCATCGAGCTGGAAAGGCAAAGGCTCAGAGCGGTTGAGCAGCTCGAGCTCACCGGCCAGCAGCTCCACGCGGCCGGAAGACAGATTGGTGTTCACAGTCCCGGCCGGACGCTCACGGACGCGCCCCTTGACGCGGATGACGAACTCGTTGCGCAGCCGCTCCGCCTCACGGAAAACTTCCGCGGCATCAGGGTCGAAGACGATCTGCAGCAGGCCCTCGCGATCGCGCAGGTCCACGAAAATGATCCCGCCATGGTCCCTGCGCCGGTGTACCCAGCCCGCGACCTCGACCGTCTGTCCGACCAGCTTCTCGTCGACCTGTCCGCAGTAATGTGTACGCATAGGGCGGGCGATGTTACGGAGCACCCCGGGGGGCCGCAACCAGAACCGCGGCGCCCTGCAGCGCGCCTTTGCGCAGCCGCTCGAGGGCCACATTGGCCTCGCTCAGCGGGAAGGGCTCGACGGTCGCTTTGAGCGCGAGTTGCCCGGCGAGCGCCAGAAACTCCTCACCGTCGGCACGAGTGAGGTTGGCGACGGAGCTCAAGGAGCGCTCGCCCCAGAGAAGCGGATAGGGAAAGCGAGGGATGTCGCTCATGTGGATGCCCGCGCAGACGACCCGTCCGCCGGGGCGGACAGCCGCAAGCGCGACAGGCACCAGGGCACCCACGGGTGCAAAGAGAATGGCCGCATCCAGAGGATCCGGTGGCGGCGCATCGGAATTGCCCGCCCAGACGGCGCCGAGCTCACGCGCGAACGCCTGGGATTGCAGGTCGCCGGGACGGGTGAAGGCGAAGACGCGGCGGCCCTGGGCACGGGCTACCTGAGCGAGCAAGTGTGCAGCCGCACCAAAACCGTAGAGGCCGAGATTCGTGCCGCTGCCGGCGGCCCGGTAGGCGCGATAGCCGATGAGGCCCGCGCAAAGGAGCGGCGCCAGCTCCGCGGCAGGCGCATCGAGCGGCAGCGGGAAGCAAAAGCGAGCATCCGCGATGACCTGCTCCGCATAGCCCCCATCGACCGAGTAGCCGGTGAAGCGGGCATACTCACAGAGGTTCTCCTCGCCGGCACGGCAATGGCGGCAGAGTCCGCAGGCCTGCGCGAGCCAGGGGACACCCACCCGCTCGCCGCCGCGAAAGCGAGTGACCGACGCGCCCGCCTCGGCCACCCTCCCCACGATCTCGTGGCCGGGAGTGATGGGATAGTGGATGCGGGGCAGCTCGCCATCGAGGAGGTGCAGGTCGGTGCGGCACACGCCGCAGGCCTCTACCCGGATGCGGACCTGGTGCTCACCGACCGGCCCCAGCGCAACCTCGTCGAGCCGAAGAGGAGAGCCAGGGGCCGAGAGTCGCATCGCTTTCATGGGGCTCTTTCGGATGAGCGCTGCCGCTCAAGGGCGGGCGGCCGCCTGAAATTCAAGCGGCGGGCTTGGCGAGCTCGGGCTTGCGATCCGGGGCGGGAGGGACGACCACCCCGCAGGTGATGATCATCTTCATGGCGGCATCGACCGTCATGTCGAGCTCCACGATCCGGCGGCGCGGCAGGATGGCGAGGAAGCCGCCGGTGGCGTTGAGCGCAGCGGAGATGTAGACGCAGGCGTGAGGCTCACCAGTCTTCTGAGTGACTTCGGGAACGTCCTCGGCGGTCAGGAACCCGAGGCTCCAGACGCCTTCCCGCGGGTACTCGACCATCACGACCTTGCGGAAGGAATTCGACTGGGAAAAGACGCTTTCGGCGAAGCTCTTCACCCCGCCGTACACGGTGCCCACTATGGGGATGTGGTGCAGCAGCTCCTCGCCCCACACGAGCAGGCGCCGGCCGATGAGGTTGGTGGCGAGAATCCCGGTGAGGAGGAGCACGACGAAGGCAAAGACCGCCCCGATCGCCGGCAGCAGGAGGCCCATGAGCCCCCGCGGCTGGTATCCCGCGGGCAGCGGAAAGAGGAGCAGCGTCTTATCGGCGATGCCGAAGAGGAACCCGACCACCCACAGGGTGGCGGCAATCGGCAGCCAGACGAGGACGCCCGAGACCAGATAGCGCCGCAGCGGCGAGCCCTTTTTCTTCGGGGTGCCCGGGCCGGTCGGAAGGGCCGGAGCGGCTTTGTCTACCGCGGGGACGCTCAACGCCTCACCGCCTCGAGCCGCGCTTCGTAGCCTTTCCCCGGGCCGCAGGCTTTGCTTTGGCCCGCGAGGACGACGCCGGACGCGCGGCCGCTTTCGCCGCAGCCGGGCGCTTCGGTGCGGCTGCGGGGCGCCGCTTGGGCGCGCCAGCAGAGACGGAGGTCGTGATGCTCGGGGCCTTGGGCTCCGCAGGCTTTGCCGCGCTCTCGGTGGCGGGGGCCTTGGCCTCCGCCTTCGGTTCCTCGGCGGCGGGCTTGGGCTCCTCGCGGTCCGCGGCGAGATTGCGCTTGTTCTCCTTGTCGGACTTGAAGTCGGTCTCGTACCAGCCGCTCCCTTTCAGGCGAAATACCGGTGCGGACACCAGCTTCTGCATGGTCCGCTTGCCGCAGGAGGGGCACTTGGTGAGCGGCGGATCGCTGATCTTCTGCATCAGCTCGGTGTAGAACTTGCAGCTCTGGCACTCGTATTCGTAGAACGGCATGGCGATGAGTTGTAGGTGTGTGGGTGGGGTGCCCGCAGGCCCCCCGTTGCGCCATTATAGCCAACGATCTACCGCGCTCAGGCCACCTTGTTGAAGACGATCTCTCCGTCGCGTACCGTGGCACGGACCCGGTCGCCGGGGGCGAATTCCCCCTTCAGGATGCGCTGCGCGAGCGGATTCTCGATCTGCTGCTGGATGGCCCGCTTCAGGGGTCGGGCGCCGTAGACCG
>DASRDO010000010.1:0-2626 GCA_035652555.1 Steroidobacteraceae bacterium | reverse complement strand
CCGCGCACCGAGCGAGTGGATGGGTGAATAGTTCACGCGCGATTCCGGGAATGCGTACGCGATCGCGCGGCGCACGCCGCGTAGGTTGATCTCCAGCGATTCCTTCCAGGGAGACGGCCATGAAAACCGGATCAATGCTCGTCATGCTGGGCCTGATTTCCAGCGCACCGGCGATCGCCGAAAGCTGGCAGACCGTCGCGGCGAACGACACCGAGTCGGTGCGGCTGGCGGAGAGCAGTGTCCGCCGCGACGGAGTGGAAGTCTTCGCGCGGGTGCTGCGAGATTACGACGGGACGCGACTGAACCTGTTCGAGGGAGAATGGATCGCGCACCGCTCGATGGCGGCTTTGTATGCGATGGACTGCGATCTGCGCCGACTGCGAATCGTCGAGTGGACGCTGTATGCCGGCAACCTGGCGCAGGGCGGCGCGCTTTGGTCCGGCCGCTCCCGCGGCGCGGCGTACTTCCGGAGCGAAAAGAACTTCGGCGACGCGGCGCTGATCGAGGCGGTTTGCACGACGGCGCCCGCGAGCCGGATCACCGCAGCGACATCAGCGAACGCCGACGCGTACTGATTCTGCGCGCGCCGCTGTGCCCGCTCACCAGGCGCGCGGCGGTTTCTTGGCAATGACCATCCGTTCGCCGTCCATCCTGATATAGCCGCCGATGCGCAGGTCCTTCAGGATGCGGCTGATCATCTCGCGCGAGCATCCTACCCGGCTCGCGATGTCCTGCTGGGTGAGATGCTCCCCGACGACCAGCACGCCGCCCTCGTCGGTGGCGAGCTCGAGCAACAGCTTGGCCACGCGTCCGTAGACATCGAGCAGCGCGAGATTTCCCACCGTCCTGGTGAGCGCGCGCACGCGCCGGATGAGGCTGCGGATGACGTCGAATGCGGCTTCCGGATGCAGCGCGAGGAATTCCTTGAACTGGCTGCGCGTGACCACCGCGAACTTGCTCGGCTCGAGCGTCATCACGGTGGCGGATCGCGGCCCGTCGTCGAGCATGATCTCGCCGAAATATTCGCCCGGACCCAGGGTGCTGAGCAGGACTTCCTTGCCCTCCTCGTCCGCGAGGTAGATCTTGACCCTACCAGAGAGGATGACGAACAGGGTGTCGCCGCGGTCGCCTTCGTTGACCAGGATGGTGTTCTTCGGAAAGGCCTTGACCGTTCCGCAGCCGGCCAGCGCCGCCAGCGACGACTCCGGCAGGGAGTAGACCGGTTGATCGTGCTCGGTTGCCGTGCTCATGGGCGCGCGCTCCGGGACGTCGGCGTATGGCTCGCGCTGAGTCTGCCCCCAATCTTCGGAAGCGGCAAGCCACGCGCGGCGCGCAACGAAAAGCCACCCGACGCTCGTCGCGACGGGTGGCTTGGTGGCTGACGTTCAGCGCTCGTGCCGCGCTCAGGCCCGGCCGAGCTTGCTCATAGCGTCCGCAACCTGGCTCTTCACTTGCTGCTTGTTTGCGGCGGGGCCGATGTCGGTGCTCGCGCGACCCAGGCGGGTGACACTGGAGTCCGCATTCACCTGCGGCCCGACAGCGAAGGTGGAGCTCTCGCTCGAACGGCCGTAGTGATCGGCGTAGGAGACGGGAATCGCGGCAACGGTCAGCAGCACTGCAAGGATCAGTTTCGCATTCATGGCACTCTCCTCACGTTGGTGGAAATCGTGAGCACATCGCTCACGGTTCCAGAGTAGGCGCGGGGAGCCCGCGAATCGCGTAACTATTGCAGGGTGTGGCGAGTGAAAATTCACGCCGGAGAAAGGCGCCGATGCGCGCTCCGAGAGGGGCTGCGGTGAGCTACTTTCGTTCCAGCCGCGCCGTTGGGAGCGCTCCGGGATTCGTGCCTGTGCAGGAAAGCAACAGGATGCGGGCGTCTTGTCGTAGCTCCAGTCGGTCGCCGGTCAAGAAGCCCGAATAGAAAGGCCCACCCCCTTGAGAGGGCGGGCCTTTTCATGTGGGGTGCCTGGCGGTGACCTACTTTCGCGCGATATACCTCGCACTATCATCGGCGCGGAGGCGTTTCACGGTCCTGTTCGGGATGGGAAGGCGTGGGACCACCTCGCTATGGCCGCCAAGCAAAGCTGTGTGTCCTTGGCTCTGACCAAATGGGGAAGAAGTCGGGGAATAAAGATCGGGCAAGCACTGCGCCCTTGCCTTTGGCTCAGCCCTCAGTCCTGAGTCCTCAGTCCCGAGGTCGATGCACAAGGCTATAGGATCAAGCCGCACGGGCAATTAGTACCGGTTAGCTCAAGGCGTTACCGCCCTTCCACACCCGGCCTATCAACGTTGTGGTCTGCAACGACCCTTCAGGGGAGTTGACCTCCCGGGACATCTCATCTCGGGGCAAGTTTCCCGCTTAGATGCTTTCAGCGGTTATCTCTTCCGTAGTTAGCTACCCGGCAATGCAACTGGCGTCACAACCGGTACACCAGAGCTACGTCCACTCCGGTCCTCTCGTACTAGGAGCAGCCCCCCTCAAACGTCCAACGCCCACGGTAGATAGGGACCAAACTGTCTCACGACGTTTTAAACCCAGCTCACGTACCACTTTAAATGGCGAACAGCCATACCCTTGGGACCGGCTACAGCCCCAGGATGTGATGAGCCGACATCGAGGTGCCAA
>DASRDO010000009.1:0-2246 GCA_035652555.1 Steroidobacteraceae bacterium | reverse complement strand
GACCTGCGCTACCTGCTGGCGGTCGCGCGCGAAGGCAGCACGCTGTCGGCGGCGAAGGTCCTCGGCGTCAGCCAGCCGACGGTGCAGCGGCGCCTCGCCGCGCTCGAAGAGCGCGTCGACCGTAAGCTCGTCGAGCATCATCCGACGGGCTACCGCCTCACCGAGCTCGGCAAGGCCCTCTTTCCGCACGCGGTCGACGTCGAGCGATCCGTGGAGGCGTTTCAGCGGCAGCTCGTGTCGGCGGGGAAGGAGCTGATGGGTACGCTGCGGGTGACCTGTCCGGAGGGGATGGCGTCGCGGCTGCTTGCTCCGGTGATCGAGGCTTTCCGCCGGAAGCACCCGGAGCTGCGCGTCGACCTCATCATGACGGATCGCCGGCTCGATCTGGCCAAGGGAGAGGCCGAAGTCGCGCTGCGCATCCATGAACCGGGCGACGACCAGCTCATTGCGCGCAGGATCGCCGATTGCCCGTGGGCTGTTTTCGCGAGCCAGTCGTACATCGAGCGCCACGGCCGGCCTCAGCGGCGTGAGGATCTGGACCAGCACGCGATCATCGAGTTCGCCGGCGAGCTTGCCGACAATCACGCGGCGCGCTGGCTCCGCTCCGTGGCACCGAACGCAACGATCGCGATCCGCGGCCATTCGATGCTGGGTGTGCTGGCAGCCGTAAAGTCAGGCGCCGGATTGGCGCCGTTGCCGATTCTGCTGGGCGGATCGGAGGACGGCCTCGAGCCGGTGCTGGAGTCGATCCCCGAGATCGACACCAAGCTCTATCTGGTCATCCACGCGGACCTGAAGCGCACGCCCCGCGTGCGCGCGTTCTGCGATTTCGTGGTCGCAGAGATGGCTCGCTTGCGCCCGCTCCTGACGAGAACCGCCAATGAGCGGGCCACTCTCCCGGCCGAAAAAGTGTAGGCGTGTGTTCGGGATCGACTCATCCATTCGACGCTACGCATGTCACGCTCGGGGGCAACGGATGACATGTGCGGCTGCTGTTGGAGCTTCACGGCCGGGATCGACTCGGAGAAGGGATCGTTCTTTGATGGTGGGTGGTCGTGTCAAGGGCACGGGCCGCACACTCTGTACTTTCTGGTCTAGTAGCCAGTCCGCGTCATCGCCGATGCCAAGCCTCTTCCTTCCGCGCGCAGGAGCGGTCAAGGACGCGCGAAGCGCGCCCGCAGGGCTTGTCCCGCTGGGCTTGTCCTTGACGGCTAGGAGCACGGGAGGAAGATGATGGGGGAAGGGGTGCGAACCCGGGCCGGCCGCGTGGAAGGAGCGCCGGACCTTGCCACGCGCTCCGCGGCAACGATCGACACCCGAAGGGCCGAGACGCAGAGCGGCTCGGCTGCGCCCCGGGCGCAGGAGAGCGTGACCCGACCATCGGGAGGGGTCGCCCAAACCCTCCGAGAGCTCACTGGAGGGAAGACGAGCGCCCGCACCCCTTTTAGGCCCTTGTGGTTTTGGCCAGATAGTCGAATGCGACCTCCCCATAGCCGAGTGTCAAGTCCGCGACGAAGTGGTGTCCGGAAACGATCTCGAGCACCGGCAGCCGGGCGACGTCAGCGATCACGTGCCGAAAGAGCTGCAGCTCGGCCGGCACGCTCCAGGCTTCCTTGATGCTCACGTCCTCGAGGTGGTAGCACGAGCTCGCAGATGCGTGGACTGCCATCGACGTGCGGAATGATCTTGAGGAGGAAGTTGGGCTCTTGCATCGCGGCCAGGGTATGCCCCTTGTCTGCCGGGCGGTGCTTGTAGCCCATGGTCGCGGTGGCGCAGAGCACCTGTCCATAATGGAGCGTGCCCACGATGACCTCGCCCTCGTGCGTGATCTTCGGTTGCGCCAGTTTCTTTGGAAAACCCCACAGTTCTCGGCCGCCGACGATCGGCGCATCGTCGTCGAGGTACATGGCGTGCACGTAAACGCCCTTCTCGCCGCGAAAGCGGACCGGGATCACTTGGCCCGATTCGGTGTAGTCGCCGAAGCCGGTCGAGTCCGGCATGCGGATGAACTCGTATTTCACGATCGGCTCGATCACCTCCAGCGGCTCGGGAACCACCGCCCGGAGTGCATCCAGCTCGGTCCTGTAGGTGATGACCAGATACTCTCGGTCGAAGAATCGATAGGGCCCTCGCGGAAATGCCGGATTGGTCAGCGGCATCGCGTAGGCTGAGCGGCGCACGTCCTCGATCTTCATGTCAGATGCTCCTGTCGACGGCGCTGGATAGCGCGGGCTGTCTCCGCTTGA
>DASRDO010000008.1:0-20368 GCA_035652555.1 Steroidobacteraceae bacterium | reverse complement strand
GCCAGGTGCGCAGCGAGCATGCCGGTCGCTGCTTCGGTATCCTGCGCCTTCACACAGAGCAACACCCGGTCGTATCGTCCCTCGAGCTCTTCCGGAGTGCTCGCCTTCGCCGGCACGGTAAATTGTGCCAGCGGGCCGGTGATCGCCAACCCCGCTCGGCGCATCCTGCTAACGTGGTCCGCGGTCCGGTCCACGAACACTACGTCATGACCGCTGCGCACGAGATGCGCGCCAATCGTCCCGCCCATTGCGCCGGCGCCGACGATCAATATTGCTGAATCGCTCATCGCGGCCAGTTATTCGCAATCACCTCGCGAGTCTCCTCGACCCCGATCCGCCATAACGCCAGCATGTCCTCGTCGGGTCGCTGGTAGTATCCGCCAAAATTCCCGTCGCCCAGGTATTCCCTCGCCTCGGCCGGAGACAGGGAATGCACGAGCTTGGGGTCGATCTTCGTCTTCTGGACCTGCGGAGACTGAACGCCTGCCAGGCGCGTCCACGGAAAGTTCTCCATCCACGAGGCATGCGATGCGACCGGATCGAGCTCCGTGACCTTCTTCCAGGTCCCCGGCGCACTCCACCAATTATGAAACTTGACGGCAACACCGCTCTGCGCGCGCATCCAATCACCGATGAAGGAGTGAGCGGGCGAATTCCCACCGTGCCCGTTGACGATCACGATGCGCCTGAAGCCGTGGGTGACCAGGCTGTCCAATACGTCCCGGATCAGATCGAGGTAGGTCTCGACCCTGATGCTGACCGTGCCGGGGTACCCCATGAAGTAAGGGGTAATGCCGTAAGGCAGGCCCGGGAAAACGGGCACCTGCAGCGGGTCCGCCGCCTCGACCGCCACCCGCTCGGAGAGGATGTAATCGACACAGAGGCTGAGTTGGGCATGCTGCTCGGTGCTGCCGATCGGAAGCACGGCCCTGTCGTCCTTCTCGAGATAGCTCTCGACCTGGCTCCAATTCATGTCTCGAATCTTCACGACAATTCCTCCGCCGATCTTCCGAAAAAAACACACCGCACGGAGCGCTCGACGCCCAGCCCTCAGGAGCCCTTGCGATAGAAAGCCTCCAGATCTTCATACATCCGCGCGTGGGTCTCGGGGCGCAGGTAGCTCACGTGTCCGGATGCATAATACTTGATGGTGATGTTCTTCTTCAGTTCCCCGATATTCAGATGATCGTAGGTATACGTGGAGGCAAAATACGGGGTCGCCAGATCGTAGTAGCCGCAGGACACGAAGAGCTTGAGCTGCGGATTGGCGATCATCGCCTCGCGCAGGTCCACGGACACGTCCGCATAACCCTGTCTGAAGCCGAAATCGCGGCGGTTGTTCAGTCTGTGCCAATCCCAGACACAAACGCCGTAGCAGCTCGACCGATAGATGTCGGTGAGGCGGTAATTCAGGAAATTGTGCAGCAGATAATTCATTGCCGCGGTATAGGGACCCCCGATGGCCGGCTCGAGCGGGTCGTATTCGGCAGTGCCGCTCACCCGGTCATGGTCCATGCCGAGGAACCGGCCGTCCATGCGTCCGATCACCTGATTGCGCGCCAGCAGCAGCTCCTTTCTGAAGTTGCCCGGCCGGATGCGGTAATCGCTCTGCTCGATGTAGCCGGGGCTGAGTCCCGTATACCGAGCCAGCTTCTGCACCACGCTCTGACGCTCCGGCGCGGTTGCGGCATCGCCCTGCAAGAGAAAGTGCGCATACTCGCCCGCGGCGAAAGACTGCACTTCAGGGAGGAACTGCTCGACCGGCATGGACTCGAAATTCGCCGCCAGGGCGTGATGATAGTGGGCGAGCGCCGCATAAGTCGGCAGGAACAACACATAGGGCAGGTCGTTGCCGGAATCGAACCCGAGGGTCTCGAAATTGAGGACGGTCGAGATCAATACGACGCCCGTGAGATCCGCGCCGGCTTCCTGCAGATCGTTGGCCACCACGGCATCGCGGGTCGTACCGTAGCTGTTGCCCATGAGGTACTTCGGCGAATTCCACCGGTTATTGGCATTCAGGTACCGGATGATGGCTTGAGTGAACGCCGCCGCATCCTGATCGACACCGGCGAATTGACTGATCTTCGACTGACCGAGGAGCCGGCCGTATCCCGTATCCACCTCCTCGAGAAAGACCAGATCCGTGACGTTCAGCAGCGAGTAGGGGTTGTCCACGATCCTGTACGGGGCCGGCGCCGTATGTGCCGCGTCCGCCGTCATGACCAGCTTGGGACCGAAACCGACCACCTGCAGCCCCGTTGAAGTCGAGCCCGGGCCGCCGCCCCAAACGAAGGTCACCGGGCGTTGGCTCTCCGCGACCCCATTCTCGGTATACGCCACATAGGACATCGTGGCGATGGGCTTGCCGGCATCGTCCCGCAACGTGATCTTGCCGGCGGCAGCCGTGTAGCGAATGGTCGCATTTCCCATCTTCACCGTATGTTGCGTAATGGCCGCATCCGGGTTTATCTCGGCCGACTGGGATGTCGAGGCGCCCTTGCCTGCCGCCGTACATACGAGGCTTGCCGACAGCGCCGACAAGGCCATCAGAACGACGGGCAGCGCTCGAGTGGGTCTCCGGGTACGGTAATGCATGGGCTCGTTCCTGAATAAAGAGAAGTCACTTCCCGGCATCGATGCTGATCTCGGACATGCCCCCTACCGGCTGCATCCCAGCGCCCGCGAGCGCCCGGTTCAATGCGGGGATTTCCGTGGCTGCGAGATGGTTGTACCCGCGCAGCGCGGCATCGAGCTGCTGCCTCACGATATGCATTGCCTGCAGCATCGACGGATCCGGCAGCTCGTAGTAGCTGAACGAGACCACGTAGAAGAGACGAGTGAGCTTGCCGTGAGTGCGGAACAGCGCATGCAGCATGTCCTCGCCCGCATCGTGCTGGATTTCCGGATCGTAGACCTGCTCCTCGAGGCTATGCAGCTGCGCATCGAGGCTGCGTGCCTGCCGCACGCCGGCGCCATTCCCGCCTGCAGAAACCAGTCGGGCGATACCGTCACGTTCCGCGACGATCTGGTTGAGCATCCGGTCGAGCGCGGTCACCTCGCTTCTCAGCTCGAGCGCGTACCGGGTGTAGGTGCGCATCTGGCTGGCCGCGATGTGCAGCCGCGGATCGGGCCGGACCACCGCGTTCAGATGCTGCGTTGCGCCGCCGTAGACGACATCGATGCCGTAGTTGCCCGGTGAGACGAGCGGTCCGTACGGAATCCGTTTTCTTTCCGGGGTGTACGCGGGCTGCTCGAAATCGAGCTCCGTCGGGCCGTCGTACCTCAGATTCCAGGCGAACTCATTGAGCCCCGCATGCGCCGGGCCGTGCCGCACGGCGACCGTCTCCCCCAGTGCATTCCTGATGACGAACTCGACCGTTCTTGCCGTAGGTTGCTCGATGTAATAGGAGACCCGGACCCCGGCTGGTACGTTCGGAACGCTGTAGTAAGGAATGTCCGGCAGTCCGATGCGCTGCAGATGAAACAGCGTACCGGGCGCCGGGCTGAACGCGTGGAACGCCTTCCCCGATGTCCCGCCTGCTTCCTCGAGCGGCCGCAGGTTGTCGAAGGTGAAGAGGCCGTGCCCGTGCGTGGCCACGACCAGGGCGTGCTGTCCCTTGACGAAATGCATGTCCCACACGGGCGTCGTCGGAAACTCCTTGCTGAGCAATGACCAGTTCGCGCCATCATCCAGCGAGTAGTACAGGTTCGTATCGGTGCCCAGGATCAAGAGGCCCTTCCTGTCGGGATCCTCGCGGACCACGTGCCCCGGCACATCGGCCGGCAGTCCGTGCGTGATCTGCCGCCAGGTCTTGCCATAGTCGTGGGTCCTGTAGACGTATATCCTGCGGTCATCGACCCGGCTGCCATCCATCGCGATGTAGGCGCTGCCGGCATCGAAAGGCGATACCCCGACCTGATAAACGCGGCCCCACTTCGGCACACCCGCGAGCTTGGGGCGCACATTGCTCCAGTGCCCGCCATCATCCCGGGTCACCCAGACGAAGCCGTCATCGGTGCCCGCCCAAATCACCTTGGGATCGGTCCGCGCAATGCTGATCGAGAGGATCGTATCGACGACCGTCGTGTATTCGACGGCGATCGGCGCCTTGCCGGTCTGCTTCTGCAGGCTCTTGTCGTTTCGCGTCAGGTCCGGACTGATTGCGCGCCATTCCCTGCCGCCCGTCGTCGTCTTGAATACGACATTCGAGCCGAAATAGACCGTATCGGGATCGGTCATGGAAACCGCCAGCGGCGCCGGAAGCGCGAACCGGTACTTCATGTTCTCCGGCCCCAGCTCATTGTCGACCCACCAGTAAGGACGGTGGTAGACCGCCAGGCCGGTCTTCATGTCATAGCGGTAGAACGCGCCGGATGAGACCGTGGCGGCGGTCGTATAGATGATGGTGGGATCGCTCGGCGCGGGCACGACGTAGTTGCCGTCGCCGCCGACGACGGACTTCCAGTCGAGGTTGTTCAGATCTTCCGTGTCCAGACTGCTGGACGGACCGCACCATCCTTCGTTGTCCTGAAGTCCACCGCAAATGATATAGGGCGTTCCGTCGCGGGTCGGAGTGGCACTCACCGCATAATACTGGCCGATGGGCACGTTCTTGAATGCCCGCCAGTGCCCGCCGCCATCGTTGGTCTCGAATCCGCCGCCGTCGTTGCCATCGAGGACATGCTCGCCGTTCTCGGGATCGACCCAGAGCGCGTGATGGTCCCCGTGCATGCCTGGATCGATCTGATGGATGGTCTTCCCGCCATCGTCGGACTCGGTGAAATCCAGAGCGCCAATGTAGAGCTTCTTCTCATTCTCGGGCGATACCGCGAACGAGGTGAAGTAAAACGGCCGCGCCGCCAGCGCATGGTTGTTACTGACGAACGACCAGCTGTCGCCCTGGTCATCGCTCGTCCACAAGCGTCCGTGCTCGGCATAAATCATGGCGTACACGCGCTTCGGATTGCTTGGGGCCACGGCAATGCCGATCCGGCCGAGTGGCCCGGAGGGCAACCCGCGCGTGAGCTTCTGCCAGCTCACCCCGCCGTCCGTCGAGCGGTAGAGCCCGCTGCCGGTTCCCGCCTCGATCGTGAGCCACGGGTAGCGGATGATCTGGAACATCGCGGCGAAGAGGACTTTGGGGCTGCCTGGCACCCTGACGATCTGTATGCACCCGGTCGTCGAATTCACGTACAGGACCTTCTTCCAGATCCGGCCGCCGTCACTCGTCCGGAACACTCCCCGTTGCGCATTCGGCCCCGTCGTATGCCCCAGGATCCCGACGAGAACGATGTTCGGGTCGTCCGGATCTACGGTGATGCTCGCGATCTGGCCGGTATGTCTGAACCCCATCTCCTGCCAGGTCTTGCCGCCGTCACTCGACCGAAAGAGACCGTCCCCATCGATGGCATGGTTGCGCAGATCGCTCTCACCCGTGCCCAGCCAGAGGGTTTGCGGGTCCTTGGGCGAGAGCTCTATCGCACCGATCGAGCCCGATGGCCCGTGCTGGAAAAGGGGCTCCCAACTGTCGCCGCCGTTGACGGTCTTCCAGAGCCCGCCTCCGGCCGAGCCGAGGTAATAGACATTGTAATTGCCGGGCATTCCCGCCACCGCCGTTACGCGCCCTCCCGATATCGCCGGCCCGACGTTGCGGAACGGAATGTCGAGCGCCGGCGCCACCGGCTGCGCGTGCGCCGGAACCGTGCCGAGCGACAGTATCGGTAGCAGAGCGGCCAGCCGGACGAGCCGAAATCTCCCCTCGCGCTTGCGCATCGTCCTACCCCTCACCACTGCGCCGTGACACGGGCATAGACATACCTTCCGGGAATGTCATAGGTCGTCGGGTCGAAGCTGAGATTGTGAGCCGAGTAGCTGACCGGCGGGTTCCTGCCGAGCAGGTTGTTGGCGCCGAGCGTGAATCTGCAGTCGATCGCCGGAACAGCGAGGCTCACCGACGCGTCGTTGTAGACCGTGGAGCCTAGGCGATTCGTCGGAACCAGACCCACACCGGTATACAGGACGTGATCCGAATTCGGATCCGAGCACACCCCGTACTGCGTGAAGCCCGTGCAGTTCTCGATCATGCTGCCGATATAGCGCACGCGCCACAGCGCCGACCAGTTGTTGCGGGTCCAGTCGACGCTCAGTATCGACTTGTTCTTCGGGTAGCTCGAATACGTGGTGCCGTCCTCCCAGCCGGCAAGATGGTAGACCTGCGGCGGGCCCCCGGTGGCGCTCGGGATGCTCTCGTTGTATTCCGTGGTGAAGGTGGTCTGGAACTGCGCGGTGAATTCGCCGATGCGGGTATGCAACCGATAATCGAGCCCGATATCGAATCCCTCGGTCTGGATGTTGCCGACATTCGTCTCGATGTCATCGAGAACGGTGACGACACCGACGGCGTTGCGCTGCACGAGATTGCAGAACTGATCCACGCCACCGATGTAGCAGGCATCCAGGATGTTCTGGGCGCCGAAATTATCGATGAGGTTATCCACTTGGATCTCGAAGTAATCGACGTTGACGTCGAATCCCGGCAGCGCGTTCGGGTTGAACACGAAGCCGACCGACTTCGTCGTCGACTTCTCGGGCTTGACGTGCGGGTTGCCTCCGACGGTCACGTCATCGAACTCGCCGCTGACCGGCTGCGTGTAGATTCCCACCGGAACACCCGCCTTGGCGCAATTCGCCGAGGTCTGCGCGCTCTCGGTGGTCAGCTGCGCGGCATTACACGGATCGAGCACGAAAGGCGCCGACTGGGTCTGCCCTTGGAAGAGCTCCTGGATGTTGGGCGCGCGGAATCCCGTACCCCAGCTCGCGCGGATGAGCGTCTGGCCGTCGGGTTGCCACCTGAAGCCGACCTGCTTGGTGGTATTCGATCCGAACGAGGAGAACTGCGAGGAGCGCGCAGCCAGGTCCACGTCCATTTCCTTGACGAGCGGCAGCTTCTGCAGCAGCGGCACGGCAAGCTCGGCATATTCCGATTTGACGGAATACCCGCCGGCGGTCGGAGCCTGCGCCCCGTCGGTCGAGATGCCGGCCTGCTGCAGCGAGTCCGGATGATTGGAGCCCGCGAGCTGCCGGTATTCGAACCCGATGTTGAATCCGAGGGGTCCGCCCGGAAGGTCGAGGACGTCACCGCTGCTCAGATTGAACTCATAGTCTTTCAACGTATCGGTCGTGCTCGACTGCTCCTGCGCACCCACATAACTCAGCATCGCGGGCGTGATGCCGCCGCTGCCGAAGAAGCTCATGGGCACGCAGCCATCGCTGGTCTGACAGCCGCTGGCCGGCCCCAATGCCTGGTTGAGCCGCTCGACGTTGTACTCGCCGGCCGGAGTGAGGTCCCACTCCAGCTCCTCGCCGTACGTGTAGTCCAGGCTCCAGAGGAACTTCCGGCTGAAAAGATCGAAGTTGCCGTCCAGGCCGCCGTTGTAGTAGTACGTATTCTTCGTGGCGGTAAAGTTCCGATACCCCCCAGCCAGGATGCGGATGCCCGCCAGTACCAGCTGAGCCACGCCGGGGCTCGGCGCGCTGACGTTCGAGTTCAGGTCGAAGCCAAACGGGTTGTACGGATTGCTCGCCGAGATGAGCGATCCGATCCCGCCACCGCCGATATCCAGATTGACCGGCGAGTACGACTCGACGTTCACATGATGATTGAACATCGCAGTCGTGTGAAACGTCACATGGCTGCTGAGATCGTACGTTCCCTGCACGTACAGGTCGGTGGACTGGTTGGGCGCCACCAGGTCGTAGAGCTTGGCGTAGTTGAATTGATCCGCGGGCGTGAACGGCTTGAAATCGGCAATGCTGTTGCCCGGCGTTCCCGGGATGGTCGTGAGATCGCAGTACGGAATCCCCTTCTTCGGCGGGCAAAGCGTCGCGTCGCCGTACAGGCTCGAGCCCGCCGGCGGGTAAAACTCGTAGCGGCCGTTCGGGCTGAAGCTGCTTCCCTGCGGCGTCCCATAGTACGGCACGCAGGAGATCGGCCGCGAGCAATCGGGAATCGCATCGTTCTGCTGATATTGGGCATCGAACGTGATGTTTCCCTTGTCGTTTCCGTATCCCAGCATGGCCGAATACTGCTTGGTCGGACCGTCCCACGTGTTGCCGTAGTTGGACTCGCCGATGTAGGCATTTGCTTCCGCGCCGACGAAGGTCTTGCGCGTGATGATGTTGACCACACCGGCGATCGCATCCGATCCATATATCGATGAAGCTCCGTCCTTGAGAACCTGGATGCTCTCTATGACCGAAGTGGGGATCTGATCCAGATCGACCGCCCCGCTCAATCCGGTGATCCAGCGCTTGCCGTTCACCAGCACGAGCACGCGGTTCGATTTGAGGTTGCGCAGATCCAGATTGGTTTCGCCGTTGCCGCCGACGTCGACCTTGGAATTGACCGCGGAGCCTGCCGAGGTGATGTGTTGCAGGATTTCGCCGACGTTGACCAGGCCCGTAGCCTGGATCTGCTTCGCCGAGAGGGCGACCACGGGGCGCGCCGTCTCCAGACTCGTGCGCGGAATGCGGGTCCCGATGATGGTGACCTGGGTGAGAGCGGTCGGGCCGGCATCGGCAGCGGCGGCAGGGCCGGCGTCGGCGGCGACGGCAGCTCCGGCGGCCGCATTTGCGGTCGGGCCCTGCCCACCTTGATCCCCTTGCTGCTGAGCTGCTGCCGGCAGGACGCCGGCGCACATGCATGACACGACCACCGCCAGCGCACCGCCGATGATGCGCTCGAGCCATTTGCACGGACGTTGACTGCTAGCCATAACTCTTGCCCCTCAAACCGTTGGTTGCAGTTCGCTGTTTAAGCCGATTGGACCTGGGACCCGTGCGAAGCCGGCCTTCGTGATTACTCCTGCCCTGCCTTCGCGAGACGCAGCAGCCACCACGCATGCGCCTGCGTGGCGCGGCCCCTGCATGCAGGCGGCGGTCGCCCGGACGCACGGACGATCCGGGCGCTTCGGGGAAGGCGGTTGGCTCGATGCGGTCCGTCGCCCCCGCAACGTGCCGCAACCTCCCGGACGGTCCGGGAGCCTGCTGTGAATTCTTCTAGCGGAATTGCGCCACATGATTTTCGGCGGCGGATTGCAGCATATATATTTTCGAAAATCAATTATCGTTTTCCGCAGATGATCTGGAGTAAGATGACCGGAGAGGGTTCAGGCGGGGGCTGCCGTTAATAATCAGATGGTTATGACCTGCAACGGACGAGTGCGCGCGCAGGTGCGGCGAGTGCGGCCGTCATCGCATGCCGCGAGGATGTTCGCGGCTACTCGCACCAGCGGTGCGTTGTCCGGGCTCGCAGCAGACTCGCAGAGAGTGCGGCGTGTGTACTGGACAGCGTCTTACTGCATAATTGGCTGCTGCATGGAACCACTACGCTCACACACCATGCAGGCGCGAGCTCTCAAACGCTGACCCGAGGTTCCTAGGGATTTTCCGATGGCCAAAGCAAGCAAATCCATCAAGCTGTCACGCAAAACCACGAGCGCCCTGATCGTCGATTCCATGAGGGAACGGCTGATGAACCACGAGTTCGACGAAGCGGAAATGATTCGCCAGGAGCGCCTCGCCAGGGAATACAACGTCAGCCTGAGCCCGGTCCGCGAGGCGCTGATCCAGCTCGAGGCCGAGGGACTGCTCACCCTCGTGCGGCATCACGGATATGCCATCACCACGCTGTCGACCGACGATATTCAGCAGCTGTACGAATTGCGGGCGCTGATCGAAGTCGAGCTGCTGGAGCACGCGATTCCCAGGCTCACGGAAGCCGATATCGCCACCGCGAGACAATTGCACGAGGCGATGAAGAAGATATACAAGCGCGGAACGCAGACCACGGCCTGGACCAAGATCAACTGGGAATTCCACACGACCCTGTACAAGCCGGCGGAAAAGCGGCAGCTCTTCGCAGTCATCGAGAACGTCTACCAGAACATCAACCGCTACGTGCACATGCAGCTGAAGATACGCAGCTCCGTCGACCTGGCCCGCAACATCAAGGAGCACACCGAGCTGCTCGACTATTGCGAGGCCCGCGAGACGCACAAGGCGGCGCAGCTGCTGCGCAACCACATCCTCGAGGCCGGCGATGATCTGATCGGATTCCTGCAGCAGAACAGGCCGCCGCCGAAATAGCGGCCCACCACTGCGTGCTCCGAAAGCCGGAGCGTAGAGGCCAGCCATGACATCGAGCCCCCCAGAGATCGATCGCCATCCCCGCAAGGCATTCTTCGCCCTGTTCTTCATCGAGATCTGGGAACGATTCGGCTACTACGGCATCGCCTCACTCATGGTGCTCTACATGGTGGAGCGCCTCGGCCTGGGCGATGCCCGCGCCGACATCATCTGGGGTGCATTCTCCGCCCTCGCCTATTCCATGCCGATGCTGGGCGGCTACATCGGTGACCGAGTGCTGGGCGCGCGCCGGACCCTGGTGCTCGGCGCCGTGACGCTCGGGCTCGGCTACCTGCTGCTCTCGGTTCCATTGGATGAGACGCTGTTCCCTGCGCTGGGCCTCATTGCCCTGGGGAACGGCTTGTTCAAGGTCAACCCCAACAACCTGGTATCCCGACTGTATGAAGGTGAGCATTCCAAGCTCGACATCCTGTTCACCATCTACTACATGTCGCTCAACATCGGCTCCTTCATTTCCATCCTGCTCACTCCCTGGATCAAGGATCACCCCACCTGGATGATCACGCTCGGCCCCCTGCACTTCGACAGCTGGCATCTCGCCTTCGGTATCAGCGCCATCGGCCTCACTCTAGGACTTTGCAACTACGGCCTGTTCCAGCGGTACCTTCGCCCCTACGGCACGGGGCCGGACTTCCGCAAGCTGCAAGTGCGCAAGCTCCTGGCGGTCATCGCCATATCGCTCCTCATCGCCTACCTGCTGTCGGCGGTCATCCGCTACCGCCTCGCCGCCTATGGGGTCGTCGCCCTATTCGTGGTTCTCATGGTCTATGTATTCGTGCATCTGCTCGTGACGGGCAGGAGGCAGGAGCGCAACCGGGTCGTTGCCTGCATAATCTTCATCGTCATGTCGTCGATCTGGGCGGTGTACAACCAGCAGATCTATACCTCCCTCACGCTCTTTGCCCTGCGTAACGTCGAGCACCACATCGGCGGCATTCAGGTCGCGCCGGCCCAATTCCAGGATCTCAATCAGTTCTGGCTGGTCGTACTGGCGCTGCCGCTGGCGTGGCTCTATCAACGCATGGGCAGAACCCGAGGGGGAGACTTCTCGATCGCGAGCAAATACGCCGCAGGCTTCTACATGATTGCCCTCGCTTTCTTCCTCTATGCCGCCGGAAGCCTCACGGCGCATGCGGGGATCGTGTCGTCCTGGTGGCTGGTGGCGGGCTACGCGGCGCAATCCGTTGGCGAGCTGCTGATCAGCGCACTCGGCTTTTCGATGGTCGCGCAACTGGTGCCTGAGCACTCACGCGGCATCATCATGGGGGCGTGGTTCCTCGGGATGGGCGTCAGTATGTACGCGGGCGGCGCAATTGCCAGTCTCGCCAGCGTCCCGGCGGGTACGTTCCAGGCGACGGCTACGCTTCCCATCTACACCCGGCTCTTCTTCGGGCTCGCCCTCGGTGCACTGGCGTGCGCGCTCGCCGCAACCGGGCTCATTCCATCGCTCAAGAGGATGATGCTCAAGCAGGAAGTATTGAGCGATGGCCGGGCCGAGGCCACCGCAACCTCCTGAGCCTCGGCATCAGGCGCCGGATCGCACGGCCTCGAGGCTACCCTCACCGGCAAGCAACGCGACCATGTTGGAGCGCGTCGGTTCCGGCGCCCTCTCCACCGCTCGCGTGAACCAGCGCCGCGCGCTTCTGGCGAAACCGCGGTCCTTGAGGCAGGCGGCGTAATTGAATGCTCCTCGAAAATACCCGCCGTGGGCGGAGCGGCGGTACCAAAGCACGGCACGGCGCGGATCCTGACAGGTCCCCCATCCTTCCTCACAACACCGGCCAACCAGGTTCATCGCTCGTATGTGCCCCTGTTCCGCGGCCCATGAATAGTAGGCGTACGCGCGCGCGCGATCGCGCGCGACACCGCGGCCATCCAGGTAGAGGTGCCCGATGTTGTATTGCGCCCAGGGATGGCCGGCATCGGCCGCACGCCGGAATTGGCCGAGGGCGGCAACCGGGTCCTCCCTCGTTCCCCACCCCATGTCGTGGCAGCGCCCGACCATGTTGATGGCGTCGAGATTTCCCTGTGCCGCTGCGCGCTGGAACCAGCGCAGCGCTGCGCCGGGATCCCGGGCGACCCCCGTGCCCTCGAGCAACATCCGGCCATAGCAGAGTTGCCCTTCTGCCAAACCATCGTGTGCCGTCACTCGCACCCAGGCCGCGACCCGCTCGGTATCCTGAGAAAACAGCCGCCGCAGGCGCTCGGGGCTCGTTCCAGCCAGCAGCGCCGATATCGACGTCGTGGGCATCGTCGCGCTACAGCGAGACTCTCGCCGTGAGGAGTAGCGTCCTACCCGGGCCTGGCACCGTGTGATTCTCGTTCGGGCGCGTGAAGTAGGAGTTCATGTAGTAGAGCCTGTCGGTCAGGTTGAAGCCGTTGAGCTGCAGGGTGAGACGGCTGCTGAGCCGGTAGGCGATCGCCGCATCCAGGGTCACGTAGCCGGGGACCGACGGTACACTGATTGCACCGGGGATCAGCAGATTGTCGGTTCCCGCCAGGCGCTCGCCGATGTAGTTGAAGCCCGCACCCAGCTGCAGGCTGCCGAGCTCATAATTCATCCAGAGGTTGGCCTGGTGCCGCGCCGTATTCGGGATGGGGCCCTCGATGCCCGCACCCGCCAGGCCGATCGCCTTCGTGTCGAGGTACGCATACCCGCCGATGACCTCCAGATGCCGCGTGAGATGCCCCTGGATGCCGATCTCGGCGCCCTTGACCTTCTCCGTGCCAGCCAGCTCCTGCAAAGTGGGCTGCAACGGGTCGGTGATGCGCGCATCGGTCATCTCGGTGTCGAATGCCGCCGCGGTGACCGACAGCATGTCGCCGACCTGCACCTTGGCGCCGAGCTCGTAGGTGCGGTCTTTTTCGGGCGGCAAGGCGGCATTGCCGGCGGAGAGCGCCAGGTTCTCGGCCGAAGGATCAAAGGACGTCCCGTAGGAGAAGTAGATGCTGGACTGCGCCGTTGGCTTGAAGACGAGCGCCGCACGCGGACTCCATACCGCATCTGCATGGTCGAAGTGCGAAGGCGCACGGCCGAACGGCTGATCGAAGCTCGCGCGGAAATCATCGTACCGGATCGCCGCGGTGAGTAGCCATCGCCGGTTCAGGCTGATCGTATCCGTGGCGTATGCCCCTTTGGTATCCGTGCCGGTATCGGGTGTCTGATTGACGGTCGTCTGGGTTCCGGGAAATACCTCGAAAGGATCGGGCGCGAGGATCGGAACGGGGGCGATGAGGGTGTCCTGGTTGACGAAGCGGACGAGATTGGCGCGCTCATTGTCGTATTCGAAACCGACTATGAGCGTGTGCTCGAATGGTCCCGTAGTGAAATGCGTCGTGAGATCGAGATCGTTCATGACGGTCTCGATGGTTCCGCTACCGCTCGGACGATCGCGCAGCACGAGGATCGAGCTCCCCGGCGTGCCGAGCACCGGGAAGTACGGGTTGTTCGCGGTGACCGGCACCTCCCCGGCGAGGCTCCCGGAGCCACAGAGCGGCGCCCCGGCAAAGAACCCCGGCATAGTCGCGGAGGCGAAACAGTTGCCGGTGCCATAGATCGAGGCAGTCTCGCGGGACAGGAAGGAGTAGTGACCGTAACGCGCGGTATCGCTCACCGCCCAGCGCTCATTGAAGGTGTGCTGGATTCGTCCGGTGAGCACATCCACTTTGGTCTTGAAGATATCGTCGGCCGGCAATCCGTAGAACGTTCCTCGTGCCACCGGCGCAGGCCGATTGAACAGGAACGGGACGCCGTAGTCCGGTATGTTGTCTTCCTGCTGGTGCAGGAATTTCAGCCAGCCGCTCGTCGGAGTGTCGATCCCGAATGCAACGGCGGGGGCCACTCCCCAGCGCTGCGTCCTCGCGAAAGGCCTGCCTTCGGTGAGATTTCGCTGTCCCATCACGTTGAGGCGGGCCGCTGCATGATCGCCGAACGGTTGATTGACATCCGCCGTCGCCCGCAGCTCCGAATTCGTGCCGCCGGTCACCGAGAGTCGGAGCAGAGGCCTGAGGAGCGGCACTTTCATCACCTGGTTGATGACACCCCCCGTGGAGCCTCGGCCGAAGAGCGTGGAGGCAGGTCCCTTGTAGACTTCGATGCTGTCGTAGTCGAACGCATCGCGATCATAGAGACCCGTATCCCTGAGACCGTCCATGAAGAAATCGTCCCCGGCCGAGAAGCCCCGCAGGTTGACGAGATCTCCGTGGGTTCCACCCTCGCCGGCGTTGAGCGTGATGCCGGGAACATTCTTCAGCGCATCGCTCAGGGAGGCACCTGATTGCTGCTGCAGGAGATGCTCACCGATCACATTGACGGATTGGGCGGTATCCAGAATTTTCTGCGGTAACACATCGAGCGACGGCTGCCGTCCGGTCACCACGACCGTCGACAGCTCCCCGGAGCTCGCCGGCGGACCCACCGCTCCATCCGCCCGCGCCGGCGTGATCCCCATCAGGCAGGCCACGCCGAGTCCCAATGTGATGTTGGTTACGGGGTCGCTTTCGACCGGACGATCCACTCTGGTCTCCCGAATGCGATTGGCAGTGAGAACGATTCTTGTTTACGTCTGCCACCATAGCGAACCGGTTATGCGAATGCAAATTATTCTCATCTGTAACCCGAGGCGCCACACGACCGGGGGCAGCCTCAGATCTCGGTCCAGAGCCGCAGCAGATTGTGATAAACGCCGGCGAGCGGGACGAGCGCCGGGTGTCCCGAGTGATCCCGCTCGAGCTGCTGAATGGCCAGGTCCAGGTCGAGCAGGACTCGCCGCTGCTCGGCGCTTCGCACCAGGCTCTGGATCCAGAAGAACGAAGCCACCCGCGTGCCGCGGGTCACCGGCTCCACGCGATGCAGGCGGGTTGCCGGATAAAGCACCAGATCTCCCGCCGGCCACTTGACCCGTTGCTGCCCCGTCGGCTCCTCGATGACCAGCTCCCCGCCGTCATAATCCTCCGGGGGCGTGAGGAACAACGTCGCGGAAAGATCGGTGCGTAGCGGCTGTCCCTGCTCATAGCGCACGGCGTTGTCGATGTGGTTTGCGAAACCGTCACCGCTCCTGTAGCAGTTGAAGAGAGGCGGGAAGATCCGCCGCGGCAGCGCGGCTGCCACGAACAGCGCATGGCGCTCTAGCGCAGCGCCCACCGCGGCACCCAGCTCCCGCGCGAGAGGATCACTCTCAGGTAGCTGCAGGTTCTTCTTGGCGCGCGCGGATTGATAACCGGCGGTGAGGCGCCCATCCGTCCACGATGCCGCAGCGAGCTTGCGGCGAAACTCTGCGACCTGCTCCGCGCTCAGCACCCCGGGGATCCGCAGCAGCACTTTTCCGCTCCACGCCGTTGCCGGTAAATGAGCCCAGCTTATCGCAAATGATACTTACTCTCATCTAGGATGCCAAACACCGTCACCCGATCAGATCCACGCGGCCGATCTGCACGGCATCCAGAAACTCCCCGATCATCTGCGCGTTCGCAGGCGCCGAGACGTCCTGCTGCGGGTCGATCTCCGTATCACCGTGCGCGAGCAGATCGATCGCGATGCACCGCCTCACATCCGACAGCGCCTCGATCTGGTTACGCCATAGATGCCCATTCAGCAGGACTCCATGCACGAACAAGGCGACCGGACCCGATCCCTTCTCGACATAGGCAATCCGACCCGAACGGATCTCGACGCTCTTACGGGGCGTCGCGCCGGAGAGGGCCGCCACGCTCAGCCCCTCCTCGTCGCGGCAACTTCTTCCTTCTGCACCAACTTGGACGCGTCCGCCTCCCCTAGCGCCTGTGCGCACTCGTCCAGATGCGCAACGGTGACGCATTCCTCGGCGCTCTTGTGCCGGCACGTGCCCCGACAGACCACTTCCCGCAGGGTTATCTCCGGAGCTCGACAGAATCTGGACGGAGAACTCACCCACTCGCCGCTACTCCTCGGCACCTTGCCGCACGCACTTCAGTCAAACATCGGATGACACCACACACTGCTTTCACCGCTGTCGAAATCTTCAGCGGCTGCAGTGTGCCACGAGCTTCCCCGACTATCGCTCGCAACCTTGACAAACAGTTCTCCCGGTAGGCAATATCCGTTAGAGACAGGTCATCCGGTCTGTTTTGGCCGAGCATGCTTTCGGGGGATTCACCATGTCCTTGAGCCGGCGAGACTTCCTCGAAGCTGCGGCGGGTCTCTCGCTGACGGCAAGCGCTTTGGCGACGGAGTCGTCAACCCCCGAAGCGGCGCAGGACGGCGTCGTGGAGCTGAGGCAGTACACCCTGCGGGGTGGCCAGCGCGAGGCGCTCATTTCCGTATTCGAGCAGAATTTCATCGAATCGCAGAACGGGCTCGGCGCGCACGTTCTCGGCACATTCAGGGATCTGGACGACCCCGACCGATTCGTATGGCTTCGAGGGTTTCGGGACATGGCCGCCCGCCCGACCGCGCTCGGCAGCTTCTACGGCGGTCCGGTGTGGCATGCGCATGGCCGCGCGGCCAATGCCACCATGATCGACTCCGATAACGTCTTGTTGCTGCGGCCTGCGGGTCCCGGTCTCGGTTTCGCCGCTCAGCCGTCGGAAACGGCAGCAAGCGGCGGCATCATCGGCGCGACGCTCTACTACCTTCATGACGTGGACGCAGCGCAATTTACCCGGGTATTCGACCAGACCATCCTGCCTCACCTGGTGTCGGCCGGAGCTCGACCCTTTGCGCGGCTGGTCGCGGAGGAGTCGCCCAACAATTTTCCTCGTCTTCCAATCCGAGAGCGGGACAGAACATTCGTCTGGTTCGCCCGATGGCCCGACGTAGCCGCAGAGGACGCCTTTGTGACGGCATTCAGGAAGGTCAGTGGCTGGCGGGATTCCATCCCCGATGCCGTGCTTCCGGCACTGATGCAGAAGCCCGAGCGGCTCCGGCTCGCGCCCACAGCACGATCAGTGCTGCGGTGAAAGGTTCTCGCCTCAGCGGCCTATCAGCATCGTGGCTACGGGTTTCCACCGCGGGCTGACATACAGCCAAACCCGACGAGCTCGATGCCCAGTCCCCGCGCCGCCCCAAAGACGTAGGCCGAGTACAGCCGACACTCTTTTCCTATTCAAACGATCAGGCGACACTCAGGGCGACGCTGGAATGGTGCCCCATGTCACCGATGCCGCCCTACCCCTTTGACGTGCGGAGCGTTCGCTGAGTCGACCTTCATGGCGAGGCGTGCTCCGTCGCAACGTGTTACACTCGCCGCTGTCAGAATTCTCGACGCGTCCCAGCATGAGCTGTGCAGACGCTCGGAGGCGAGTTCAAATGCAGCCAGGCACCGATTCTCTCTCGAGCTCATCTGGCGTGCGTAAGCGGCTGCTGCCAAAGGAGGCGGCGACTCCTGCCGCTCTCACCGGCGAGATCGATATCGCCGGTCACGCAGTCCTTGCATATACGTCTGCTGATCCAGACCATCCGATCGAGAATCTGATTGATGAGCATCATGGTCGCGGCGGTACATTCTGGGCCGGCGCCAAGCCAAATACGACGGAACTGATCGTCCTCGAGTTCGATCAACCACAGAGCATCTCCTGTATGACCTATGAGGTGGAGGAATGCTCGTGTGAGAGAACCCAGGAGGTGCGCGTTGAGGTATCTTCCGACGGCGCACGCGCCTACCGTCAGGTACTCGTGCAGGAATACACGTTCAGCCCCGGCGGCGCGACTTTCCAGCGTGAGGAGCAGCACTTGAACCTGCCCCCGATCACGCACCTCCGCTTGACCATCGTACCTGACAAACACGGCTCGGGGCCAGCGAAACTCAATTCGCTGCGTCTCTTTGCCGCAGAATCGAGGAGTGACACATGAGCAAGGGAATGGAGAGAAAGAAAGACAGCAAGAAGAAACCCGCCAAGACACTGTTGGAGAAGCGAGCGGCGAAGAGAGAGAAAAGGGCAAGCAAACCCTCTCGCGTGTGAGGGCGAGCGGCCTGCGCAAAGCACGGCAAACCCGGTACCCAGGCAAAATTACCCCTGCTCAGCGCCGTGTCCGCGCTTGCGCGTCGAGCGCCTTGGCAGTACTTCCGCGATCAACACAAACGTAAGCCAGTGCATGTAGGCCTGTCGTTGCGTCCATGCAACGGACGACACGCCTGCGGAGCCTGCCGCTGACAGATAGTCTCGATGTGTCTCGATTACGGCCGGGAAGTGCAGGCACATCGCGTGCTGCCTTCCGGCGACAGAGCCGGTAGCTGCTATGTACCGCTTCCGCAACACATCGAGGTAATCAGTCTTGAAAACCGTCGTTCCCGTCATCGCCACGGCAGTTCTCGCCGCCGGCTGTGCCAACATGGCCTACCGTCCGGCCACCCAGGAGCCGCTATCAAAGATCGTCAATGATGGCTGCCGCAATGGCGATACTGCCATCATCACCGGACAGGTGAGCCAGGCTTACGAGAATACTGTCGTCCTCTCGGAGAGCACGAACCCTTCCACTACATTGGCCATCGATCTTCCGGGGCGCGGGAGCCCTGCCGCGACGATGCACCGGTGGTTGGGCACGAGCAAGTACGAGCTGACCGCAGAGAAGCTCAATCAACTGCGCGCGCAGGGGACGCCGGTTACGGCAACGATTGAGTGCAGAGGCGCCAAGGTTCCGCCAGTTGCTCACAATATCGAGTTCGCGAACGCCGACGGTACGCGGGTTGCCATTGCGTACTGAGCGCCCTAGCCCGCTCTTGTGGCTCGGGTGCGCAGCGTCCGAAGGGGCAATTCGCTACGCCGTTATTTCTCTGCGGCTCACCCGCCAGACCGCAGCGCTCCTGTGGAAGTAGGAGTAGTTGGCCATGTGGCAGGCAATCGACATGCTGTTGCCGAAGACCGCATCCTCGACCGAAGGCCGCCGCGTCTTCACCGACTGGAAGAAATTCCACAGATGATCGCTGGCCGGGTCGTAATTGGGCGGGAATAGGTACGTTTCGCTGCCCTCGCTCGGCGAGGCCGCTCCCGGCTTCGGATCGTTCTTCCCGTGCCATGTTTTCTCATAGGCATCCCGCATCTTCTGTGGATAACCCGTATCGTAGTAGCAGGGCGCATCGTCCTTACCGTCCTGCGGAGTCACGGTCATCTGCTCGCCCTCACCCTGGATTTCGATGATTCCGCGCGTGCCGAGGAAGCGGGTAACCTCTTCCTGATTGGTGCACTGCGTCATCAACACGGCTACGCGCAGGTTTGGATACTCGTAGAGCGTCGTCATCACGTCGGGGTATTCGCGCCCGTCCTTCCAATGGAAAAGTCCACCCATGCTCAGGGCTCGCTCCGGCGGCGCATCCAATCCCATGACGTAGTGAATGCCGGTGAGAGAATGGACGAACAGGTCGCCGGGCATGCCTTCACCGTAGTCCTTGAAGGCGCGCCAGCGCACGAAACGAATGGGATCAAAGGGCCGCCTGGGCGCATCGCCGAGCCAAGTCTCCCAATCGAGGTTCTGCGATGAGAGGTTGGACGGCGGCGTATACACCCACGCGCCGCACGGTGAGTTTCGGCCAAGAATTGCCTGGACGTAGTGGACGTCGCCGATGACGCCCTGCCGAATGAGCTCCCTCGCCTTGGCAAAAGTGATCGAGCTGCGGCGCTGGCTGCCAATCTGGACGATGCGATTGTTCTTGCGCGCCGCCTCGATCATGCTGAAGCCCTCTTCGACCTCGTGTGTCATCGGCTTCTCGCAATAGATGTCCTTGCCGGCGTTGCAGGCGTCCACGACGATTTTCCGGTGCCAGTGGTCCGGAACGGCCGCGACCAGGCAGTCGATCTCCGTGTTATCCAGCAGATCCTGGTACCTGCGCGTCGTCGGCACGGTCTTGCCCGTCGCATTGCCGATGATCTCGTTCGCGAGCGTGTGGCGATCGTCATAGAGGTCGCAGGCAGCCACGCACTCGACGCCGGGGAGGCGCACACAAGTATCCAGGACGCCGGAGCCTCGCATACCGATGCCGATCATGCCGAAGCGGATCCGGTCGCTCGCGGCAAGCGACTGCGTCGCCGCGCGTGCCGGATGGGCATGCAGAAGATAGGGCGACGCGGCCAATACGATGCCGGCCTGCGTCGAGCGGCGTACGAATTCACGACGGGACATTTCGCGCTCATCCATCCGGATCCCCTTGTGCTGAAAATGTGAGACGAGCCTTGGCTCGCCTCCTG
>DASRDO010000007.1:0-6353 GCA_035652555.1 Steroidobacteraceae bacterium | reverse complement strand
ACAGTGCTTTGATCATGCTCAGGCATCCGGCAGCCGCGTTACCAGCTTCCCATCTAGAGGTGTCCGGCCGCGTATCCACTCAATAACGGCCAGTTGCACCGCCGCCGCCGAAGCTACCGCCGCCGCCTTCGAAGGACGGTGCGGCCTTCGGAGGCGAATGGGGCGTCAGCACTACGCTGCCCAATACGCCCAGAACCCCGGCTGAATCATCCATCTTCCGCACCTTGCGGGATGTAATGCCGCCGCGGGCTTCTCGCAGGTAGCGGTCGAGGATGGTCGAGATGACCATCAAAACGAGTCCCCAGAGAATCAGTCGGGTTTGAAGTGCCAGGTTGGTGAGTGCCCGTAGCTCGTAGGCCGCGCACGGAACACACAGCATAGACGCAACAATCGGAGCGTGCGTGCGGCGCGAAACGCCAACGGCAAGCGTCACGCCTGCAAAGACGAGAGGACAAAGCGGAACGATCCACGCGGAGGGTGTTGCGTGAAGGTAGTCCGTAGCCACCGCCAGACTGCCGTGGGATGCCGACCAGAGATACCCTGAGACGGGCATGACCACGACGAGGCATTCGAGCATCAGGTCATGTGACGGGCGTTGAAAGCGACAGCCGGTGGCAATCAGCGCCACGATGCCGATGCCATAGCACACCATGCCCGATGCCCAAGGAGGCACGTCGAGTGCCGGCACGAAAATGAGAACCGCCAGCGTTGTAAATAGGGGATTGAGCAGCCGCAGCCCGGCGATGGCGAGAGCGATACAGATAAAACGCGAGCCCGTGGATGCCGACCAGCCTACCTGGCTCCAGGACTCGAACGCCAGCATGGTCAATCCAGCGGCCCCGAGTGCCTCTTCAATCCCGGACCAGAAATGCCTTCGGCACAGGATCAGCCATTCAGCGACCGCGATCGATACGACTCCGGCGATTACGAGGGCGCCCTTTGGTCCCAGCCGCTCTGCAATGATCCCGATCATGCCGGCGGCAACCAGCCCCAAGATGAAAAACGTGCAGCGGCTGGGGAGACTCGCCGTCCGCCAACCTCGGATGTGCTCCGAGAAAGGGAGATCTCGAGGGTTGCGGCGGATGCGGCGCGCCAGCGTGAGCCATCGCTCCTCAGAAGGCGTGGGCTGGAGCATCATCTCCGCGACTCCCTCAGTACGTCATGGAGACGGCGCAGAGCCACAGCAGCGGTGAGGACGATAACCAGCACCAAAGTTGCACCAAACAAGCCGAGGTCCGTGACTTGCGCTACCACGACACTCGAGCCAAAAGCCGTATAGCCGATTCCGTACACGGCGAACGATTCCTCTCCTGAGCGAAGCGCTCTGCGAATGGCAATCGCTGCGAGCAGCAACAGGGTAACGATTCCGACGACTCGCATTGAGGCATTGGAGCACCAACCTACCGCACCCCAGAACGCGAGGTTGGCAGCGAAGTGCTCGAAAATCTCGCGAAACCCCGCAGCGTTGGTGTGCCGGTCAATCGCCCGCCAGGCGAGCATGAACGCGCTGCAGACGAGCGCGCGCAGGCCGAGCTCTGGCGTTGCAAAATGCCACGGCGACAGGTTTCCGGGCCCGCGCTCGATGCCAAACCATCCGGCCAGGGACGTGAGCGCTACGGAGAGCACGAGCCGCGATCGGAGCGCATACGCCGTGAGTGCGTGAAAGGCGGTGAGAAGCAGCAGGTGGCGTGACCAGTTTGCTCCCAGCAGGTGAAACTGTGACTCCGCATATCCAACGTCCGCGCTTACGATGAGAGCTCCGAGGAGCAGGAGATAGTCGGCTACGGTCGACGGGCCACTCTCGCTGGATTTCGTGCGTACCGCCGGGACGTAACAGGCGGCACCCGCGAGCGCCAACGTCAAGACGAGCGTCAACGGACCGATGCGGTCGAGGTGCTCCTTGATGACGATCCCGACTCCGGTGATCACCAGCGCGACCGCGACATATAGGAGCGCGCGAAGCTCGTCAAATACGGAAAAGAGGGAGCGTCTCTCGAGTGCCAGAGCGTGTGCCGCCGCGGCTTCATCCAGAGTCCCGGACGAACCGAGCTCGCGCACTTCCTCTTCCAACGAATGCATCGGGCGAGATTAGCTCACTGCGGACGTTACAACCAAGGATTACGTCGCCGGATGTGAGCTAGGTACCGACTCGAGGGGCGCTGACTCGCCGGCGCTCGGTGGTCCTCACCGCACCGCGTGCCTCACAGCGATGGTAGTCGTGGCCGTGACGATCGCGAGCAGCGGGAGAAGAATGATGATCCAGGCGATGGGGTGCGCGAAGTTCACGGTATATCCGATTCCAAACCGACGTTCGACCATCACCGCCGGGTCATTGCGATTGAAATAGAAGACACCGAGCTTCCAGAAGCGATCCTCTGTGCGGTCTCCCACCGGTCCTGCCGAGCCCGTACCCGAGCGTTGCTGAGACGGCACTCGGCTACCACCCTGGCCGAGCCACATGAGGACCGCGCTGCCCGCGATCGCGATGAGGCCGGCGACCATTGCGATCGCTACGGGCGGACGCTCGAGCGAGGGGGGAAGGAGAGGCCGGATCGCCAGATAGGAAAAGAGCGCCGCAATCCAATATTCCATCACGAGAAGCACGATCGATGCGGCCCTGCGAAACCGGGACTCATGCTCGCCCTGAGAGCCGCCCGCGTAGATCGGGCGCAGCCAGTGGGCCATCCCGTAGAGAAGGAATGTCAGAGCCAGGAGGATCACCGTGGCGATGAATATCGGGAGAAAGGCCGTACCGATGCTGCGCGCCGCCCAGCGGTTGGGCGCCCCGTTGGCGCCAAAATGAAGGACCAGGCGCGCGGGGATCTGCTGCCAGTGCGCGGCAAGATAGCCGGCGCACGCGAAGAGCAGCGCGAACGGCCCGGAAGCGGTCATCCAGCCGCCGGGAATCTGGCGGGCGGGCGTGCCGATCCGTGCTTCGCGGATCGTGGTCGGCGCCACGGCGTTAGGCAGTACGAGGCGTCTCGCCCGATAGTAGACGGCGAAGTATGCACCCAGCTGTAATAACAGGGCCAAAGGTGCGATTCGGAATGCAGGCGTCAGGACAAGCGTCCCGAGCAGCGCCAACGTCACCGCGGAGGCGCCGACAAGCTCCCGCCGGTACTGGCGCAGAATGAGTCTGCCCGCGGTGCTGTCGCGAAATTCTGCCGCGACGGTGACGGCAAAGTAGAGATCCGGGCGTGTCAGTCGCGGTAGGAACCAATGCACGATCGCGGAGAACGCCCCGAGTGCAAGCAGGACGACGCGTACGACGAGAGTTGGGTTCACCTCGGCACCTCACGGGTGGGTTTACGGAAAGGGGAGGACTTCTGAACGGCCTTCATAACCCTCCCTCCTCCAGGCGACGCGCGCTGTCGATGAGCTCGCGGATCAAGGATTTGCGCGATAGCCCCTCTGCCAGCGCTTTGGCGAGAAGCTCCCGCAAGGGGCGGGTAAATTTCTCGGGCCCCTCGGAGCGGTTGGGTGCGGCGCGACGCTCCCGGACCGTCGCGCCGCGGTGTCTTTTGAGCTCGAGCCACCCCTCGCCGGCGAGCTCGCGATAAGCCTCCGCCACCGTGTTGTGGTGAACTCCCAGATCGATCGCGAGCGCCCGGACGGTCGGTAGCTTGTCGCCCGGACCGAAACGTCCGGCCACGAGCTCGGCGCGCAGGCCGCTGGCAATCTGCTCGTATACCGGGACTTTTGAGGCGAGGTCGATCCTGAGCATGAGTCTTCCCGTGTCCGGCGCATTTGTACACCGCCGGCAGACAAAGTGCAAGCCGACCTCGATTCGTGGCGTCGTTTCACGCGCCACGCACGTCACGACATCGGGTTCTGCCTCGGTATAAATCCGCCGGCCCGCATTTGTCGTTCTCTACAGGACGCGGCCACGAGTGCGGCCGGGGAGGACCGAAGAAATGGGTGATGAGAGAACGCTCCGCGCCCGCGCGCGTGCGGCGATGAAGGCCGGCAACTTGCCGGACCACCGTCCCGAGCGTCTGTGGGGAGGGCTCGGCAGTGGCGAGTCGTGCGCCGTCTGCGGCAAGACGGTGGATGAGCAAGACGTCGAACTCGAGCTTGAGTTCACCGCAAATGCGGGTGCCGGCGCCACTGTGCACCATGTCCACGCGCGCTGCTTCGCGGCATGGGAGTTCGAGCGCCGAAATGGGGGCTTGAATGATCACTCATTGCCACCGGCGGACGAGGAAGGCATCATCCCTGGCGGTGAACGCAGCACAACAGAACGGGGGAAGGGGGGCTGATTGCCCGCGGGAAACCCTTGGTGACGTACTCTATGCGGACCGTACCCGGACGCGCGTATCGGAAGGCGTGTGGGTCGCGCTCGTCCGGGCGATGGCCGCTGGAGATCAGCGCGCATTGCGCGCCCTGTACGAGAGGACACACCGCCTCGTCTTCACCTTTCTCGCACGACTGCTCAACGACCGCCGGTCCGCGGAGGAGGTGACCGTGGACACCTTCCATGCGGTTTGGCGCCGGGCAGCCCAGTACGACCCCGCGGGCGGACCGGTCCTGGGTTGGATCATGAACCAGGCGCGATCGCGGGCAATCGATCGCCTGCGGTACGAGCAGCGAAAGAAGCGCACCGCGCCGTACTCCGCAGATGATGCACCTTCAGGAAACGGTACGGACAGCACGGGCGAGGCGATCGAGGCCATCCAGCAGGGCCAGGCCCTGAGGGAATCGTTGAGCGTCCTCACGGCGGGCGAGCGGGAAGCGATCGAGGCCGCTTTCTTTCTGGAGCTGAGCTACCACGAAGTAGCTGCGCAGCTCAATCAGCCGCTCGGCACCGTCAAGACTCGCATCCGCTCGGGTCTGGAGAAGCTTCGTCAAGCCCTGTCCGTGCAGGCGGGACGACAAGCATGAGCGCAAATACCGAGCAACACCGCTGCGCGCGGGCCGAGTTGGTGCCTCTGTATGTGGTGCACGCCTTGCCCTGCGGCGAGACACGCCTCCTGGAAGAGCATCTCAGGAGCTGCCCCGAATGCAGGCAAGAGCTCGAGTCGCTGTCTCCAGTGGTCGACTCCTTCACGGCCTGGCCCGCGGATATTCTCCGACCGTCGGACTCGATTTGGAGGCGACTCCAGGAGCGGGTCGGTGAAGAGGCTAGTGAGGAATCGGCGCTGCCCGAGGTCCTCGCATGGCCGGAGCCCGAGTGGGAAGATGTCGCGCCGGGTATCTCCTGCAAGCTGCTTGCTACTGATATGGAGAGCGACCGGGTCAGCATGCTGGTGCGGCTCGCGCCGGACACCGCGTACCCGCCCCACCGTCATGCGGGAGTGGAAGAGCTGTTTCTCCTGCACGGTGAGCTCTGGATAGAGGACCGCAAGCTATGTCCGGGAGACTACAACCGGGGAGAGCCGGGAACAGCCGACAAGCGGGTATGGAGCGAGACGGGCTGCATCTGCGTGCTGATCACTTCACCCAGCGACATCCTCGGCTGAGGCGCACTCAGCGCCTGTACTTCGCCCGCAACACTTTCAGGCGAGCCAGGCGAGCGGCCGGTTAAGCTCTCTGCATTCGTCGGGGTTGCCGAGGATATGCGGCTCCCGCAGAATGCCGCGCAACGTCTCGGAGGGGTTACGATGGACGGCACGGGCACGCAGAAGGCTGTTCTCGTGGTCGCAATGTTCCTGCTTGCCGGGGTGTGCCCGCAACCGGTGAACGCTCAATCCCATTCGGCGATCAACGGATCACGCTCTACCCGAGCGTACTTGGGGCGGTGGGACTTGACCGTAAGAACTCCGACCCAGGATCGGCCGTCGTGGATCGAGATATCCGACGATCACGGCCGAATCGAAGGTCTCATGGTCGGACTTTGGGGCCATGCGACGCCGACGGGTGAGATTCGAATCAAAGGAGGTGACATTGACGTCGCCGTGCCCACGGACGAAGGCTTTCCTGATGGTACGCAATTGCAGGGTCGGCTGTCTGGCGGGAGACTCGTGGGCGCCGCGACGGCGCCCAACGGCGCGTCGTGGTCATGGTCCGGCCGCCCAGCCCCGGCGCTCGAGCGAACGGAAGCGCCCAAGTGGGGCAAGCCGATCCGATTGTTCGATGGCAAAGACCTCGCCGGCTGGACGTTCGCCGATCCGACTCAGGCAAGCAGCTGGAGCGTTGAAGACGGCACGCTGGTCAAGCACGGCCGAGGCTCAGAGCTCGTCACGATACGGGAATTTCGCGACTTCAAGCTGCAACATGCAGAAGATAGGGCGACGCGGCCAATACGATGCCGGCCTGCGTCGAGCGGCGTACGAATTCACGACGGGACATTTCGCGCTCATCCATCCGGATCCCCTTGTGCTGAAAATGTGAGACGAGCCTTGGCTCGCCTCCTG
>DASRDO010000006.1:0-41795 GCA_035652555.1 Steroidobacteraceae bacterium | reverse complement strand
AAAGAAATCCTGGGGCTCGACGTGATCGGCGTGGTGCCGGAGTCTCCCGACGTCCTCGCTGCCTCCAACGCCGGTGTGCCGGTGATTCTCAATGACGAGAGCGACGCTTCGCTTGCCTACGATGATGCCGTGGCGCGCCTCCTCGGCGAGACGCTGCCGCTGCGCTTCCTGGAGGAGCCGAAGAGAGGCTTCTTCGCCCGCATGTTCGGAGGTTGACGTGGGGCTGCTCGCTCTCTTTCGCCGCACCCCCTCTTCGGCCAGCGTTGCCAAGGAACGCCTGCGCATCATCGTCGCCCAGGAGCGCAGTGCGCGCGGCGGGCCGGATTACCTGCCGTTGCTCAGGCGGGAGATCCTGCAGGTGATCCACAAGTACGTGAACGTCGATCCGGAGGCCGTGCAGATCAACCTCGGACAGGACGAGGGACACGAGGTGCTCGAGCTGAGTGTCGCCCTGCCGGAAAAGACGCGGGCGTAACACGCGGCCAGCCGAGAGGGCGAGGCGACGGAGAAAGCCTCGGCTGCGGCTGCTTCATGGTAGCTTTGTCGTCTGCATGTCGTAATTTGCGGCAGACCGACGGAGCTGCGCCATGGCTCGACTCGCGCGATCCAGTCCCCTCTTCGCTGTCCTTCTCTTCACCGGCGCGGTGGGGCTCGCGGCAACCGGTGGTGCGCCATCATGCGCAGCGGCCCCTGCCAGCCCCGCGGCCACGGCTCTGCACGAGTTACTGCAGACGGAGTGGCAACGGGAGATTCGTGAAGACCCCCTCAAGGCCTCCGCGGACGGCTTTCATCAATACGACGGCTTCTGGCCGGATGTGAGTCTGGCGACGCTCGCCCGGGAGCACGAGGAGGACATCGCGGCGTTGAAGAAGCTCGCGGCCATCGAGCGCGGCGCCCTGACCGGCGAGGACCGGATCAGCTACGACCTCTTCAAGTACCGCTACGGGATGCTCGTGGAGGGTTACGACCTGAAGGGCTACCTGATGCCCGTCAACGAGCTCGATGGCATCCAGACGTTGCAGACGCTCACGCATACCTTGCGCTTCGAGAACGCGGCGGACTATCACAACTTCGTCCACCGCCTGCTGACCTTCAAGCCCTACATGGATGAGACCATCGCGCTCCTCGAGCAGGGCGTGGCCGAGGGCATGACCGAGCCGAAAGTGGTGATGCAGCGCGTGCCGCACCAGATCGACCCGTATGTCGTGGCCGATCCGACGCAAAGCCCGCTCTATGAACCCTTCAAGAGCATGCCGGACATCATTCCTCAGGCCGAGCAGGCACAACTGCGCGATGCGGCCAGAACGGCGATCGCCAACGAAGTCACGCCGGCGTACCGGGAGTTCCGGCAGTACTTCGACCATGAGTATCTGCCGCATTGCCGCAGCAGCATCGCCGCGCAGGCCCTACCCAACGGCAAGGCTTACTACGCCTTCCAGGTGCGGGAGTACGCCACTACCAACCTGACACCCGGGCAGATACACGCCATGGGCCTGCGCAAGGTTGCCGAGATCCATGCGCAGATGGAGCAGATCTTCAAACAGGTCGGCTTCAAGGGCAGCTACAAGGATTTCGTGCACTACCTGAGGACCGATCCCCGCTTCTACTACAAGGATCCACAGGATCTCATCGAGGCCTACCGCAATGCCGCCAAGCGCGTCGATCCGCTCCTCGTGAAGGAGTTTCCGATCTGGATCCTGCCGCGGGTGACCTACGGGATCCGCCCGATTCCGGACGCACTCGCGCCCGACACCTATCCGGCCTACTCGGTGCCGCCTGCCGGCGATGGCAGCGTCGCGGGCTACATGGCGGTCAATCTCTACAAGCCGCAGAGCCGGCCGAAGTACGAGATCCAGGTGCTCACCTGCCACGAGGCGCGTCCCGGGCATCAGCTGCAGATCCCGATCGAGATGGAGCTGACGAATCTGCCCGACTTCCGCCGCTTCGACTACTATAGCTCCTTCGGCGAGGGCTGGGCGCTCTACACCGAGACGCTGTGCGATGACCTCGGGCTCTATGACAACCCCTACGCGAAGTTCGGCTATCTGGACTATCAGATGTGGCGTGCCGTGCGGCTGGTCGTCGACACGGGCATGCACTCCGAAGGTTGGACGCGCGCGCGGGCGGTGCGCTACTTCGAAGACAACAGTGCCCTCGCCGAGCAGAACATCGACACCGAGGTCGACCGCTACATCGCCTGGCCAGGTCAGTCACTCTCCTACATGATCGGCGAGATCGACATCGAGCGGCTGCGGCAGAAGGCCAAAGACGAGTTGGGACCGCGCTTCGACATCAAGGGCTTCCACGCGGCCATCCTGGAGCACGGCGCAATGCCGCTCACGGTTCTCGATGAGGTGGTGGATCGCTGGATGGAGGATGAGCGCAACGGCAGGGATGCGGGGCCGCCAGCCGGCAGACAGTAACGGCGAGCGGGGAGATGAGCCATGATCCGCCGGTTTGAGTTGCCTTGTGCGTTGCTGTTGCTCGGGCTGTCGGCGATGGCCGGTGGCGCCAGGGCGGACTCCGCGATCCCGCCAGCCGTCTATACCGATCCGCCGAACGATGCCCGGCATCCGCCGCGCATGGAGGTGCTGCACATTCCTGCCGGCGGGCTCAACGTCAACGGCGTCGCCTATCTGGCGCAGGGTACCGGCCCTCACCCCACCGCCGTGTTCTTCGTCGGCCTGCCGGGCAACGAGAAGAACCTCGACCTCGTGCAGGCGGTGCGGCGGGCCGGCTGGAACGCCGTCACCTTCTTTTTCCGGGGCTCATGGGGTAGCCCCGGCGCCTTTCGTTTTGCCCATTGCACGGAGGATGCAGAGGCGGCATTGACCTACCTGCGCAGCAAACCCGTTGCCGAAAGCCTCGGCATCGATACCCGCCGCATCGTGATCGTGGGCCACAGCATGGGCGGATGGGTTGCCGTCGAGACCGCGGCGCGTGACCATCGACTGGCCGGTGTGGCGCTGATTTCCGCCGCCGACATGAGCAGGGATTTCCCCGGCAGCATGCCGCATCCGCAGCTGGTCGAGCGGATGTCGGGTCTGATGGAGTCCCTGGCGGAGGTAACACCCGAGCAGATGGCAGATGAGCTCGAGGCCAATGCGGCGAACTGGCGGTTCGATCAGGCCTATGACCGGATCGATCACGTACCGCTGCTCGTCATCACTGCCGATGACAGGTACAGGCCGACAGATGATGCTTTGGTGAGCGCGCTGCGGGACCGCCACGCCCCGATCACGGCTCTCCATCTGGATACCGATCACGTCTATTCCGATCATCGGATTGCGCTGCAGGCCGCCCTCATCGGCTGGCTGCAATCGCTGCCCCGATAGACCGAAAGCGAGCAGGTCATGAAAACGAGAGTCGCTACCGCAGTGTGTCTGATTCTCATGCTGGGCTGCACCGCACCGGCATTCTCGGCCGGCGCGCCGGCCGCCACGCCGGGGGGCATCCCGCTCGATGCACCCTGGAAGGTCAGGATCTACGAGCTCGCCCATTCCAAGTTCGTGCACCCGGCCTGGGGCTGGCTGCATTCCGAGCGGGACTACCTCCTGGCGGTGCGGCTCGCTCAGGGCGACGGTCTGCACGTCGACACGGACGTATTGTTCGCCGCGGCCTTCCTCCATGACATGTCGGCCTTCATGCCGTGCAAGGGACCCAAGATGGAGCACGGCGAGTGTGCGGCCCGGCAGGCGCGCGCGGTGCTCGGCGGGACCGGCTTTCCCATGCAGAAGCTCGCGGCCGTGCAGGCGGCCGAGCGCGGCCACATGTTCTACAGCAACGCCGGCGGCGACCCCAACGCCATCGTGCTGCACGATGCCGACTCGCTCAACTTCCTCGGAGACCTCGGCGCGGCCCGCCTGATCGCCCTCACCGGAGACAAGGCGCCGAGCTTCGCGCCGGCGCTGAAATCACTGCACGGGTTCCTCAAGGACATCCCGCCCCGGCTCATCACCAGGACTGCACGACGCATGGGCGCCGAGCGCGCCGCGGAGCTCCAGTCATTCCTCGACAGGCTCCAGGATGAGTCGTTCGCCGGTCACTCGATGTAGCGATGAGCCCCGCCGGCTGGCAGTTCTGGATCGACCGCGGCGGCACGTTCACGGATATCGTTGCGCGGGCACCTGACGGCAGCCTGCACACTCAGAAGCTCCTGTCGGAGAGCCCGGATCAGTACCCGGATGCCGCCGTGGAGGGGATCCGCCGCCTACTTGGCCTGCAGAGGGGCGCGCCGCTGCCATCGGCGGCAATAGCGGCGGTGAAGATGGGCACGACCGTCGCAACCAACGCGCTGTTGGAGCGCCGAGGCGTACGCACGCTGCTCGCAATCACCGCAGGCTTCGCCGACGCATTGCGCATCGGCTATCAGAACCGGCCGCGGCTCTTCGACCGGCACATCGTCCTGCCGGAGCTGTTGTATGAGCGCGCAGTCGAGATCGAGGAGCGCCTGAGCGCCGAGGGCGAGGTCCTCGTCCCGATCGATCTCGAGGCGGCGCGCGATCAGTTGCAACGTGCCTTCGGCGACGGTATCCGCTCCATCGCGGTCGTCTTCATGCACGGCTATCGCTTCCCGCAGCACGAGCGCGCGCTTGCGCAGCTCGCGCGTGAGATCGGCTTCACGCAGGTGTCGGTGAGTCACGAAGTCAGCCCGCTCGTCAAGCTGGTGGGGCGGGGCGATACCACGGTCGTCGATGCTTATCTTTCGCCCGTGCTGCGCAAGTATGTGGATCGGGTGGGAGGTGAGCTGGGCGAAAGCACGCGGCTTCTCTTCATGCAGTCGAACGGTGGTCTCGTCGAGGCCGGCCGCTTTCACGGCAAGGACGCGATCCTTTCCGGCCCGGCAGGCGGAATCGTCGGCATGGTGCGCACCGCCACCGAGGCGGGGGCGCAGAGAGTCATCGGCTTCGACATGGGGGGCACCTCTACCGACGTATCCCACTATGCCGGTGAGCTCGAGCGCACCTTCGAGACTCTGGTCGCGGGTGTTCGCATCCGCGCGCCAATGATGCATATCCACACCGTGGCGGCAGGTGGCGGCTCCATCTGCCGTTTCGACGGCATCCGGCTGCGGGTCGGCCCGCAGTCCGCGGGGGCGATTCCCGGGCCGGCCTGCTATCGGCGCGGAGGACCGCTGACGGTCACGGACTGCAATGTCATGCTGGGCCGCCTGCAGGCCGAGTACTTCCCACGCGTATTCGGACCGCAAGGCGATGCACCGATCGACGTAGCGGCGGTCGAGAGTCAGTTCGCCGCGTTGGCGCAGGAGGTGTCGCGGACGACGGGGGTACGCAGGTCGCCCCAGGAGCTGGCGCAGGGATTCCTGCGGATCGCCGTGGAGAACATGGCGAACGCCATCAAGCAGATCTCCATCCAGCGAGGCCATGACGTCACGGCCTACACCCTGGCGTGCTTTGGCGGCGCGGGCGGGCAACACGCCTGCCGGGTGGCCGATGCGCTCGGCATGCGCCGGATCCTCATCCATCGGCTGGCCGGCGTGCTGTCGGCCTACGGCATGGGGCTCGCCGACCTGCGGGTGCTCAAGCAACGAGCAGTGGAGGCGCCGCTCGCGGATTCACTGCAGCCGCAGCTGCAGCGGATCCTGGCCGATCTCGAGCGTGCTGGCGTTGCGGAGATGGCTGCGCAGGGCGTCCCTGCCAGCCAGATCACGGTGTTGCCTCGCCTGCACCTGAAGTATGAGGGGACGGACCTCGCGCTGGTCGTCCCCGTCGCGGAGCCGGGCGCTGCCGTCCAGGCGTTTGCAGCCGCACATCGCGCCCGGTTCGGTTTCGATGCGCCCGGCCGGGTCGTGATCGTCGAGGCAGCCTCGATCGAGGTCGTCGGTGGCGGCGAAGCGCAGAGCCGCCCGGTGGAATCTCCGGCCGCGGCCGGCGCGCCGCCTGCAGTGCGCGCGCGGCGACCCATCTGGTTCGGTACCGCGCCGGTGGAGGCGCCGATCTACTCCCGTGATGGGTTGATGCCCGGGCACGTGATCGATGCCCCGGCCGTCATCATCGAGGCCTCCGCCACCACCGTCGTGGAGCCTGGCTGGCGCGCGACGGTCGATGACGTCGGGAATCTCATCCTGGAGCGCATAGAGGCACTGCCGAAACGCGTGGCCGTTGGAACGAACGCCGATCCGGTCATGCTCGAAGTGTTCGGCAACCTCTACATGTCGATCGCGGAGCAGATGGGAGTTGCCCTGCAGAGCACCTCGCGCTCGGTCAACATCAAGGAGCGGCTGGACTATTCGTGCGCGGTTTTCGACCGCGCCGGTGCGCTGATAGCGAATGCGCCCCATATGCCCATCCACCTGGGCTCCATGGGGGAGAGCGTGAAGGTCATCATCGCGGCGCGCGACCGCAGCGTCGACGGCCGCGGCATGCTGCCGGGGGATGTATATGCGCTCAACGCACCCTACAACGGCGGCACGCATCTGCCGGATATCACCGTCATCATGCCGGTCTTCGACGGCGGGTCATCCGCAGCTCCCGCGCCGGATCCGCTGTTCTACGTCGCCTCGCGGGGTCATCACGCCGACATCGGCGGCATCACGCCAGGCTCGATGCCACCGGGAAGCCGCACGATCACCGAAGAGGGCGTGCTGATCGACAATTTCCTGCTGGTCGATGCGGGCCGCTTTCGCGAGGAGGAGACGCTCGCGCTGCTGAAGAGCGGCCCGTATCCTTCGCGCAATTCCGGGCAGAACATCGCCGATCTCAAGGCGCAGGTCGCGGCCTGCGCCAAGGGTGCGGATGAGCTGCGGCGAATGGTGCGTCACTTCGGGCTGCCCGTGGTCAACGCCTACATGCAGCACGTCCAGGATCATGCCGCGGAGGCGGTCCGCCGCGTGCTCGACGTTCTGCACGATGGCGAGTTCGCCTACGAGATGGATGATGGCTCGGTGATCCGCGTGCGGATCACGATCGACCGCACGGCTCGTAGCGCGCGGATCGACTTCGCCGGCACCAGTGCGCAGCGGCCCAACAACTTCAACGCGCCGCCTGCAATCTCGCGTGCCGCGGTGCTCTATGTATTCCGCACTCTCGTCGATGACGATATCCCGATGAACGACGGTTGCCTCGTTCCGCTCGAGATCGTGATCCCCGCCGGCTCGATGTTGCGCCCGCAGTACCCCGCGGCCGTGGTGGCCGGCAACGTGGAGACCAGCCAGACGATCATCGACGCGCTCTATGGGGCACTCGGGGCTCTCGCTGCCGCACAGGGAACGATGAACAACTTCACCTTCGGCGACGGCGAGCATCAGTATTACGAGACCGTGTGCGGCGGCTCAGGGGCCGGCCCCGGTTTCGACGGCACGGATGCCGTGCATACCCATGCCACCAACAGCCTGCTGACGGATCCCGAGGTGCTGGAGTGGCGCTTCCCGGTGTTGCTCGACCGCTTCGGCATCCGCAAAGGATCGGGCGGCCGGGGCCGGCACCACGGCGGCAATGGGGTGGTGCGGCAGATCCGCTTCAGAGAGCCCATGACTGCCGCCATCCTTTCCAACCGGCGCCGGGTGCCGCCCTTCGGGTTGCAGGGCGGGGAGCCGGGACAGCCGGGCAGGAATTGGGTCCGGCGCGTCTCGGGAGCTGTCGAGCACCTGACCGCGACCGCGGTGGTGGAGATGCAGCGGGGCGACGTCTTCGTCATCGAGACGCCTGGGGGCGGTGGCTTCGGTCAGCCCGGCAAGGAGTTGCCCGGCTAGGGATATAGCGGCGCGAGCCGGTTGCGCTCGCGCGCGCTCTTGTCGTGCGAGGCCGGCAGCTCCGTGAGCGCCGCCGCAAGTGCGTGACCCTGCCAGGCGCCCCCGGCATAACAGGCCCGATCGAGGTCGCGGAGCAGCTCGGCGACGGTGGGATCGCCGATCCTCGCTGCGATCGCATTGACGCCTGCGGGCGTTGCCCCCCAAAGCGCCGCTGCCCAGCTCATCAGATGTGTCCTGGCCGCGTGCGCGTCGTTGGTTTCGCAGGCGATGCGGAAGGCGGCGCGCGCCCTCGAAGCCTCAGGATGAGCTCGGGTTGCGCTGGAAGAGCCGCTCGTCGAGGGTGAGTCTGGCGGGACGATCCGAGCGCGCGCGGGGCGCGACCGCCGCGACCAGAGCCATGCGCCGAGCGTCGTGAGCCACACGGCGCCGAGTGCGATACTGATCCACTGCCACTGTGACGGTGAGCGCCCGGATGCGGGTTTCTGAATGGCAGGCGCCGGCCGCGCCTGTTGGGACGCCGCTGGTGCCGACAGCGGCTGCGCAGTGCGCGCCGGAGGTGCCGAGGCGGTTGCCGTCGCAGCGGCAGGCGCGGGCAGGATGGTCAGCGTCCGCGCTGGCACGGTCGTGGCCCGAGGTTGGTTGGTCTGCGTGTCCCACCAGTTGACCGTGAGCGCTGGAATCGTGTAGTGGCCGGGCGTGTCCGCCATCAGCGCGATGGTCTGGTCGCGGCTGCCGACGAGCAGCCCGTCATGCGTCGAGTCATTGAGCTTCGGTTGATCCGGATAGGCTTTGAGCCCCGGCGGAAATCCCAACAGCGACGACAGATCGGGGAGCTGCGCCGCGGTCAGCCCGGTGGCCCGCAGGGTCACATCAAGGGTGATCGGATCACCCGCGCGGGCGCTCAGCCCCGCCGGATTCCAGGCGGCGCTCAGGCTGACGTTGCGGGCCGGCAGCCAATAACTGCCGACGGCGCCTGCCGGGCGGGCACGCACGGTCATCACGATCGGGTTGCCGTGCAGGCGAACGGGTCTGACCGTCTGAAAGAACGGCCCGCCGAAGAAGCCGCCACCGAACGGATCGGAGCCGAGAGGCCGTCGCGGCTGGTTGGAGGCAATCTCCGCGTCCAGCACCGGACCCTCCAGCGTCAGCTTGCCGCTGTGCAGCGGAAAGAGGACGTAGTGGCGGGTGATTACCTGGTACATGCGGCCGTTGCGTTCGGCATTGCTGTTCTCGTCGGTGCCAATCTGCTTGGCAACGACATCACCGTTCTCGGGCAGCTCGAGGTCGGCTCGGTACAGGACCGACGTCGTGAACAAGCGTACGGTCAATTGCACGGCCGCCTGTACGTACGGCTGCTCCGAGGAGACACTCGTCTCGATGAACACGCTGGGTGCTCGCGATGCCGCGCCGCCAGGCTGCGCCGTGCCGTCCTCCGGACCCGTTACCAGCACGGAGAGCGCCTGAGTCCGCTCGCCGTCCCACACGAGAGGGGGGATCGTCACCCGTCCGCTGACCTTCGGCGCCAGGGTCAGGACGACTTCGGTTCTCTCCGAGGCCGCGCCATTGCGGAGCTCGATACTGGTGCTGCTGCTCGTGCCCAGAATGTCGAAGTCGTGCTGCAGCGGTGTGACGTCAGGTTGACCGCTCGTCCGTCCTTCATGCTCGAGGGTCAATTGCAACGTGTCACCGACGGCGACCTGAGAGGCATCGAGTGATGCCCGGATGCTGGCGCGTGCCTGCGCTATCCCGGCGCATACGACCAACAGCATGAGTATTGCGCTGCAGAATCGCGGTCTCATGGGCCGTCCTGCGGCTGGTCGCCGGTCCCCTGTTGTCTCACCATGTGCTCGATGAGGAATTTGCGCTGCAGCAGGCCGGCGGGGCTGTCGGGGATCTGCCGCAGCCACTGATCGAGTGCGAGCTGCCGCTCGCTCTCGGCCTGTTGCTTGGGCGTTTGCGTGCCGCCGGCGAGCCGGCCCGGCGGCTCGGACTCCTTTCCGCCGGCCTTCGCACCCGGTTGTGGCGTGCCGTTACGGCTCTGGCCGAGCGCCTGGGCCGCATTGCCCTTGCCCTGCCGCTGCTGCCGCGCGAGCGCTGCGGCGGCCTCCTCCGCGTCGCGCCGCGCCTCTCCCGGAGACTCCTTCGATGTGGCGTTGGGGTCCGCCCCCTGAGGCGTGCGCGCGCCGTTCCGATCGCTCCCCCGACCGAGCTGCTGTTGGCCGGAGTTGCCCGGTTGATGGGCGCCCTGCGCCCCATTGGACGCCTGCCGACCGCTGCCGGCAGGTGGCTTGCCCTGAGCTCCGGGCTGTTGCGCTCCGGAGCCGTTCTGCCGGTTGCTGCCCGACTGTTGCTGTCCCGACGAGCCCGATTTTTGGCCGCCCTGGCCGCCCTTGGGAGAGGGCTGCGGCTGTTGCCGTTGCTGCAGGGCACGCGCCACCAGATCGCGGTTGTGGCGGATGTCCCTGTCAGTCGGAGCCTGCTCGAGCGCGGCATCGTATGCCGTCACTGCCGCCTGCAGCTCGCCGGCCTTGGCGAGCGCGTTGCCGCGGTTGTATTCGGACTCGGGATCTTTGAAAGGCGCGAGGAGCTTTGCTGCATCCGCGTATCGGCCGGCCTGAAGATCGGCGTAGGCGCGCCGCTGCGGGTCACGGAAGCGGTCCGCGGCCTGCGCGGCCTGTCCCGCCTCGAGGAGGGCCTGAGCCTGTTGGTCCTGAGTGCGCCAGAGATTCGACCATGCCGTCGAAACCATCGAAGCGCCCAGACAGAGCGGGGCGAGCGTGAGCAGCAGCACCGCGAGCAGCACTCTCATAGCCACCCCCGCCGGGCGAGGAGGGCTGCGAGGAGCAGGAGCGGCGGCAGGAGCCACACGCCGTCATTGAGCCAGCTCGCAAGCTTCACGTGCGGGGCAGCGATGCCGGAGGTGATCTCCCTGGAGCGCGCATCATCCAGGGCCCTGATGAGGCTCGGCAGCCTCGTGAACGGCACATAACTGCCGCCCCCGGCGGTGGCGATGCGCTGCAGGAGATCGGCGTCGAGATGGCTCAATACGACCTGCTTCTGCGTATCGCGGACGAAGCCACCGTTGCCGTCCGGCGCGGGCGCGCCGGCCGCGGTTCCTACACCGACGATGCTGACGCCGATGCCTTGCTGCTGCAGGCGCCGCGCCGTGAGCAGGGCGCGCGCCGGATCATCGAATCCGTCCGCGATCACGATCACCTGCCGATGCTTTCCCGGTGAGGCCTGCAGGAGGCGTTGGGCCTCCTCGAGCGCGGGCGCGAGGCGATCGCCCGACTCCGGCATGAGAGCCGGAGTCAACGGCCGCGCGAGATTACGAATCGTGGCGACATCACTGGTAAGAGGCGCAACGGTGTAAGCCTCGCCGGCGAAGGCAATGAGCCCCACCCTGGCATCGTGCGCTGCTGACAACAGGTCATCGACCGCATAGTGCGCTCGTGCCATCCGGCTGGGCGTAACGTCGGCGGCCTCCATCGAAGGGGACAGCTCGAGTGCAATGATCCAGGCCGCGGGCGCGCGATAGGCCGGTGTGATCTGACGTTGCCACGTGGGTCCTGCGAGTGCCAACACCGCCACTGTCCAGGCGAGACCGATCAGGAACCAGGGCGAGCGGCCCCTGCCACCCTCGTTCAACCGCAGCAGCGACAGCAGCTCGCCATCGAGCAGCTGTCGCCATGGGCCGTCGCGTCCGCGGCGGCGAGCCAACCAGACGGCGAGCGCCAGGAGCGGCGGGAGCGCCAACAGCCAGTAGGGGTGGAGAAGGTGGAAATGACTCATGAGGTCAGATCCGCACCGCCATCAGCCACGCTGCCGGTACGCTCAGGAGCAGGGCGAGCGCCAGCGGCCAGGTGAACCATTCGGCCGCCGGCCGCAGCCACTGATCGTGACCCGCGGTCGGCTCGAGCTCATCGATCCTGTGGTAGACGGCCTGCAGCGCCTGCGGGTTGGCAGCGCGGAAGAACTCCCCGCCGGTGATGCTCGCGATCTGCTTCAGGAGGCCGACGTCGAGGTCGGTGTTGCCGGCCGTGGGCCCGAACAAAGACTGCTCTTCGGCAGCCCCCACACCGATCGTGAAGATGCGCAGGCCTGTCTGCGCGGCGAGGCGCGCCGCCTCGAGCGGCGGCATCACGCCGGCGTCGTTGCCGCCGTCGGTGAGCAGAATGAGCACCGACTTGTGAATGGGGGCGCCGCCCGTGCGCTCACGCTGGCGCAGCTCCTTGATTGCAAGCCCGATGGCATCACCGATCGCGGTCTGCGTGCCCGCGACACCCACCACGGCCTCGTTCAGAAACTGGTGCACGGTGGGGATGTCCATCGAGAGCGGTGCCTGCAGATAAGGGCGCGTGCCGAAGAGAATGAGCCCGATCTGATCGCCGCGCCGCCGATCGATGAAGTGCCCGGCGACGATCTGCACGATCTCCAGGCGGCTCACGCCTCCCATGTCCTGGGAAGCCATCGATCCCGAGCAGTCGATCGCCAGCATGATCTGCCGGCCCACCGTCGGCGCCGGCAACGGCTCGCCGAGCCATTGCGGGCGCATGGCGGCGAGTACGAGGAGAGCCCATACGCCGGCGAACAGTGCCAGGAGGGAGCGTGGCAGCGTTGCAGTCGTAGTGGGCGCGGCAACCGAGGCGGCGAACGGCAGATACAGAGCCGCGCCGCTCGGTTGGGCAGTGCGGCGTAACCTCAGCATGATCCAGGGCAGGGGCAGCAGCAGTGCCATCCAGGGCCAGGCGAGATGGAACATCAGCGTTGCTCCGGGCCCGGGCGGGCCGCGCGCTGCGCCGCGTGCCGCGCATGCCGGACGAAGGCGTCAGCACCGGCAATCCAACACTCGCGGTCATTGCTCACGCTGCCGCCGAATGCGGTGGTGAGAAGCGATCGGCCCGCTTCTCCTGCGAGCGGATCGCCGCCGTGAGCGCCGACGAATGCCAGCCAGGCATCACCTGTCAGGCGCGCGACACGCGCGCCGCCGAACACTGCGATGGCGAAGCGACGCATCAGGCTCTCGATGGCCCGCGCGCTGGTGATGGGATCGGACTCGTCCCTGCGGATGGCGCGCAGCTCGCGCAGAGCAGCGCGCCGGCTCCTGCGGTACGGGTCACGCCACGACCGGATACCGATCGCGGTCGCTGCCAGCAGCAGAGCGCCTGCGATCCACCAGCCCGGAGCCGGCGGCCACCAGCCCGGCGGGGCGGGTGCGTGGGCGGGCGCAAGCTGGGAGAGCCAGGCGGGTGTCATGCTGCTGATTGCCGGGGCCGCAGCAGTGGGCGAAGAACGCGATCGGGGAGCTCGCGGGTATCGAGCCTCACCACCGGGGCCGCATTGTGTTGGGACAGGTTGGCGATGCGTGCCTGACGCTCGCCCCAGGCCTGGCGCCAGCGCTCGCGCACGCGCGCGCCTTCCAGGATGCGCAGACGGCCGGGCAAGCCGGCGCGGAAGCGGCCGTTGGGCAGCCCTTCCTCCTCCAACGGGTCGGTGACCCAGAAGAGCCGCAGATCGCCGTGCGCGGCGAGGGCCGTCCAGAGGCTATTCGCCTCTTCCCGCAGGCCGGCGAAGTCGCTGATGGCGAGGATCTGGCTGCCAGGGCGGGCGAGCGGCAGCAGTGCGCGCAGCGCCCCTTCCAACGCGAAGGGAGCGGGCTCGCCCGGCGCCTTGGGTTGGGACTGCAACAGCGCATCGAGCAGTGGCAGGACACCCGTCTGGCGGGCGCGGGCCGGGAGGATGCGGGTCTCTGCGGCCCCGTAGGCGATCACCGCGCCGACGCGGTCACCGCCGAGCGATGCGGTCCACGCAAGGAGCGCCGCCGTGCGCACGACCAGCGCCGATTTCAACTGCCGCCGCGTCCCGAAGAAGAGCCCGGGTTGCAGATCGACGAGCAGCCATACGGGACGCTCCCGCTCCTCGCGAAAGAGCTTGGTATGCGGCCGTCCGCGCCGCGCCGTGACACGCCAGTCGATGTTGCGCGGGTCGTCGCCCGCGACGTACGGGCGGACCTCCTGAAACTCCAGCCCGCGTCCGCGCTGTGCACTCGAGTGCACGCCGAGCGGTGCCGAGCGCGCCGCTTTGCGCCCGTGCAGCGACAGTCCGTGTGCGGCGCCGCGCAGCGCCAGCAACTCCGCGAGATCCGGCACGATCATGGCGCCGGGACCCGGCTCAACAACTCCTCGATGCACGCCTGCGCCGACACACCGCGCGCCTGGGCCGTGTAGTCGAGCAACAGCCGGTGCCGCAGCGCATCGGGAGTGATGGCCTGCACGTCTTCCGGTGTGACGAACTCGCGTGCATCGAGCCACGCGAGCGCGCGCGCGCCGCGCTCGATCGCTATCGCTGCGCGCGGGCTTGCGCCCCAGCGCAGCCACTCGCGAAGTTGCGCGCTGTAGGGTTCCGGCCGCCGCGTCGCATCGACGAGCGCGGCAATGTAGTCGGCGACCGGCTCCGACAACGTGAGGCTGAGCACCTCGCGGCGCGCAGCAAACACGCTCTCCTGGGAAATGCGATGCTCCGGCGGCGAGAGCTCCTGGCGGGCGATCGCCTCGCGCCGTGCGAGCGCCATGATCGCGAGCGTGGTGAGGCGGTCGGGATAATCGACGCGGGTGTGCAGCATGAAGCGGTCGAGCTGCGCCTCGGGCAGGGGATAGGTGCCTTCCTGCTCGATCGGGTTCTGAGTCGCCATCACGAGGAAGAGCTGTGGCAGCGGGTAGCTCGCCGCGCCGACGCTGATCTGCTGCTCGGCCATGGCCTCGAGCAGCGCCGATTGCACCTTGGCGGGCGCGCGGTTGACCTCGTCGGCGAGGATCAGGTTGTGGAAGAGCGGCCCGCGCTGGAAGCGGAAGACACCCTCTTCAGGCCGGTAGATGTCCGAGCCTGTCAGGTCGGCAGGCAGCAGGTCGGGTGTGAACTGCAGGCGCTGGAAGTCGGCATCGAGGGCATGCGCCAGAGCCTTCACGGCGCGGGTCTTGGCGAGCCCCGGAGGACCCTCTACGAGCAGATGGCCGTCGGCGAGGAGCGCGATGAGCAGCCGCTCGACCAGTGTCGCCTGCCCGATGATCTGACTGCTCAGATAGTCCCGCAGCCGCATGAAGGCGGTGTGGGTGGCGCTGCCCGTGCGGGTGGGCTTCGCGGCGAGGGGGCTCAAGCCAGCAGTCATCGTAGGTGTCCTCACTTTGTCTCTGGAGCGTAGCAAACGCGGTGCGATTGCCGCAGATGCCGCCGGATCGCCGCCGCGATCCAGCTTAGCCCCGGAGCCGGGTTGACCATCGCTCCGCGGCTCGGGTTCCGTGAACATATTAACCGGCCCGGGGGTACCCATTACCCCGACTGGCGAGCGTGGGCGTAGAATCCGCTCGGACGAACCACCACCTTCGCCGACGCCGGTTTTACCGTATGGAGGGCGAGAGATGAGCGCAGTCCTGCTGGCGGTGTTCAATGACCTCGAGAGCGCCGAGCGTGCCCGCCTCGCGCTGTTCCGCGATGGCTTTCCGACCGACCGCATCGAGCTCACCGCGCGCCACGAGCGAGGTCGCGCCGCAAGTGAGCCAGCCTTGTCTCTGCACGACCGGCTCGCACAATATTTCCGTACGCTGTTCACACGCGCCGATGGCGTTCAGCATGCTCATCGTCTTGCTGAGCGAATCGAGCAGGGCGCAGCGGCCATTACCGTGCTGCCGCGCGGCGACATCGAGGTGCGGCGTGCCGCGGAGCTGCTCGGGCACGCCAGCCCGGATGAGCTGCTCGAGCGTGACCTTCAGGACCAGTCATGGGAGTTTGCGGCCGCGCCGCACAACCTCCCTTGGGTCCGCACCCTCTGGGTCGAGTCGGGGCCGGATGCGCCGCATTGCGTGTACTGCCGGCTCTTTCCCGGCAGCGCTCACGGCTCACACTGACCCGCTCGCCCGTCGCGCTCGTGTACGCGCGCGGGCAGAGCCTGCGCGCCCGCGTAGCCGGCACGTGGCTGCGGCCCTCAAGCCGGCAGCCGGCGCTCCGCCAGGCTCGCCAACAGCGCTGCGCCTGCCGGCAGCGCCTCATCGTTGAAGTCGAACGCTGGATGGTGCAGAGAAGGGCTGGCGTTGCCTTTTCGGCTGCCGACCCAGATGTAGGCGCCGGGCACCTGCTGCAGCATGAAGGCGAAGTCCTCTGCGGTGGCCGCCGGCGACTCCGCGCGCAAAGCCTGGCCGAATAGCGCGCTCGCCGCATCGAGGGCGTGCTGCGCGCATTCCGGGTCGTTGATGGTTGCAGGATAGATGCGCCGGTACTCCAGGGAGGCGCTGCAGCCTGCCGCCTTCGCGGTGAGCTCCACCCACTCGCGAAGGGTTGCCTCGAGCTTGTCCTGCACCGCCGGATCGAAGGTCCGTACCGTGCCGAAGAGCTGCACCTGGTCCGGCAGAACGTTGAACGAGCCGCCTCCCTGGATACGGGTGATCGACAGCACCGCGGTCGCAGTTGGGTCGATGCGCCGCGGGATGAGCGTATGTGCGCCGGTCACGATCTGCGCGGCGCAAAGCACGGTGTCGGAAGCGAGATGCGGTTGTGCGGCGTGTCCGCCTGCACCACGCACTGTGATCGTGAAGCGGTCGGATGCGCCCATGATCGGGCCCGCGCGCGTGGCAATGGTTCCGGCCGGCAGAATCGGCCAATTGTGCAGGGCGTAAATCTCCGCGCAGGGAAATCGCCTGAAGAGGCCATCGTCGATCATTGCCTTGGCCCCTGCGAGGCCCTCCTCGGCGGGCTGGAAGAGCAGATGCACGCGCCCGTTGAATCGCCGCGTCTCCGACAGGTAGCGCGCCGCGCAAAGCAACATGGCCATGTGCCCGTCGTGTCCGCAGCTATGGGCAACACCGGCGTTGGCGCTCGCGTGCGGAGCGCCGGACGTCTCGTGTATGGGCAGGGCGTCCATATCCGCACGCAGCCCGATCGCTCTGTCGGAGTTGCCTGCAGCGATCACGCCGACGAGGCCCGTCTTGCCGATGCCCTCGTGCACCTCGATGCCCCATTCCCGCAGGAGCTTCGCGACCACCGCGGCGGTGCGCTGCTCGTGGTACGCGAGCTCCGGATGCTGGTGCAGGTCGCGGCGCACTGCGCTCATGTCCACCGCCAGCTCGCCGATGCGGGTGAGGAGGGCGGGTTGCGATGTTGGCGAGGGTCTGCTCGGGCTCATCGGGGTCACTCGGCGATGTGAAGATGTAAAAAGGGATTGTGGCATATCCGGCAATCCTGTGAGGGTGCCCGGATCCCGGCCGCAGCTGCCCGCGTGCTAGACTGCGCGGGCACGGACTCGGCGCCGCCGGAGAGTCGGAGGAGGGTCGGGAGCCCCACTGGCCTCGTCGTCGCGCCGGCCGATAGCAACAAAAACAAAGGACGGGCGCCATGCGTCGCATCATTCCGGGTCTTCTCGCTCTGCTCTGGACTGCCACCGCATCGGCGGCCGCCACCCTGCAATTCGGCCCGCCACAATCGTGGGTGAAGCCGCTGCCCCTGCCCGCTGCCGGCACGGACACGCAGGCTGCGCAGAGGGTCCTGCTTCTCGACTATCAGGTCGACCTGACGCCGCAGACGGTGCGTTATTACGCGGAAACCGTGACGCACATCCAAACACCGGAAGGGTTGTCCGCAGCCGGTACCATCACGGTCGTGTGGAATCCCGACACCGATGTCGTGACGATCCACAAGATCCACATCCTGCGGGGCACCCAGGTCATCGATGTGCTGGGCGGCGCCGGCCAGACGTTCACCGTTGCCCGTCGCGAGACCAACCTCGACTACGCGACGCTCGACGATACCCTGACGGGTATCCTCCAGCCGGCCGGGCTGCAGGTCGGTGACACCGTCGACATCGCCTATACCCTCGAGCGGACCGATCCGATCCTCGCCGGTACTCTGGGAGCGCAGGTCGAGATCTCACCCGAGCTCGCGGTTTCGCAGCTTCATATCAGCGCGCGATGGCCCGCCGCGGAGCCGGTCAAATGGCGAGCCACCGAGGGACTCACCGGCGTCCGAGATACGCACGAGCACGGCATGCGCGGCGTGACGCTGACGATGGCCGACGTTCAGCCGATCCTGGAGCCTAAGGACGCGCCGCCACGGTACATGATCCGTCGAGGTATCGAGTTCAGCGCCCTGGGATCCTGGGCCGACGTCGCAAAGCGCATGGCGCCGCTCTTCGAGCGAGCCTCCCAATTGACGTCAGGCTCACTGCTGCAGGCGCAGATCGCGCAGATTCGGGCCGCGACACCGGATCCGAAACAGCGCGCGGGCCTGGCGCTGGCGCTCGTCGAGGACCAGATCCGTTACCTCTTCCTGGCCATGAACAACGGCGGGCTCGTTCCGGCGACCGCGGATCAGACGTGGGCACATCGCTACGGCGACTGCAAGGCCAAAACGGTCCTCCTGCTCGCACTGCTGCACGGCCTCGGAATCGAGGCCCAGCCGGTCGCCGTGAGCGTTACGGCCGGCGACGGGCTGGATGAGCGGCTGCCGAGCATCGCGCAGTTCGATCACGTGTTGGTGCAGGCCACCATCGCCGGCCAGACTTACTGGCTGGACGGCACGCGTCTGGGCGACAGAAGCCTCGATCGTCTGCACGTCCCGTACTATCGCTGGGGCTTGTCGCTGACTTCCCAGACGCCCGGGCTCGTGAAGATGGTCCCACCGCCATTGACTGCCCCTGCGCTCGAAACGTCGGTCTCCATAGATGCAAGCAACGGCGTCACGCAGCCCGCGCCGTTCCACGCTGAGATTGCGTTTCACGACTACGCGGCTGTCACGATGAAGCAGCGGCTGGGCAATCTCACTCCTGCGCAGCTGGACGCGGGCCTGCGCACGGTGTGGTCACGGAATTTCGACAACGTGACGATAAAAGCGGTCGGCGCCACCTATGAGGAGAAGAGCGAGATCGAGCGGATGACGATGGACGGGACGGTGAAAATGGACTGGGGCGCCGGCGAGTATGAGCCCCCGGAGCTGACGGTCGGCTATGACGCTGATTTCGAACGACAGGCGGGGCCGCATCAGGATGCGCCGTTCGCAGTGGCGTATCCAGGTTATGTCATGACCACGGTGACGATCAAGCTGCCGATTGGAGGTCAGGGCTTCAGCATCGCGGGCGCCGACATCAAACAGACGCTGGCCGGCTTCGAGTATCTGCGCCAGTCGCGGATCGACGGTGGAGTGTTCACCGGTGTTGCCAGTGCCCGCAGCGTGCAGCCGGAGTTCCCGGCCGCCGAGGCGGCAGCCGATCAGGAGGCCCTGCGCAAGCTTGCGAAGACGACCCTCGACATCAAGGCGCCCGCTGGCCACGTCCCAACCGAGGCCGAGATCGGCTGGGGCCTGCCCTCATCCAACAGCACGACGGCTGACTACGTGCGTTCAGGCTATCTCCTTTCCAAGAAATCGAGATACGATGAGGCCATTGCCGACTACGACGCAGCGCTGGCGCTGAATTCGAGCGATGCCGTGGCGCTGGCCGATCGCGGCATCAGCTATTTCTGGAAGGGTGATAAGCCTCGCGCGCGCGCGGACTTCGAGGCCGCGCTGGCTGTCGACCCACACCAATGGGTGGCATTCAATGGCCGGGGGCTGCTGGCCCTCGCCGCGCACGATGATGCCGGTGCGATCACCGCGTTCAGCGAGGCAATCCGCAACAGCGCGAAGGACGAATATGCCTTTGGGATGCGCGCGGGCGCGTATTGGCGCACCGGCAAGGAGGGCCTCGCGCTTGCCGACTACAGTGAGGCCATCCGGCAGGATCCCACGGAAATTGCCCTGTACGGATTTAGAGCCTCGCTCCTCGAGCAGGAGGGAAAGAAGGCGGAGGCGCTCCGGCAGGCTCAACTCGTCATCGCTGCCAACCCCAAATCGCCGAATGCATACTTCACGGCAGGCGCCATTTACATGGCATTTCACCAATCCAGCGAGGCGCGCGCAGCCTTCGATCGCGCAGTGGCTGTCACCCCGGACGCCGAGACCTATCTGACACGCGCCAACTATCGGCTATGGACGGACCTACCGGGCAAGCGTGCCGATATCGAGAATGCCCTGAAGCTGGCCCCAACCTCGAGGGTTGCCCTGGCGATGCTCTCGGAGGCGCAGATGACAGTGGGTCAGTATGCACAGGCTGCAGACTCGCTCACACATGCAATGGACGCGGCGCATGAACCGCCGGAGATGCTGATTCTGCGTGGTATCGCCTACGAGAAGGCCGGTAAGACAGCACTGGCTCAGGCCGACTTCAGCAAGGCGCACGCGCTGGCGAAGCAGCCGGGCGAGCTCAACAACATCTGCTGGAATCTGGCGACCCACGACGTGTCGCTCGCGAGCGCGCTCGATGACTGCAATGCCGCTGTCGCCAAGGCGCCGGCCAGCTATCCGGCGCTCGACAGCCGGGGATTCGTGCTGATGCGGCTCGGCCGCTACAAGGAGGCCATCGCCTCGTACGACTCGGCCCTGAAGCTCAATCCGCTGGAGGCGAACTCGCTATACGGGCGCGGTGTCTGCGAGCTGCGGGCCGGGCAGAAAGCTCGCGGTCGCGCCGACATCAAAAAGGCAACGGCGCTCTCTTACGCGGTGGCAGACCAGTTCGCTCACTACGGCATTGAGCCCTGAGTCAGCCCGCCGGCTGGTGTGACGAGCCGATCGGCGGAGCATCGTGAGTCGCCGAGGGCTCGGCGATCAGCACCTTGCTCACCTTCGGCCCGACCCAGCGCTCGATGTCATCGATCAGGGTGAAGCCTGCCGGCACCACGATCAGCGTGAGCGCGGTGGAGGTGATGAGGCCGCCGATCACCGCGATCGCCATCGGCGCGCGGAACTCGTCGCCGACTGCGAGCGCGACCGGAAGCATGCCCGCGACCATGGCAACCGTCGTCATGACGATCGGCCGGGCGCGCTTGTGGCCTGACTCCATGAGGGCCGTGATCCTGTCCTTGCCGGCGCGCATCTCCTCGATGGCGAAGTCGACCAGCAGGATGGCGTTCTTGGCGACGATGCCCATGAGCATCAGGAAGCCGATCATGACGCCGAGCGACAGCGGCTTCTGCGTCAGCCAGAGGGCGAGCACTGCACCGCCGAGCGACAGGGGAAGCGATGACAGGATGGTGATCGGCTGCAGCACGCGCACGAAGAGGAGCACCAGCACCGCGAACACCATGAGGATGCCGGTCACCATGGCGATGCCGAAGTCGGTGAAGAGCTCGCTCATGAGCTGCGCGTTGCCGGTCTCGACCAGCCGTACGCCCTGCGGCAGGTTCTTCAGCAGCGGCAGGGCGTGGATTTCCTTCATCGCCGTGCCGAGCTCGATGCCGTTCAAGTCCGCATCGATGGCAACACGCAGGCTCTGATCATAGCTGTGGATCGCCTGCGGGCCCTGGCCGAAGGTGAAGTCGGCCACGGCCTTCAAGGGCACCGTGCCGCCGCCCGAAGTCGGGACCGGAAGGTTCTCGAGAGCGCTCAGGTCCTGCCGCGCCGTGCGCTGCAGGCTGACGAGGATCGGCACCTGGCGATCGGGCAGGGTGAACTTGGCGTCGTTCTGTACCAGATCGCCGAGCGTGGCGATGCGGATGGTATCGCTGATGTTGGCCACCGTGACGCCCAGCCGCGCTGCGAGATCGAATCGCGGGCGGATGAGGATCTCAGGCTGCGGCAGATCGTCGTTCGAGCCCACATCGACGATGCCGGGAAGCGTGCGCATCTGCTCCATGATCTTGCGGGCGGTGCTGGAAAGCAGCGTCAGGTCTTCGCCGGTGAGGTCTATCGTGATGGCGTGGCCGTCGGAGGATCCGTTCTGCGTCTGGAAGTACATCCGTCCGTCCGGGATCTCCTTGAGGAGCTTGAGCATGCGGGTCTGCCATACCGTCTCACTCACGTTGCGCTTGTTGCGAGGCACCATCGTGATGTAGAGATTGGCGGCGCTGAGTGAGCCGTTGTCGCCGACCGACTCATCGACGCTGAGCACCTCCGGCTGCCGGGCGAGGATCCCGTAGGCGGCATCGGCCACCTTCTTGGTATCTGCAAGCGATACTCCGGGCGGCAGGTCGATGTGCAGTGCCGGGCTGCCATCGTCGGAATCGGGAACGAAGGCCTTCGGCATCATCATGAGGCCGACCACGGAGACGGCGAAGAACGCAGTGCCGCAGATGATTGTCTTCCACCGGTGCCGCACGCACCAGCTCAATACCTTCAGGTAGCCCGTCATGATCGGCCCGTCACCCTCGTGGTGTCCCGCCGTATCGGACTTCAGCGCGTAGGCGGCGATCACGGGCGTCAGCAATCGGGCCACGAGCAGCGAGAAAAACACCGCTGCCGCGACGGTGAGGCCGAACTGCTTGAAGTACTGGCCGATGATGCCTCCCATGAAGCTCACCGGCATGAATACCGCGATGATGGTCGCGGAGGTCGCGATGACGGCGAGGCCGATCTGGTCGGCGGCATCGAGCGCCGCCTGGAAGGCGGTCTTGCCCATGCGTTTGTGACGCACGATGTTCTCGATCTCGACGATCGCATCGTCGACGAGAACACCGGAGACGAGCGACAGCGCGAGCAGGCTCACCTGATTGAGCGAGAACCCGATCCACTGCATGAAAAGGAACGTCGGGATGGCCGCAAGCGGGATGGCGAGCGCGGAGATCAGCGTAGCGCGCATGTCGCGCAGGAACAGCCACACCATGAGGACCGAGAGGATCGAGCCCTCGATGAGGGCGCTCATGGCCGAATGATAGTTCTCCTTGGTATAGGTGACCCTCGTGAAGGTCATGTTGAGCTTGACGTTCGGGTACTGCTTGAGCACGTCGTCGAGGGCTTTCTGCACCCCGTTCAGCACCGCGACATCCGATGCGTTCTTCGCCTGGAACACGCCGAACGCAATGGCAGAGCGGCCGTTGATGAGATCGAGGCTGCGGATCTCCGCCGCGCCATCCCGCACGGAGGCGATGTCGGCCAACTTCGCGAATCGGCCCCCGGGCAGCATGATCTGGGTGTCGGCGAGCTGCCGCACCGTGTCCGCACCGCCCATCACGCGAATCAGCTGCTCGCCGTTGCCGAGGTCGGCCTGGCCGCCCGGCAGGTCGATGTTGAGGTCACGCAGTTGATCGTTGACCTGTGCCGCAGTGATGCCGAGTGCCTGCATGCGCGCCGGGTCGAGCTCCACGTTGATCTGGCGGTCGACTCCGCCGAAACGGGATACCTGTGCGACTCCCGGTACGGTCAGCAGGCGCTTGGTGATGCTGTTGTCGATGAACCAGGAAAGCGCCTGTGGAGTCCATCCGGCGGCGGTGATGTCGTAGTAGACGATGGGACCGCCGTCCATCCGGATCTGCTGTACGATCGGTGGCTGGATATCCGCGGGCAGATCCACCTGCACCTGGGTCACCGCGTTACGCACGTCAGCCACTGCGCGGTCGATCGGCGTACCGATGCGGAACTCGATCTGCAGATTCGCCGTGCCTTCCTTCGCCACCGAGTAAATGTGGTTGATATCGCTGATGCCGGCGACTGCAGCCTCGACCCGGCGGACGATCTGCGTCTCGACTTCCTCCGGAGCTGCGCCCGGCTGGCTGATGTCCACCGAAACCATCGGGAAGGAGATCGGCGGGTTCAGTGTCACCGGCAACCGGATGAAGGCGACGGTGCCGGCGAACAGCAGCACTGCGAACAGCACCATCGGCAGGGCCGGGTGCCGAATGGCCCACGCGGAAATGTTCTTCATATCTGCGGCGCTCCCACCGAGGCGATGCTCACCTTCTCCCCGGAGTGCAGGAAGCCACCATCCATCGTGATCACGCGCTCTCGACCTGTCAGACCTTCCGCGACCACGACGCCCGTGGGAATGACGCTGCCGACCTGAACCGGACGCCGCTCCACCACGCCATCGCGGCCTACCACGTAGACGTAAGACCCGGCGCTGTCAGCCATGACCGCGGTCTCCGGGAGAACCGGACGCTCCGCGCGGTCGAGCGTCACCATGCTGCGTGCAAACGCGCCGGGACGCAGCGCCGGATCGGGATGCAGCGCGATGCGGACCTCGCCGAGGCGGGTCTGCGGATCGATCACCGCACCGAGCAGCCAGATACGGCCCACGAACGGCTTCGAGTTGCCGACGAGGTAAACCGAGGCCGACTGGCCGACCTTGAGGCCCGCCATGTCCTGCTCGGCGACCTGGCCGATCATCTCGACCTGGCCGGAATCCTCGAGCTGAAACAGCGCCGGGCCGCCGGAGCCGGCGATCTGCCCGACTTCCGCGTTGCGCGTCAGAACGGTTCCATCCACGGGCGCTACGATGCGCGTGAGAGCGAGCTTCGCGCGCATCACGGATGCCTGGGCGGCCACCACCTTGACGTTGGCCGCATCCATGACGGAAGCCGCATGGAGCTTCTCGATGTCCTGGGCCGAGAGACCTCCCGAGGGTCCGATCTCGGCGCCGCGCCGGTACTCCGCAGCCGAGAGAGCGGCCTGGGCGCGGGCCTGATCCAGCGCGGCGCTCAGTTGCGCGACCTGTGGAGCGAGCACGGAGTCATCGAGCTTGGCGAGCAGTTGGCCGCGCCTGACATGATCGCCCACCTGCACGTATACCGCGACGATCCTGCCCGTGTCCCCGGAGTTGCCGATGGGCAGCTGATGGCGGGCCTCGATCGTGCCGGTGAAGGTCACCTGAGTCGCAACCGGCTGCACGCCGGGCGTCATGACACTCACCAGCGGCACGGAGGTCCGATCCGCCAGAGGCGCCATGGCCTTGGGCGCGGATGCCCGGCTCATCCAGACGGCAGCGCCGACAGCGAGGGCCACGGCAATCCCTGCAGCTCCGAGCAGCCATTTGCGCCGCGGGTTGGCCCGTACGGGGTCGAACACCAACACCCTGGCTTCGACGTCTTCTTGTAACTGAGCTCCCATGAGACCTCCTAAATCAATCCGGCGCCTTTGGGTACCCGCACGACCACCGTGCCGGCGATCTTGTCGTGCCATGCCTGATGCTCGTGATCGACCGCGATCCAGATGAAACCGAGGCCGGCGATCACGAGGGAGAGGAAGCAGCCGAGCGCCCGGACGATGGCGGTCACCCAGTCGAGCGGGCCACCGCCGATGCGCACCACCTTCAGGTCACAGACGATGCCGCCGACGGTGGTGCCCTTGAGCTTCCACATGATGGCGCCGTAGGTCGCGAGCAGCACCAGCAGCCCGCTCGACCCGTGGTGCAGCCAACTCATCGCGACACCGACCAGGATCAGATCGATCAACAGCGCCAGCATCCGGATCCAGAAGCCCGCATGCGGCAGAGTGGTCACGTCGATCATCACGGGCGCCGCAGCCGCTCCGTAAGGCGGTGGAGGCGGGGGCGGCGGGTTGGTGTCCATCTGTGCTCCTGGAGATGCCGTGTCTGCGGCCGCAACGGTGCCCGCGGCATCCGCGGCTGACATAGTCGCGCCGGGCGCATACGTGGCCGATGCAGCACCGGTCGCCGTCGCGGCCGATGCGCCGCCGGGTACTCCGGGCCGAGGGCCACTGACGGCGGGCTTCACGGGCGGCGGTCGGATCGCGAGCAGCACCGTGTAGATCACGGCGCCGAATCCGAATACCCCGAGCAGCATGTAGATCAGGAAGCCGAGGACCGGAATCATGTAGAGCGCGAGCACCAGGATGCCGCCCACCAGCACATCGAGCACGGGCCGTCCTGCGATCTCGGTCTGGCCCAGCCGCAGGCATCTGCCGCCGAGCCATCCGAGGGCGACGATTCGTCCAAAGATTCCTGCGCAGAACAACCCGATCCACAGGATCGGGATCACGGCGATGCCGACCACCGTGATCACGAGGATCATCAGCACCACCGGCAAGAGCAGCACCGCGAGGATGGTGGCCAGAATCGACGGGCCGGGATGTGCCTCCAGCGTCTGGATGCAACGGTGCATTCCATCACGAAACACCGCCGCAATCAGCAGATAGAAGGCCAGAGTGGCGAGCGCCAGCCACCAGGCCCAACCTACATCCGAGCTGGGCGCGAGCGGCCGGCCGTAGAGCAGGCACTGTTTGAACCAGGCGTGCAGCCCTTCGACATTGCCGAAGAGTCCGGAAAGGACGTGCGTGGTGCTGCCTTGCACGACCGCTGTTGGGCTGCGTTCCAGCGTCCCCATGACCGTGGTTACGTCACCGCCAACGACCGCCTGCGGGCCCAATGTTACGTTGCCCAATACTGCGACGACATCGCCGTTGACCTTGCCATTGATGTATGCGTCACCCAGCACCGCCACCGCGCTGTCTCCAGCGCTTCCGTTCAATGTCACATCGCCCAGGACCGCGACCGCGGAATCGGACACACTGCCGTCCACCCTGCTGGAGCCCAGGACCGACACGACGGCCTCGGCGCTCTCGCCGGCGGGAAGCACGGAGCCATGTCCAACCGATACGATGCTGCGGTCGGTCTGCGCGGTGGAGTCGTCGCTGTCCTGTGCCTGCGCCGTCGCGACGCAGCCGAGGAGGCATGCGAGCAGGACGCCGGGCAGCAGCCAGCGGAGGGTGGTCTTCATGTCAGGTGAGCCTTGGCATATTGCGATCTCGGGTAGAGCAGCGAGTACCCGACCGCGATGAGAGCGAATAGGGACGCGTACAGAGTGGCCGTCGCGATGAGCCCGCCGACGAGCCACTCGCGCGGGATGCTCTGTATGATGTGACCGGTGATCGTGCCGAATGAAGTGGCGGCGTGAGTTGCGTCGCGAAGAGTGGTGAGCGGCCCGGCCGCCACGGAGACCATCCGCTCCGCCAGCCAGAGCGACAGGACCCAAACAAGAGGCACGCAAACGGCGCAGCCGGCAATGACGGGTATGCGCACCGAAGCAGGCCAGGTCGCGATTCCACGGCGCCACCACGGCAGCCGCGCACGTGTTGCAAGCTCGCCCAGTACCCGGGCCTCGAGCGACGTCGGTGCCCGCTGCAGCGGCTGCTCCCGCAACACCTGGCCGACCAGGCGCTCGAGCTTCTCGTCAATCTGATCGCGTGAGCTCATGACTGTGCACCCCGCGTCGTGGGAGGAAGTCGCGGCCGATCACTGGTCGCGCCGACACCGCTTTCAGCCAGGAGGCCGGCCATGGCGACTCTGCCCCGGAGGATGTCGGTCTTGACCTTGGCGAGGGAGATGCCCAGGCGGTCTGCGATGTCCTGGTAGGGCATCTCCTCGTAATGATACAGCACCAACGGAATACGCTGATGATCGGGCAGACGTCCCAGGGCCTGCTCGACCAGCGCCGAGCGCTCGCCCGTCTCCAACTCCGTGAGGACGGTGTCGAAAACGGCAGTAGCCGACTCGATCTCCTCCTCGCGGCTGTCCTCGGAGAATATCTCCGAGAACAGACGCCAGCGCTTGCGGTGGCGGGTGAGGTGGTTGAGCGTGAGGTTCGTGGCGACCGTCTTCAGCCAGCCGCCGGCCTTCGGGCTCGTGCGCAGGTTCTCGAAGCTCTGATAGGCACGCAGAAACACTTCCTGGCTGATGTCCTCAGCCTGTGCCGGGTTGGCCGTCAAGCGGACGGCGGTCGAGAAAACCATGTCCTGATAGGCGCGCATGAACGCTGTGAACTCATTCGGGTCGATGGGCCGGGAGCTTGCCAGGTGCACGGGTGTGTCATCGTTTCGGGGCAAGAACACGGCGGGCGGCCAAAAGTTACAGGCCAGGCCCCGCCGCGGGCCGCGGCTAAGGTTAAGGCTACATCACGGGCGGGCCGGCCGCCCCCGGACATAATCCCGGCCAGGGCCATAGATGCGCCGCGGGCCCGGGAAGTTGCATCAGCGGGATGCAGTGGGGTCGTACACCATATAGACGTCGCTGCGCTCGTAGTGCGATCGAGCCGGGCGTGAGGCATGCACGAATCCGGCCGACTCGTAAAGCGCGATCGCGGGCTTGAGCCTGCTGTTGCTCTCGAGGAAGAGCTCCCGCGCCGCGAGCGAGCGGTACTCGGCAACCACGGCCTCGAGGAGCCTCCGGCCGATGCCGAGCCCCTGGTGGCGGGTGGTCACAGCCATCTTCGAGAGCTCGTAACGCCCCTCGCCGGCGTTCAGCAGGGCGCAGGTGCCGACGATCTCATCCCGATAACGCGCGAGGAAGATAGCGCCGCCCGCGCGCAGGATCTCGAGCGGCTGCGAGAGCACCTCCTCATCGATGGGCTCCACTCGAAAATACCGCTCGAGCCATTCGACGTTGAGCCGCTTGAAGTCACCGGCATAGCGCTGCTCGAAAGGGATGATCTGCACGCCGCCATGATCCTCGAGACGGGAGCGGATGCGGGCTGCAAAGCCGTGGGTCTCCAGCGCCCGGTCGACTGCCGTGAGATGCTGCGAGAGAGGGTGGTCCGACTCGAGCTCGGCCACGGCGGCGACGATCGCCTTCCATACCGGCTCCAGCCGGGCCATGACGCTGCGGCCATGCGCGGAAAGCGAGAGCAGGCGGCGTCTGTCGTCTTTCGGATCGGGCGACTCCTTCACCACACGATGACGCAGGAGCTTACGGCTCATCTGACTCACCGCGGGGTGGGTCTGGCCCAGTTTCTCCGCGAGCTCCGAGATGCCGAGCGCGCCGTGATCGCGCAGCAGGAAGAGGATCGGAAAGCAGCGGGACGGCAGGTCGACGCCCGCGCCGCGATAGACATCGTCCACCCCGGCATAGAGAGCCTCGCTCACCTTGCGCAAGCGGGAGCCGAGTAGGAGTGAGCCGTAGTCATGCAGGGTCGTCGCCACGAATGTCTCCCCCGGAGCAACGGACATCGAGAGACCGCGTCGGTCAGGCCGGCCGCGGCATGCTGGGGTGCGCGGGCAAAACGACTTCAGCGTCCGGACGGCGGAAGCGCGCACCTTTCGTCAGCAGGACGCCCTGACTGACTGCGATCCCCATTTCGAGGCTCTGGGCAATGCGCTCCGCGCGCTCGATGAAGTGCGCGGCTGCCGCGGGAGGACATATTTCGTGCGCAGCCTCCCGGAAGAGCTGCAGCCAGCGGTCGAAATGCCGCGCGTCGACCGGTAGCGGCAGGTGCTTTTCCATCGGCCGGCCGTGATAGATCCCGGTCAGAAGGGCGACGGATGACCAGAATTCGCCCATGCGTACGAGGTGCGGCTCCCAGTCGGCAACCCGCTCGTTGAACACCGGCGCCAGGACCTCGTCTTCCCGCACTTTGCCGTAGAACGCCCGCACCAGGCAGTCGATCATCGCCTCGTCTATGCCCGTCCGCTCCCTGATCTCCGTCGAAATGCGCTGCTGCCGCTCCGTCATGACCCCACCAGAACCCCGTTGTGCGAGGGCACACTATATCCGTAAGTGCTTACGTGTCGCAACGCGCCACGACCGCTGGCACGTTCCTTCGGACGAGCGGTCGCCTTACCGGCCGCCGGCCACGTCGAGGACGGATCCGGTCACATAGGACGCGGCATCGCTCAGCAGCCACACGATGGCCTCGGCGATTTCCTCGGGCCTGCCTGCCCTGCCCAACGGGGCGGCGGCGCCGAGCTTACGGGCCCGATCCGGGTCGCCCGAGGTCGCGTGAATCCCGGTCTCGATCATGCCGGGTCTCACTGCATTGACGCGTACGCCCTCCGGCCCGAGCTCCTTCCCAAGACCGATCGCCAGAGTGTCGACCGCCGCCTTGGAGCCGGCGTAATCGACGTACTCACCGGGGGAGCCGAGGCGCGCAGCCGCCGATGAGACGATCACTACCGAGCCGCCGTTGCCGCCGCGGCTTCGCGCCAGCACGCGGGCCGCCTCGCGAGCGCAGAGATAGGCGCCCATGACATTGACCTGGAACATCCGCTGCAGACGCTCTGCGCTCATGTCCGCGAGGCGCATGGCTGGAGCCACGATGCCGGCGTTGATCACCACGCCCCCGAGCGGTCCAAGAGCGGCCTGCGCGCGGCTGAACATCGCAATGACGTCGCTCTCCACCGAGACATCGCCTCGAACAGTCGTGGCACGCGCGCCCTGTCGCTGCACTTCCGCCGCAGTGTCTGCCGCTGCCCGTTCATCCTCGCGATAGTTGATGGCGATCGGCCAGCCGCGCGCGGCCGCAAGAAGGGCCGTGGCGCGCCCGATGCCTCGCGATGCGCCGGTGATCAATACTGTTTGCATGCTGGGCGACCGATCGGACGCAGGATTTGCGGGCGGAACGGTCGAATGGCGTTGTGTTGCATCGGGCGTGGCATTTCGCCGCAGCGTCGCAGAATGGCAGGATCGGGTATCATTCGTATTCCGGTGGGTCGTCGCATCCTGAGTGCGTGTCCATCCTCATAGCAAAGAACCGCGGTACCCATCAAATGATTGGTCGAGCCCTTGCCGTCGCCATTGGCCGTGAACGCTCCATCGCATGAAGCGTACCAGGGATGCTGAGGTAGGCTGCACGACGGGATTGCCATTCGCTTGCAGGCCGACCCACGGACCTCGCCGTTTGGCGCTGCGCCTCGTGCTTGGAGCACTCGCCATTGGCGCGAGCGCCATGGCTGGAGCGACATCGGAGAGTGGCATCGCGGCGCGGCAGTCCCTGGATGATGCCTGGTGGACCGGCCCACTGCTCGCGCCCGCGGCAGGCACGCTGCCGCAGGGTCATTGGCTCGTGGAGCCTTATGTCTACGATGTGATGGCTTACGGCCGTTTCGATCGTGACCGAAATCTGCGGAGCACCGGTGCCTCGCACTCGATGGGGAACCAGAGCTACGTCGAGTACGGTCTCATCGACAGATTCACGCTGGGACTCATTCCGCGTATCGGATTTCACGAATCGAGTGCGGGACAGGACTCGGCGGGATTCGCAGTCGGTGATTTCACCGTGCAGGGCGCCTATGGCCTGACCTCGTATCAGCCGGATAGCTGGATGCCGACGACTGCCTTCGTGGTCGGAGAGACGTTCCCGATAGGGAAGTACGATCGGCTGAGCGGCAAGACCGATGGCGCTCTCGGCAGCGGCGCATATTCGACGTCGGTATCGCTCTACTCGCAGAAGTACTTCTGGATGGCGAACGGGCGCATCCTGCGTGCGCGCCTCGATCTCAGCTATTCGATCTCGCAGTGGGCCTCCGTGCACGGGGAGAGCGTCTACGGCACGCTCGAGGGGTTCGACGGGCGAGCGCGCCCCGGCCCGAGCTTCGTCGGCGACCTGGCTTTCGAATACAGCGTCACCCGAAGCTGGGTGCTCGCCACCGACATCAACTGGGAGCACGACGGCAATACGAGAGTGGAGGGGAGCTACTCGGCGGCCGCCGGTTTCCTGCCGTCATTTCTGGTGCAGGACTTCGGCTCCAGCGAGATCCTCTATCTCGCACCCGCGGTGGAATACAACTGGAGTCCCACCATGGGTGTCATTGCCGGCGCGCGTGTTGCCGCCATGGGGCGCAGCGCCACCGCAACGGTGACTCCCGTGGCTGCGGTCAACATGGTGTTTTGACGAGTGGACTGGAGGTCGCCGGGCCGCCCTCAGGAATCACTCGCCATCGCCGCCAGCTTCGCAATGGTATTCATGTTGCGTGCGGTGCCGGCCTTGGCCGCCGGAATCACCAGTTTCGAGCCGGCCATGCCATCCCGATAGGCGACGTAGATCTCCCGTACGCCGAGCGCCAGCCGCTCGGATCGTTTGCCTCTGACCTCCTCGAGCGCATGCTGAGGAGGTGCGGTATCGAGGAATATTGCGACGGTGCGATTGCCCGGCTCCGCCGGGAACGGATTCGCGGCCAGCACCGCGCGCATCTCTTGGGCGCTGCGAACGAGAACGCCAACTGACTTGCCGGCGTAGGCGGCGAGGCGCTCCTCCAGGGCGGCCTTGATCCTGCGCTCCTTCAGCCTGGTGTTGAACACCACATTGCCGGATGCAATGTAGGTGCGCACCCCGTCGAAGCCGGCTGACTCGCACATTTTCAGCAAAGTGGCCATCGGCAGTTTGCCGGTACCGCCGACGTTGACCGCGCGCAGCAATGCGACGTACGTGGTCATCTCGTTACCCCGCAGAGTTGGTATGGGCCCGGTAGGATTCGAACCTACGACCAAGGGATTCACTCTGCCCCGACGTTTCCGCCGGGAGTGGACTATCTCTTCACCCGCGAACAGGCGTGCCGCCGGATCTCGGCGGCTCACTCCATTCGTGTGGGTGCGGGATGCTCCTGCCTGTCATTAAGGGCGCTCGAGCCCTCAGGTAGTCTCTGCACCTTCCGGCGGTGTACCGCCGGCTCGGCTCAGGATTGCCATGAGCGGGATCGCAGTCCACAGCTCGAAGGTTCCCCTGAATTCATCCCGTCCACTGAGCGCGTTTCCGCGCACAGGCACCTTTCTTCGATGAGTCCCCTGCACTAACCGCTGTGCTACAGGCCCAATTGCGGGGCGGATTGTAGCAGCGGCGGCTCAGGCACGTTTATCGCTTGTGGCTGGGTGCAGGTCGGCGGCGGGCGCTGCACTTGCAGGATGCGTAAACCGGCGCGGGCACGGCCCTGCCGGTCGCGCTCACGATCGGGCACTCATGGCCAGCCGGGGACTGCAAAACTACCGCGCCAAGCGCGATTTCAGCCGTACTGCCGAGCCGTCGGGAAACGGGACGGTAGCCCCGTCCGCGCGGCTGCGGTTCGTGGTGCAGAAGCATGCGGCACGCCGGCTGCACTACGATCTGCGGCTGGAGCTCGGTGGAGTGTTCAAATCCTGGGCCGTGACCCGGGGACCGTCGCTCGATCCGGCCGACAAGCGTCTGGCGGTCGAGGTCGAGGACCACCCGCTCGAATACGGGGACTTCGAGGGGACGATCCCGCAGGGACAATATGGCGGCGGGACGGTGCAGATCTGGGACCGGGGCTATTGGGAGCCGCAGGTCAAAGGCACTCCGGAGCAGGCGCTCGCAGCGGGAGAGCTGAAGCTGATTTTCGCCGGTGAGCGGCTGCGGGGCGGCTGGGTGCTCGTGCGCCTGCGAAACTCCCGCTCCGGCAACAAGCCGAGCTGGCTCCTCATCAAGCATCGCGACGAGTTCGTGCAGCGGGGCGATGATGCACTGCTCGAGGACGAAGCCCGCTCGGTCGCCTCCGGCCGCACGCTGGAGGAAATCGCCGCGGGCACGGGCAAGGGGCCGAAGCCATTCATGAAGTCGGGCCGGAAAGCGGGTCGAGCCAATGCAGTCTGGAATTCCAACGCCACGCCCGATCCGGTCGCCGGCGGCATCGCGTCCCGCATCAACGCGCGCCTTGCAGCGAAAGCGAGCCGGACACCAAGGGCCAAGCCCGCGGCGTCGAAACGCGAGCGCAACGAGGCCGTGAAGCGCGCCGGCTCTCCGGCCCGCGGCGTCGAGGCGCGCATGCCGAAGTTCATCGAGCCGGCGCTCTGTCGACTGTTGCCTCGGCCGCCGGAGGAAGCCGGCTGGGCGCACGAGATCAAGCTCGATGGGTATCGGCTGCAGCTGCGCGTGGAAGGAGGGCGCGCGGTGCTGTTGACTCGCAAGGGGCTCGATTGGACGGAGCGGTTTGCTTCGATCGCCGGCGCGGCCGCGGCGCTGCCGGATTGTCTCATCGACGGCGAGGCCGTGGCGCTCAACCACCAGGGTGTCTCCGACTTCTCCGCGCTGCAGGCCGCATTGTCGGAGGGTCGCGATTCGGTGCTGATCCTGTTCGCGTTCGATCTCATGTTTCTCGCAGGCCGGGACCTGCGATCGTTGCCGCTCGATCAGCGCAAGGAAGAGCTCGAGCGGGTTTTGCAATCGCTTCCGGCTGCGAGCCGGGCCCGGCTGCGCTATCTCGAGCATTTCACCACGCCGGGCGCCGCGGTCCTCGAGTCCGCGTGCCGGCTGTCGCTCGAGGGTGTGATTTCCAAGCGCATCGCTGCGCCGTACGAATCCGGAAGGACCGGTAGCTGGACCAAATCGAAGTGTCGCGCCGGACACGAGGTGGTGATCGGCGGCTGGACGTCGGAGGGCGCCAACCTGAGCTCATTGATCGCCGGTGTGTACCGCGGTGGACGCCTGGTGCCCGTGGGGCGCATCGGCACCGGCTTCAGCGCGTCCAAGGTGCGCCAGCTCCTGCCGCGACTGAAGAAGTTGGCGAGCAGCGAGAACCCTTTCGGTGCGCGCGTGCCGCTTCCCTCGGGGCGGCAGATCCACTGGCTGAAGCCGAATCTGGTCGCCGAGATCGAGTTCGCGGGCTGGACCGAGGGCGGCAACATCCGCCAGGCGGCATTCAAGGGGCTGCGTGAAGACAAGCCTGCGAAGGAGGTTCGTGCAGAGACGGCAGCCCCCGTGGAAGGCGCGGACTCCAACGCTCAGGGCGCTGCGCTCACGGTCCCGCATGCGTTGCGCACAGGACGACGAGCACGTACGCGCAATGCAGCGGGGCGCGGTAAACAGGCGACTCGCAATGGCAAGCCGGGCCGGCCGGTAGCAGACCGTGGGGACCGCAGACCGCGAGCCATGAAGGGTGACGCAACGAAGGGTGTAACGAAGCATGCAACGAAGCATGGCGCGACCCAGGCTGGACTGACGAGGGATGCCGGGCCGCTGCTCGGCGTCACCATCTCAAATCCGGACAAGGTGCTGTGGCCGGATGCCGGCGATGGCCGCCCGGTCACGAAGCGGGAATTCGCCGAATACCTGGCTGCCGCAGGCGAGTGGCTGTTGCCTCACATCGAGGGCAGGCCGTGCTCTCTCGTCCGCTGCCCGGACGGCATAAGCGGTCAGCGCTTCTTTCAGCGTCACGCCATGCCGGGACTCTCGAGCCTGATCAGCCTGGCGAGAGTAGCGGGCGACAGCAAGCCGTACGTGGAGATCGATCGGATCGAGGGTCTTGCGGCGGTGGCGCAGATCGCGGCTCTGGAGCTGCATCCCTGGAACTGCGAGCCGCATCGGCCGGAGGTGCCCGGGCGGCTGGTGTTCGACCTCGATCCTGCGCCCGATATCGGACTCGAGACCGTGATCGAGGCCGCGCGCGAGCTGCACGATCGGCTCCAGGCGTTGGGTCTCGAGAGCTTCCTCAAGACGACCGGCGGCAAGGGGCTGCATGTCGTGACACCTTTCACTCAGCCTCGCAACCGGGCGCTCGACTGGCCGTTGGTGAAGTCTTTCGCGCGGGAGCTCTGCGCCCGCATGATGGCCGACAGCCCGCAACGATACGTGATCAACATGGCCAAGCGAGTCCGCACCGGGCACATATTCCTGGACTATTTGCGCAACGACCGCACGGCAACGGCAGTGGCGCCGCTCTCGCCGCGCGCGCGCGAGGGCGCGACGGTCTCGATGCCGCTCACCTGGACGCAGGCGCGGGCCGGACTCGATCCCAAGAAGTTCACGATCCGTACGGCACGCGCGCTGTTGGAACGCAGCGGAGCCTGGGAGGGCTACGCCGACGCTGCACGGCCGCTGTTGCCCGCTGTCGAGAAGCTGGTGGGGCACGCCTCGGAGAGGTCGCCTGGCAAGTCCAGGCGGGGCTCTGCCGCGCTGGAATCCCGCGCGGGTGAACCCACATGAGCTGCGATGGTCAGTGGCTGTCGGGACAGAGCCGCGTGCAGCCGACATTGGAGGCGCGGCCGAAGCTCATCGCGGAGCTCGAGCAGAAGGAGCGCGCGCTCGAGTGGGAAGTGCAGCGCCGCACGATGGTGGAGCACGCGCTCGCCGAGCGGGACCGGGAGCTCAATGATTTCATCGAGAACGCGCTCGAGACGCTGCTCAAAGTCGGCCCTGACGGGCGCATCTTTTGGGTCAACGGCGCGGCTCTCGAGCTGCTGCGGTGCACGGAGGCACAATGCGTCGGCCGCTCCATCGAGGACTTTCACCTCGACCCGCTCGAGGCCCGCAAGTCACTCGGCCGGCTGCTGGCCGGTGAGACCTTGCGCAATCACGCAACAGCCCTGCACCGCAGCGACGGCTCGATCCGCCACGTGAGGATCGCCGCCAATGCCCTGTGGGATGCGGGCAAGCTGATTTACAGCCGTTGGTTCATCCGCGACGTCACCCATGAGTGGCTGGCGGACGGGGCGCGCGCTCATCTCGCGGCCATCGTCGAATCCTCCGACGACCCGATCATCAGCAAGACGCTCGACGGCATCATCCGCTCGTGGAATCGGGCCGCGGAGCGCGTGTTCGGCTATCTGGCGGACGAAGCCGTCGGGCAGCACATCACGCTGCTCATTCCTCCGGAGCGTGTGCAAGAGGAGGAGGTCATCCTGGAGAGGCTGCGCCGGGGAGAGCGCATCGAGCACTTCGAGACGGTCCGGGTCGCCAAGAACGGCAGCCGCATCGCCGTGGCGCTCACCATCTCTCCGATTCGCGACGCCACCGGCGCGATCGTCGGCGCATCCAAGATCGCTCGCGACATCTCCGGTAAAAAGGCCGCAGAGGAAGCTCAGGAAAGGACCATCGCCGAGCTCAGGCGCGCCGAGGAGGCGCTGCGCGAGGCGGACCGGCGCAAGGACGAGTTTCTCGCCGTGTTGGCTCATGAGTTGCGCAATCCTCTGACGCCGATCCGCTACGCAGTCGCACTCGGGAAGAAGAGCGGGTCCGAGGCCCGGCAGCCACAGGCACAGGCCATCATCGAGCGCCAGGTCGAGCACATGAGCCGGCTGCTGGATGACCTCCTCGATGTCTCGCGCATCACTCGCGGCACGCTCATCCTGCGGCCATCGCCGGTCAACCTGGCCTCTGCCGTCTCTGCTGCCCAGGAGGCGGCTCGGCCGTTGATCGAAGCGAAAGGCCATACGTTGGTGCTGAAGTTGCCGAAGAGACCCATCCGCCTCGTGGCCGATCCCGTGCGGCTCGCGCAGGTGCTCGCCAACCTGCTCATCAACGCCGCCAAGTACACCGGTGGCGGCGGACGCATCGAGCTCGAGGCCGGGCGCGAGGGCGGGGATCTGCTGGTGAAGATCCGGGACAACGGCATCGGCATATCCGCGGAGATGATGCCGAGGATGTTCACCCTGTTTGCGCAGGCGGCGCCGGCCCTCGAGCGCTCGGAAGGCGGGCTCGGCATCGGACTCTCACTGGTGCGGGGACTCGTGGAGCTGCACGGCGGCACCGTGAACGCGCACAGCAAGGGCGTGGGGCATGGAAGCGAGTTCGTGGTGCGGCTGCCCATCGGTAATGCGGCGGTCCGGCAGTCCGCTCATGCGCCGGCCAAACAGCCGCGCGTGCCGATAGAGCCACTGCGGCTGCTGGTGGCCGACGACAACTGCGACGCCGCGACGAGCTGCGCTGCTCTCCTCGAGGCTTCCGGTCATGAGGTCAGCGTCGCGCACAGCGGGCGCGAGGCCTTCGAGCTGGCCTGCAGGCTCGAGCCCGATGCGCTGCTGCTCGATATCGGCATGCCGGAGCTCAACGGCTATGAGCTCGCGCAGCGCATCCGCGGCACGGCCTGGGGCCGCGGCGCAATGCTGATCGCCGTCACCGGATGGGGGCAGGAACAGGATAAGCGCCGAGCCCTCGCGGCAGGGTTCGATCGGCACCTCACCAAGCCCATCGACCCCGAGGGCCTGGAATCTGTTTTGCAGCAGGCCAAGGTCCGTCCGCCGGTCCGTTGAGGCGCCTGAAGCGGCAGCGAGGCCGGAAAAACTGGCCTTCTGTCCGGGCATTGGCGCAAAATCTGCGTCACTGGCCATTCTATGGCAGGGCTTTCCCGTGGCTTGCGGGCGCCCGGGTCACAAACGAATAATCAGCTGAGGAACGACATGGCTACCAAGCTCGAGAAGACCCTGAAGCGCGAGATCGACGTGGACGGCAAGGCCTATATGCTGGCCATCTCCCCCGAGGGTCTGAAGGTCACCGAGAAGGGCAGGCGCAAGGGACAGGAGCTCAGCTGGAAGGGCCTGCTCAATGGCCAGGCCGCGGCGCCGACGGCAGCGCTCGGCGGTGCCATGGAGGCGGAGACCGAGACGGCCTCGGAAGAGTAGCCGGCTCTCCTACCGCAGGCAGCCGGTTACGGGTGCCCGGGACTTGATGGTCTTCATGCAGACCGTCGTCTCGAGCTTCTGCACTCCAGGCATGCGCCGGATTTCCATACGCAGCAGCTGATCGAGCTGCGCGATCTCCCCGACCAGCACGTGCATCAGGTAGTCCGCCTGACCCGCCGTCGTGTAGCACTGCAACACGGACGGGTGGTTGGCGGCGGCGGCCTCGAACTCAGCGTGTCGCGCTGCATTGATGGTTACGTGGACGAAGGCATGGACACGAAGGCCCAGGCTCTCGGCGTCGAGCTCCGCACGGTAACCGCGAATCAGTCCCTGCCGCTCGAGCTCCCGCACGCGTTGCCAGCACGGGGTCTTCGACAGCCCTACCTGCTCGCCGAGCTCCGCGAAGGAGACGCGGGCGTCATCCTCGAGCAGGCGCACGATCTCGTGGTCGATTTTGTCCATCGGAGCTCTGCGTCGATGTTCTGCAGCGTAGGACCTTGCCAGGCCGCCGTTCTACCTGTTGACGCTCCGATAGTCCACTGGACGCGGCCGGGTGGACGACTACAATCCCAGGAATGACGACGGACCATCGGCAATGAGCGGGCACACCACTGAGGAGAGCCTGCGCGCCCTGCTGTCGCAGGTGCATGAGCGGCTGAGCAGCGAGGGCGGATCGCTCGACGCGGATTCCCGGAAGCTCCTGTCGACGCTGGTGCACGACATCGATCGTGCTCTGGGCAAAGGTGGGCCGCGCGGCGTCGCCGATGCCGCCGGCGCTCACACGCCGCGGCTGGAATCACTCGCCGTGAGGTTCGAGGCGGATCACCCCGGGCTCGCCGAGGTCGTCCGCGAGATCATCGACGCCCTGGCGCGCGTGGGGATATGAGTTGATCGGCGCAAAGTCGCCTGCAACGCTTTGCGCGGCCAGCCGCTGCACTTTGTCGATCTCGCGGCCCCAGGACGGCCTGGGGCCGCGACATCATGTGCTTGCCGACGGCAGCTCGAGTACGAGCCCTCAGTCCTCCATCAGAAAGCTGCGCAGCTGCTCGCTGCGGCTCGGGTGCCGGAGCTTGCGCAGCGCCTTTGCCTCGATCTGGCGGATCCGCTCGCGGGTGACATCGAACTGTTTGCCGACCTCCTCCAGGGTGTGGTCGGTGTTCATGTCGATACCGAAGCGCATGCGCAGCACCTTCGCTTCCCGCGGAGTGAGCTGCGCCAGCACCGCGTGGGTGGTCTCGCGCAGCGACTCCATGGTCGCCTGATCGATCGGTGAGGCCACGGAGGTGTCCTCGATGAAGTCGCCGAGGTGCGAATCCTCGTCGTCGCCGATCGGGGTCTCCATGGAGATCGGCTCCTTGGCGATCTTCAGGACCTTGCGCACCTTGTCCTCCGGCATCTCCATGCGCACGGCCAACTCCTCAGGAGTCGGCTCCCGGCCCATCTCCTGCAGCATCTGCCGCGAGATGCGGTTCAGCTTGTTGATGGTCTCGATCATGTGCACCGGGATGCGGATGGTGCGCGCCTGGTCGGCGATCGAGCGGGTGATGGCCTGGCGGATCCACCACGTCGCATAGGTGCTGAACTTGTAGCCGCGACGGTATTCGAACTTGTCCACGGCCTTCATCAGGCCAATGTTGCCTTCCTGGATGAGGTCGAGGAACTGCAGTCCGCGGTTGGTGTATTTCTTGGCGATCGAGATGACGAGGCGCAGGTTGGCCTCGACCATCTCCTTCTTCGCCCGGCGGGCCTTCGCCTCGCCGATCGACACTTCGCGGTTGACCTCTTTGATCTCGTTGATCGAGAGGTGAAAGTCGGCCTCGAGCTGCTCGAGCTTCTTCTGCCGCCGCTCGATCTCGTCCTTGAATTTGGCGAGCGGCGCCGAGTACTTCTTGCCCGCCTTCACGTGCTTGGCCAGCCAACGCGGGCTGGTCTCGTTCTTCGGGAAGCTGGCGATGAAGTCCTTGCGCGGCATGCCGGCATCGCGCACTGCGATGATCATGATCTCCTTCTCGAGCTGACGGACCTCGGCGACGTGCGTGCGCAGGTTGAGAATCAGCGCATCGAACATCCGCGGCGAGAGCTTCAGCTCCATGAATTCGTCCGCGAGCTTCTTACGTGACTTCAGCGTCTTCGGGTCGCGTGCGCCGTGCTTCTCGATCCCGGTGAGCACGTGCGCGAAGGACTTCGTCAGGCTCGCGAAGCGCGTCGCGGCCTCCTGCGGATCGGGGCCGGTATCGACCGTCTCTTCCTCGCCCTCGACGCCTTCTTCGCCCTCCTCGTCGTCGTCCGACTTTTCCTCTTCCGAGGCCATTTCCATCTTCGTCGGGTTCTGCGGCTGGGCGATGACGTCCGGCGCATTGGGATCGACGAAGCCGACGATCACGTCGACGAGGCGCGCCTGTCCGGCTTTCACCGGCTCGTACGCCTTGAGGAGGAAGTCGTGGGTCGGCGGGTAAAGCGAGAGCGCCCGGCGGACGGCTTCGAGTCCTTCCTCGATACGCCGGGCGATGCGGATCTCGCCCTCGCGGGTGAGCAACTCCACCGTGCCCATCTCCCGCATGTACATGCGTACCGGATCGGTGGTGCGACCGAGCTCTGCATCGAGCGCAGCCAGCGCGGCGGCCGCTTCCTCGATCGCCTCCTCATCGGCTGGGGCGGAGGGCTCGCTCGCGAGCAACGACTCGGTATCCGGTGCCTTCTCGTATACCGGAATGCCCATGTCGTTGATGGTGTTGACGATGTCCTCGATCTGCTCCGGATCGACGATCTCCGAGGGCAGGTGGTCGTTGACCTGCGCGTACGTGAGATAGCCCTGCTCCTTGCCGCGGGCGATGAGCAGCTTCAATTGTGACTGACGATCTTCCGGCATGACGGGTGCGCGGCGCTCGAGACCGAGCGAGCGCTTCTCTACCGCATGAGCAGCATGAGTCGGACCGTCCTTGTGGGCAGCGTGCCGGGTGCCAGCCTCAGGGGCGGGCGCCGCAGCAGCAGTCTTCTTCGACGCCGAAGCAGTCGCTTTCGCGTGCGCCCTATCCCTGGCGGCGGCAGCCGCTGGCGCCGCCTTCTCGGCGGACGTCGCCTTGGCGGGCTTTGCCGCGTGCGCGGCCGGACGTTTCCTGCTGGCGGAGACGGACTTCTGCTTGGCTTTCATGAGTACCGGAAAGTTTGGCGGTAAGAGGGTCGATCCCCTATCTGCTGCCGGCGGCGGGCCAACTCAAGGGGCGCCAAAATAAAGCGTGCAATTCTATTGGAGCGCATCGGAAATACCAAATTTTCATCACTCGCAGAGCCGCCCGAGGGCTCTCACCTTCGGCTGGCGCGCTTGACAATAAGTTCCTGAAATTCCTTGCGTTCTTCCACCGTGAGGCCCGCGAGGCCGGCCGTGCGGATCCGGTCCTCGAGCGCCTCGAGCCGCCGCTCGACCGTCAGCTCGGCGAGCTTCGCGAGGGCCGCCTTGAGCTCCAGAGCCGCCGCCTGAGCATCTCCCAGGACCTCTTCCCTCTCGAGCAGCCGCCCGAGATGCTCTCCTCCGCTCCTGTCGGCCCAACGCTCCAAGACTTGAGCCGGGAGTGAGAGCGGGCGCACACGCAGGTCATCCAACAGAGCGCGCAACAGCTCGATGCCGGGCTCCTCGCAGGTATCGAGTGCCCGGGACTCGGCCGCAGTCATCAGCGGGGCGATCGAAGGAAACCTCACCAGGCGCGCAATGGCCTGGCGCACCAGGCTGCCGCGGCCGGCACTCAGGCGGGAGCGAGGTTTGTCCGCGCCGGCGGATGATCCGGGGATGTCGGCCCCGCTCACCGCGGCTGCCCCGGCGCCGGATGACGTGGCACCTGCACCGTGAGCCGGGAATCCCGTGCCGGCCGCCCAGAGCGTCTGCAGCCGCTCCGGCGCGAGCCGCACCACCTCGGCAACTCTCGCCGTCAGCAGCTCCCGGTAGACCCCCTCCGGAATCTTGGCGACGAGCGGCCGGGCGCTCTCGGCGAACCGCGCGCGGCCGTCGGCGTGGGTCAGGTCCGTGTCCTCGGACAATTCCCGCACGAGGTACTCGGAGAGCGGCAGTGTCGACTCGAGGCGCCGCTCGAAGGCCTCGCGGCCTTCGGCTCCCACCAGTGTGTCAGGGTCGTGCCCGTCCGGCAGGAAGAGGAAGCGGATCTCGCGCCCCTCGCGCGCCTCCGGCAAGGCATTCTGCAGGGCGCGCCACGCGGCGGCACGCCCGGCACGGTC
>DASRDO010000005.1:0-77730 GCA_035652555.1 Steroidobacteraceae bacterium | reverse complement strand
GGGAGGCCGCACCGTCGGTGCCGGCGTCGTCGCGAAGATTTTGAAGTAAGGGGCAGCGCAATGGCTAATCAGAATATCCGCATCCGGCTCAAGGCCTTCGATCACCGCCTGATCGACAATTCGGCGCGCGAGATCGTCGAGACCGCCAAGCGCACCGGCGCTACGGTGAAGGGCCCCGTGCCGCTGCCGACCAAGATGGAGCGCTTCACGGTGCTGGTCTCCCCGCATGCCGACAAGGACGCGCGGGACCAGTTCGAGCTGCGCACCCACAAGCGGCTGATGGACATCCTGAACCCCACGGACAAGACCGTGGATGCCCTGATGAAGCTCGAGCTTCCGGCGGGCGTGGACGTGCAAATCAAGCTCAATTGATCATTTGATTTGAGTCGGGGGCGCGCCTATACTTCGCGCCCCTTTCGCATCGGGCGAGGTTGGGGCATAGGCCCCAAGACCACTCGAGAAGCAGGCGCCCCCCTTGTTGATCAAGGAGGCGCGCGTCCCTCTCCTGTCGTCGCCTCCCTGCTGAATAGCGGGCCAAGGGCCGTTCCCTTGGCCCGCGGAAACTGTGTAGGGTCTCGCGAAAATCGTCTCGACGATTTTCGCCAATAGGCAAAAGGCAATGCAATGGCAATTGGAGTCGTCGGCCGCAAAGCGGGCATGACGCGGGTATTCACCGACGCGGGCGAGACCGTTCCGGTCACCGTGATCGAGGTGCTGCCCAATCGCGTTACGCAGGTGAAATCCAAGGACAAGGAGGGCTATCGCGCCGTGCAGGTCACCTACGGGACCCGGCGGCCGCAGCTCTATTCCAAGGCCGTGATCGGCCATCTCGCCAAGGCCAATGTTGCCCCGGGTGAGGCCATGGTGGAATTCCGGCTGGCCGACGGCGACAAGATCGACCTCAAGCCCGGCTCGGAGGTCAAGGTGGACCTCTTCAAGGCCGGCGATCCGGTGGACGTCACCGGCACGACGATCGGCAAGGGCTTCGCGGGCACGATGAAGCGCCACAATTTCGGCGGCCTGCCGGCGACCCACGGCGTGTCGGTGTCGCATCGCTCGCCGGGCTCCATCGGTCAACGCCAGACACCGGGCCGGGTATTCAAGGGGCGCCGCATGGCCGGCCACATGGGCGTGGTGCGCCGCACCACCGAGAACCTCAAGGTCGTCGAAGTGGATGCCGAGCGCAATCTCCTCCTCATTCGCGGCGCGGTGCCGGGAGCCGAAGGCGGCCAGGTCATCGTCCGTCCGTCACTGAAGGCGGCCCGCCGGGCGCTGCGCAAGACCGTCGCGCCCACGAAGGTCGGCTCGACGCCGTCGGCCAACCCGATGAAGCAGTCGAAGAAGTAAGGCGCCATGAAGCTCAAGATGGTCAGCGGAGCCAGCGAGCTCCAGGTCTCCGAGGCGACCTTCGGTCACGAGTTCAATGAAACGCTGGTGCACCAGGTGGTGACTGCCTACCGCGCCGCAGGCCGCTCCGGCACCAAGGCGCAGAAGTCGCGCGCCGAAGTCAGGGGCGGTGGCAAGAAGCCCTGGAGCCAGAAGGGTACCGGCCAGGCGCGTGCCGGTTCCAACCGCTCACCCATCTGGGTGGGTGGCGGCAAGACCTTCGCCGCCAAGCCGCGCAGCTTCGAGCAGAAAGTGAACCGCAAGATGTACCGCGGAGCGCTGCGCGCGATGCTGTCGGAGCTGGCGCGCACCGAGCGGCTGGTTGCGACCGATGCGCTCGCGCTCGAGGCCCCGAAGACGAAGCTGCTCGCCGGCCAGCTCAAGGCCTGGTCGCTCGAGAGCGTGCTCATCGTCGTCGAGGCCGCGGACGAGAAGCTCTTCCTCGCCGCGCGGAATCTGCCTCATGTCGAGGTCATCGAGGTGTCTGCGCTCAACCCGCTGTCGCTGGCGCGCCACGACAAGGTGCTCATGACCGTCGGCGCCGTGAAGATGATCGAGGAGAGGCTGCAATGATTTCCCCTCGGCGCGCAGCGCCACTGTATGTACGGGGTCGTCGCGACCCCGTCAGAGGTTGGCCGGAGGCCGTAAAGTGAACCGCGAGCAGCTGATGGGCGTGCTGATCGCCCCGCACGTGACGGAGAAGACGTCGCTGGCGATGCAGAACCACAATCAATACACGTTCCGCGTCCGCCGTGACGCCACCAAGACCGACATCAAGAAAGCCGTCGAGCTGATGTTCGAAGTCAAGGTCGCGGGCGTGCAGGTGGTCAACGAGCCCGGCAAGTCGCGCCGCTTCGGCCGCACCGCCGGGCGTACACAGGACTGGAAAAAGGCTTACGTGAGCCTCGCCGCGGGCCAGTCGATCGATTACGAAGCCCGGGCCCGAGGCTGATCGGGAAATCACATGGCGCTCATCAAGTACAAGCCCACATCGCCCGGTACGCGCGCAGTCGTCAAGGTCAACCGGTCGCATCTGCACAAGGGCGGCCCCTACCTGCCGCTCACCGACTCGCAGAACAAGACCGGGGCCCGCAACCACTCCGGCCGCATCACCACCCGCCACGTCGGCGGCGGCTCGCGGCAGAAGTACCGCATCATCGACTTCAAGCGCGACAAGGATGGCATCGCCGGTGTCGTCGAGCGCCTCGAGTACGATCCCAACCGCACCAGCCACATCGCGCTCGTGAAGTATGCGGACGGTGAGCGCCGTTACATTCTCGCCCCCAAGGGCGTGAATCCGGGCGACGAGATCCGTTCCGGCGCCGATTCACCCATCAAGTCGGGCAACGCCATGCAGCTGCGCCACATCCCGGTCGGCTCCACCGTGCACAACGTGGAGATGAAGCCGGGCAAGGGTGGTCAGCTCGCCCGCAGCGCCGGCAGCTCCGTGGCGTTCACGGCACGGGAAGGCATCTATGCTTACCTGCGCCTGAAGTCCGGCGAGACCCGCAAGGTGCACATCGACTGCCGTGCCACCATCGGCGAGGTCGGCAACGATGAGCACAACCTGCGCAGCTACGGCAAGGCCGGCGCGAAGCGCTGGCGCGGTGTGCGCCCGACGGTGCGCGGACTCGCAATGAACCCGGTCGACCATCCGCACGGCGGTGGCGAGGGCAAGTCCGGCCAGGGCAATCCGCACCCGGTCTCGCCCTGGGGCTGGAACACCAAGGGGCTCAAGACCCGCAACAACAAGCGCACGGACAACATGATCGTGCAGCGTCGCAAGAACCGGATTCGCTGAGGCTGAGCCAACATGCCACGTTCACTCAAAAAGGGTCCCTTCGTCGATCTGCACCTCGCCAAGAAGGTGCAGGTGGCCTCGGCGAGGAACGACCGCAAGCCGATCAAGACCTGGTCGCGCCGCTCGATGGTGGTGCCGGAAATGGTGGGTCTCACGCTCGCCGTGCACAACGGCCGCCAGCACATCCCGGTGCTCGTCACGGAGAACATGGTCGGCCACAAGCTGGGCGAGTTCGCCCCCACGCGCACCTTCAAGTCCCACTCCGGCGACCGCAAGGTCGAGGCGGCGACCTGACATGCAAGTGACCTCCAAGCTGCGCTACGCGCGCATCTCGCCGCAAAAGTGCCGTCTGGTCGCAGACGTCGTGCGCGGCAAACCGGCCGGCAACGCGTTGGCGACGCTCCAGTACATGCCGAAGAAGGGCGCCGAGCTGGTGCGCAAAGTGCTCGCGGCCGCAGTTGCCAATGCGGAGCACAACCACGGCGCCGACATCGACGAGCTGAAAGTGTCCCTAATCCACGTGGATGCGGCGCCGGTGCTCAAGCGCTTCGCCGCCCGGGCCAAGGGCCGCGGTGCGCGCATCGTCAAGCGCAACAGTCACATCACCGTCGCCGTGAGCGACGGCAAGAAGGATTAACGCATGGGTCAGAAGGTCAATCCGATCGGCATCCGACTCGGCATCACCCGCGACTGGAGCTCGCGCTGGTTCGCCGGCCGGCAGCAGTTCCCGGCGCATGTGCACACCGACTTCCGCGTCCGCGCGTTTCTGCGGCGCAAGCTGGCCGAGGCCTCGGTGAGCCGCATTCAGATCGAGCGCGCCGCGAAGAAGGTCAACATCACGATCCAGACCGCGCGTCCCGGCATCGTGATCGGCAAGAAGGGCGAGGACATCGAGAAGCTGCGCCAGGAGACGGCGAAGCTCCTCGGAATGACGGTCAACGATGTGCGGCTCAACATTGCCGAGATCCGCAAGCCCGAGCTCGATTCGCAGCTCGTCGCCGACAGCATTGCGCAGCAGATCGAGAAGCGCGTGATGTTCCGTCGTGCGATGAAGCGCGCGGTGATGAGCACCATGAGAAGCGGTGCGCTCGGCGTGAAGGTGCGCGTCTCCGGCCGTTTGAACGGCGCCGAGATCGCCCGCACGGAGTGGTACCGCGAGGGCCGGATCCCGCTGCATACCTTCCGCGCGGACATCGACTACGGTCTGTCGGAGGCGAAGACCACCTACGGCGTCATCGGCGTGAAGGTTTGGATCTTCAAGGGCGAGGTCTTCGACAAGGCCGAGATCGAGAAGCAGGCCGCCGAAGGCGAGGCCAGCGCTCAGCAGGCCCAGGCTCCGGCCCCGGCGACGCCTGCCGCGCCGCCGGCCGAAGCGCCGGCACAGGCGTAAGGAGCCGCCATGTCAATGCTGCAGCCCAAACGCACGAAGTACCGCAAGCAGTTCAAAGGCCGCAACGGCGGCCTCGCGCACCGCGGCAGCAACGTGTCCTTCGGCGAGTTCGGCCTGAAGGCCACCAGCCGCGCGCGCATGACCGCGCGTGAGATCGAAGCGGCGCGCCGCGCGATGGCCCGCTACGTGAAGCGTGGCGGACAGATCTGGATCCGCGTCTTTCCCGACGTGCCGATCAGCAAGAAGCCGCTCGAAGTTCGCATGGGCAGCGGCAAGGGCAACGTCGAGTACTACGTCGCGCGCATCCAGCCCGGCAAGGTGCTCTTCGAGATGGAGGGTGTCGATGAGACGACGGCCCGCGAGGCGTTCCGGCTCGCAGGCTCGAAGCTCTCGGTGTCCACCAGTTTCGTCAAACGGCAGGTTCGGTAATGAAGCTCGGAGTGATCAAGCAGTACCGCGACAAGCTCGCGAAGTCCTCGCCGGCAGAGCTTGCCGACGAGTTGGTGAAGCTGCGCAAGGAGCAGTTCTCCCTGCGCATGCAGCGCGCCACCGGCCAGACGCCGAAGCCCGACCAGTTCGGGGTGGCACGCCGCAACATTGCGCGCGTGAAGACCGTCCTGCGCGAGCAGCGCAAGACCGGTGGAGAGAAGAAGTGAGCGACGACCAGACCAACACCGCGCCGGCGGCCGCCGAAGCCAAGGGCTTGCGCACGCTGACCGGGCGTGTGGTGAGCGACAAGATGCAGAAGACGATCACCGTGGAGATCTCGCGGCTGATCAAGCACCCCACGTACGGCAAGTACGTGCGGCGTACGACCAAGCTCCTCGCTCACGATGAGAACGGTGAGTCCCATATCGGCGACCTCGTGACCATCACGCCGTGCCGGCCGATGTCGCGACACAAGTCGTGGCGCCTGGTCCAGGTGGTCGAGAAGGCCGCCGGTCGCTGAAGGGGACGCCAACATGATCCAGCTCCAAACGATGCTCAATGCCGCCGACAACAGCGGTGCGCGTACCCTGATGTGCATCAAGGTGCTCGGCGGCACGCGCCGCCGCTATGCGACCGTGGGCGACGTCATCAAGGTGAGCGTCAAGGACGCGATTCCGCGCGGCAAGGTGAAGAAGGGCGAGGTATACGACGCAGTGGTGGTGCGCACGCGGCGCGGCGTGCGGCGTGCGGACGGATCTCTGATCCGCTTCGACGGCAACGCGGCGGTGCTGCTCACCAACAAGCTCGAGCCGATCGGCACCCGCATCTTCGGACCCGTGACGCGCGAGCTGCGCACCTCGCAGTTCATGAAGATCATCTCGCTCGCTCCCGAGGTGCTGTGATGCAGAAAATCAAAAAGGGCGACAACGTCGTCGTGCTGAGCGGCCGTGACAAGGGCCGCCGCGGCGCTGTGGTCCAGGTGCTCGCCGACGGCCGCGTGGTCGTCGAGAGCATCAACATGGTGAAGAAGCACACCAAGCCGAACCCCCAGGGCGGCAAGCCGGGCGGCATCGTCGAGAAGGAAATGCCGCTGCCCGCCTCCAAGGTGGCCATCTGGAACCCGGCTGCCAAGAAGGCGGACCGTGTCGGCTTCAAGATGCTCGCCGACGGCAAGAAAGTGCGCTTCTTCAAATCCAACGGAGAGATGCTCGACGCCTGAAGCGTCGACGGAATCACGTATGGCCAGGCTACATCAGTATTATCGCGAGCAGGTGCTCTCCCGGCTGCAGCGGGACCTCGGGATCAAGAATCCCATGGAGGTGCCGCGCATCACCAAGATCACGGTGAACATGGGTGTGGGCGAAGCGGTCGCCGACAAGAAGGTGATGGATGCGGCAGTCGCCGACCTCACCAAGATCACCGGCCAGAAGCCGCTCGTCACCAAGTCGCGCAAGGCGATCGCCTCGTTCAAGATCCGCGCGGGACTTGCGATCGGCTGCAAGGTGACGCTGCGCGGAGCTCGGATGTACGAGTTCCTCGATCGTCTGATCAGCATCGCGATGCCTCGCATCCGCGACTTCCGCGGCGTCTCGCCGCGCTCCTTCGACGGCCGCGGCAACTACAGCCTCGGCGTGAAGGAGCAGATCATCTTCCCCGAGATCCAGTACGACCAGATCGATCAGATCCGGGGCATGGACATCACGATTACGACGACGGCGAAGGACAACCGTCAGGGCCGAGCACTGCTCGAGGCTTTCAACTTCCCTTTCCGGAAGTAAGAGGAAATCGGTAACGCCTATGGCGAAGACGAGCATGGTCGAGCGCGAGAAGCGTCGCGCCAAGATCGTGAAGAGATACGCGGCGAAGCGGGCACAGCTCAAGGAGCTGATCCGCAGCCCCAAGACTTCTCCCGAGGAGCGTGCAGCCGCGCAAGCGAAGCTGCAGTCGCAGCCGCGGGACGCGAGCCCATCGCGCGGGCGCAATCGCTGCGCGATCACGGGCCGCTCGCGCGGGGTCTACCGCAAGTTCGGCCTCTCGCGGGTGAAGATCCGCGAGGTCGCCAACCGCGGCGAGATCCCCGGGCTCTCGAAGGCGAGCTGGTGAGGACCGCCCCATGAGCATGACCGATCCGATCGCCGATCTCCTGACGCGCATCCGCAATGGCCAGACCGCGGGCAAGGCCGAGGTTCGCCTCGGCTCCTCGAAGCTGAAGAACGCCATCGTCAAGGTGCTGAAGGACGAGGGCTACATCGCCGACTACCGGCTGGAAGAGGACAGCGGCAAGCCGACGCTGGCCATCGGCCTCAAGTACTTCGAGGGCCGCCCGGTCATCGACCGCCTGGAGCGTGTCAGCCGGCCAGGGTTGAGGATCTACCGTGGCAAGGACGAGCTGCCGAAGGTCCTCGGCGGCATGGGGACGGTGATCGTCTCCACCCCCAAGGGCGTCATGACGGACAAGCAGGCGCGCTCGATCGGGCAGGGCGGCGAAGTGCTCTGCATCGTGGCCTGACGGAGAGCCAACCATGTCGAGAATTGCCAAAGCGCCGGTCGATCTGCCGCAGGGCGTAACCGCCACGATCGCGGGCAGCGCCGTGACGCTGAAGGGTGCGAAGGGCTCCTTGAGCCTCGCGCTCGGACCGGGCGTCTCCGTCGTGCAGGCCGAGAAGCGCCTCGAGGTCAAGTACACCGACCCCGGCCAGCCGCGCACGCTCGCCGGCTCCACGCGCGCGCACCTCGCCAACATGGTGAAGGGCGTGACCAAGGGTTACGAGAAGAAGCTCGAGCTCGTGGGTGTCGGCTTTCGCGCGCAGGTGCAGGGCAAGACGCTCAACCTCACGCTCGGCTTCTCGCACCCGGTGAATTTCCCGATTCCGGAGGGGATCACCATCGAAACCCCGAGCCAGACCGAGATCATCATCAAGGGCGTCGATCGGCAGAAGGTCGGCCAGGTGGCCGCGGAAATCCGCGATGTCCGCCCGCCGGAGCCCTACAAGGGCAAGGGCGTGCGTTACGCCAACGAGCAGATCTCCCTCAAAGAGGGGAAAAAGAAGTGATTGCGAGCAAGAAGGATCGGCGTCTGCGCCGCGCCGTCAAGACCCGCGCGCACATCCGCGACCTCGGCATTGCGCGGCTCACCGTGCATCGCACACCGCGCCACATCTATGCGCAGATCACCGACCCGGCCGGGGCGACCGTGATCGCCGCCGCCTCGACGCTGCAGGAGGCGGTGCGCCAGGGCCTGAAGGGTACCGGCAACGTCGATGCCGCCAAGGCCGTCGGCAAAGCAATTGCAGAGCGCGCACAGGCTGCCGGTGTCAAGAAGGTCGCCTTCGACCGCGCGGGATTCCAGTTCCATGGGCGCGTGCAGGCGCTCGCCGAGGCCGCTCGCGAAGCGGGCCTCGAGTTCTAACCACGCCAAGGTAAAGCACACATATGGCAAGAGCGGAAAAAGGCCAGCCTGCAGACGAGCTCGTCGAGAAGCTCGTCGCGGTCAATCGCACGGCGAAAGTCGTCAAGGGCGGCCGGCAGTTCGGCTTCACCGCGCTCACCGTGGTGGGCGATGGCGCTGGCCGGGTGGGCTACGGCTTCGGCAAGGCGCGCGAAGTGCCGGTGGCCATCTCCAAGGCGATGACCCAGGCCAGAAAGAGCATGGTGAACGTCGCGCTGCGAAACGATTCGCTCTACTACGCGGTCAAAGGCGCGCACGGCGCTACGCGCGTATACATGCAGCCTGCCTCCGAGGGTACAGGCGTCATCGCGGGCGGTGGCATGCGTGCCGTCCTCGAGTGCGCGGGCGTGCGCAATGTGCTCGCGAAGAGCTACGGGTCGCGTAATCCGATCAATGTCGTGCGCGCGACGGTGAACGCGCTCGCGAAGATCCGCTCGCCGGAGGAGATCGCGGCGAAGCGCGGCAAGAGTCTGGAAGAGATCACGGGATGACACGCATGAACGCAGCACCAGCCAAGGAGCTGAAGGTGACGCTCGTGAAGAGCCTGCACGGCCAGCTCGCCAACATCGCCGCCAGCGCGCGCGGCCTCGGGCTGCGCCGCATTCGCCAGACGGTCTCCGTTGCCGACACACCGGAGAACCGCGGCATGATCCAGGCCGCCGTGCACCTGCTGAAGATCGAGCGCGCGGGCTGAAGAGGACAGTAGACTTTATGCGACTCAACACACTCAAGCCCGCCCCTGGCGCCAAGCGGCCCCGGTTGCGCGTGGGACGTGGTGCCTCAGCCGGCCAGGGCAAGACCTGCGGCCGCGGCGTCAAGGGACAGCGCGCGCGCAAGGGCGGCTATCACAAGGTGGGCTTCGAGGGCGGCCAGATGCCGATTCAGCGGCGCCTGCCGAAGGTGGGCTTCCGCTCCGCAATGGCGGCGACACGCGCGGAGGTCAGGCTCGGCGAGCTCGCGCGGGTCGAGGGCGAGACCATCGACCTCGAGGCGCTGAAGAAGGCCGGCATCGTGCCGGCGGCGGCCGAGCGCGCCAAGGTCGTACTTTCGGGCTCGCTCACCAAGGCCGTGACGCTCAAGGGCATCAAGGTCACCAAGGGCGCGCGGGCGGCGATCGAAGCCGCCGGCGGCAAGATCAGCGACGAGGCCTGACGGACTTTCCGCGGACCACCGCGGGCCATCGTTTCAAACCGGACGGACCGCAAGACAGTTAAATCGTGGCGAAAGCGACACTCGGTAATCCAGCCGCTGCATTGAGCGAAGCTGCCCGTTTCGGGGAGATTCGCGCGCGCGTGCTGTTCCTGATCGGCGCCATGATCGTGTACCGGATCGGCACGTTCATTCCGGTACCGGGCATCGATCCGGCCCAGGTCGCGCGCTTCTTCAGCCAGAACTCCGGGACCATCTTCGGGATCGCGAACCTCTTTTCCGGCGGCGCGCTGTCGCGCATGTCGATCTTCGCGATGAACGTGATGCCCTATATCTCGGCCTCGATCATCATCCAGATGATGTCCATGGTCGTGCCGAGCCTGATCGAGCTGCGCAAGGAGGGCCAGGCCGGCCAGCGCAAGATCACGGAGTACACCCGCTACGGATCGCTCGTCCTCGCGGTAGTGCAGTCGTTCGCCGCCGCGGGTGCGCTGGTCAAAGGCGGCATGACGCTGATGGGCGGTGCGCAGTTCATGCTCGTCGCCACGGTCACCATGACCACGGGCACCATGTTCCTCATGTGGCTCGGCGAGCAGATCACCGAGCGCGGCATCGGCAACGGCATCTCCATGATCATTCTTGCCGGCATCGTCGCCCGCCTGCCCTCGGGGATCGGCACGATGGCCGAGCAGGTGAGCAACGGCGAGATGCAGGGCCCGTTCGCGCTGCTGCTCCTGATCCTCGTGGTCGGCGTCACGGCGTTCGTCGTCTTCATGGAGAGCGCCCAGCGGCGGATCACGGTGAACTACGCCAAGCGCCAGGTAGGCCGGCGCGTCTACGCGGCCCAGAGCAGCCACCTGCCGTTCAAGATCAACATGTCGGGCGTCATCCCGCCGATCTTCGCCTCGAGCATCCTGCTCTTCCCCGCGACGATCGCGAGCTTCGCGGGTACCGGCCAGGGCTGGCTCGCGGGCGTCTCGCAGGACATCGCGGCTGCGCTCGGCTACGGCCAGCCACTGCACCTCGTGATCTACGGGGTCCTCAACATCTTCTTCTGCTTCTTCTACACCGCGCTGGTGTTCAATTCGCGTGATACCGCGGACAACCTGAAGAAGTCCGGGGCCTTCATCCCGGGTATTCGTCCGGGCCAGCAGACCGCCGACTACATCGACAAGGTGCTCACCCGGCTCACGCTCTGGGGCGCGCTCTATGTGGCTGCCGTATGTCTGCTGCCCGAATTCCTCGTTTCCCAGCAGGGGTCGCCCTTCGCCTTTGGCGGTACCTCGCTCCTCATCGTCGTCGTGGTGGTGATGGACTTCCGGGCGCAGCTCTCGGCGCACCTCATGTCCCACCACTATCCGGGACTCCTGAAAAAAGCGAACCTGCTCGGTTACGGGCGTACGGGTTCCAGTGGGTAATCAGTTATGAAAGTCAGACCCTCGGTCAAGAAGATCTGCAAGAACTGCAAGATCGTGCGCCGCCGGCGCGTGGTCTACGTCATCTGCTCCGACCAGCGCCACAAGCAGCGACAAGGCTGAGCCTGGGGCGTCGACTCGAGCATTTTTAGCGATATTCCTGTAAAATACGCCGTTTTTCCCGCGGCGACGGTAAAGAGACAATGGCACGCATAGCCGGCATCAACATCCCGATGAACAAGCACGTGTGGGTCGGGCTCACGCACATCTATGGCGTGGGACGGGCGCGCGCATACACCGCCTGCGAGGCCGCGGGCGTCAACCCGAACACCCGGGTCAAGGACCTCACCGAGAACGAGGTCAACGCCATTCGCTCGCAGATCGCGAAGTTCGCCGTCGAGGGCGACCTGCGGCGCGAGGTCTCCATGAACATCAAGCGGCTGATGGACCTCGGTTGCTACCGCGGCATCCGGCACCGCCGCGGCCTGCCGGTGCGCGGCCAGCGTACCCGTACCAATGCCCGCACCCGCAAGGGCCCGCGCAAGCAGGCGGTGAAGCTCAACGCACCACCGGGCAAGGCATGATGATGTCCACATTCTTCTCGGCGCTTTGCGCCGCTACACGAACGGGGTTCGCCTTGGCGAACCCCGTTAAGACCTGCGCGCAGCGCATGAGGATATGATGGCTGATCAGAAGCAGCAACAGGCCGCCGCGGGCTCAGCCGCCGCGGCTGGCGCCAAGAAGCCGAAGAAGGCGCGCAAGAACGTGCTCGATGCGATCGCGCACGTGCATGCGTCCTTCAACAACACCATCGTCACGATCACCGACCGCCAGGGCAATACGCTCTCCTGGGCGACGGCGGGTGGCTGTGGTTTCCGCGGCTCCCGCAAGAGCACCCCCTTCGCCGCCCAGGTGGCTGCGGAGAAGGCCGGTGTCGCTGCGCAGGAGCACGGCGTCAAGAATGTCGAGGTGCGTGTCGGCGGTCCCGGCCCCGGGCGGGAGTCGGCGGTCCGCGCGCTCAACAACTGCGGCCTGAAGATCACCAGCATCGCGGACGTCACGCCGATTCCCCACAACGGCTGCCGCCCGCCGAAGAAGCGCAGAGTCTGAGGTCGAAGCATGGCGCGTTATACAGGTCCCACGTGCAAGCTCGCTCGTCGCGAGGGCACTGATCTCTTCTTGAAAAGCGGCGTAAAGGCCTTAGAAAGCAAGTGCAAGCTCAGCGTGCCGCCGGGCGGCGTGAAGGGCGAGCGGCGCCAGCGGCTCTCCGACTACGGCACGCAGCTGCGGGAGAAGCAGAAGCTGCGCCGTATGTACGGCGTGCTGGAGCGGCAGTTCGGCAATTACTACGAGGAGGCGGCCCGCCGCAGCGGCGCCACCGGCGAGAACCTGCTGAAGCTGCTCGAGTGCCGGCTGGACAATGTGGTCTATCGCATGGGCTTTGCGGCTACCCGCGCCGAGGCGCGGCAGCTCGTCAGCCACAAGGCGATCACGGTCAACACCCGCCCGGTGACCATTGCCTCCTACCAGGTGAAGGCAGGCGATACCGTGGAGGTGCGGGAGAAGGCGCGCAAGCAGCTCCGCATCCAGAGCGCGATCAGCATCGCGCAGCAGGTCGGCCTCCCCGAGTGGGTCGAGGTCAACGACAAGGAGTTCCGCGGCGTCTTCAAGTCCGCGCCCGGTCGCGATGATGTCCTGCCGGACATCAACGAGAACCTGGTGGTGGAGCTGTATTCGAAGTAATCGGCCCCGGGCCTCCAACCGGGGGCCGCCCGTTTTGATTTGCGCCGGCCGTCCCGCCGGCAAGGTGAGACTGCAATGCAGGGATCCGTTTCAGAGTTCTTGAAGCCCCGCGTGGTCAAGGTGCAACCCGTTGCCCCTCGCCAGGCGCGCGTCACCATCGAGCCGTTCGAGCGTGGCTTCGGCCATACGCTCGGCAACGCGCTGCGCCGGGTGCTGCTGTCGTCCATGCCGGGCAGCGCCATCACCGAGGCGGAGATCGAGGGCGTACTGCATGAGTACACCAGCATCGAGGGCGTCCAGGAGGACGTCGTCGACATCCTGTTGAACCTCAAGTCGGTCGCCATCCGCATGCACTCGCGCGATAGCGCAGAGCTGCGGCTGCAGAAGAAGGGGCCGGGCCCGGTGACCGCCGGCGACATCCAGACCGATCACGACGTCGAGGTGGTCAACCCGGATCTCGTCATCGCCAACCTCACCAAGGCGGGCGAGCTCAGCATGACGCTGCGGATCGAGCGGGGCCGCGGCTACCGTCCGGCCGCCGCGCGTGCGGTGTTCGAGGAGCAGTCCCGCCCCATCGGCCGTCTGCAGCTCGATGCGTCGTTCTCCCCTGTGCGCCGTGTGACCTACTCGGTCGATGCGGCTCGCGTGGAGCAGCGCACCGACCTCGACAAGCTGGTCATCGACATCGAGACCAACGGCACCATCGACGCCGAAGAGGCGATCCGCCGCGCGGGCGCTATCCTCAAGGACCAGCTGTCGGTGTTCGTCGACCTGCAGGGTGAGGAAGAGGCCACCACCAAGGTTTCGGAGATGCAGTTCGATCCGATCCTGCTGCGTCCCGTGGATGAGCTCGAGCTCACCGTGCGCAGCGCCAACTGCCTCAAGGCGGAGAACATCCACTACATCGGCGATCTGGTGCAGCGCACGGAGGTCGAGCTGCTGCGTACGCCGAATCTCGGCAAGAAGTCGCTCACGGAGATCAAGGAAGTGCTGCAGAGCCACGGGCTGATGCTCGGCATGCGGCTCGAGGGCTGGCCGCCGGCGAGCCTGAAGCACGACGACGGCCGGGACGTAATCTAAGGTCGCCCCATGAGACACCATTTGTCGGGCCGGCAGCTGTCGCGCAACAGCCCGCATCGGCATGCCCTGATGCGTAACATGAGCGTGTCGCTCCTGCGGCACGAGACCATTCGCACCACTCTGCCGAAGGCAAAGGAGCTGCGGCGGGTCGTCGAGCCCCTGATCACCCTCGGGAAGAGGGACGGGGATGCCAACCGGCGGCTCGCGTTCTCGCGCCTGCGGGACGCCGAGATCGTGGAGAAGCTCTTTGCGGAGCTCGGGCCGCGGTTCAAGGCTCGCCCCGGCGGCTATACCCGGATCCTGCGGATGACGCCCCGCCCGGGCGACTCGGCGCCGATGGCCCTCATGCAGTTGGTCGAAGGACCGGCTGCCGCTGCGCCGGCGGAAGAGGCCGGCAAGAAAAAGAGCCGCCGTCGCGCCAAGGCGAAGACCGAAGCCGAGGCGGCTCCCGAGGGTGAGGCGAAGCCCCGCCGCACGAGGAAGAAGAAGGCCGCCGCGGCCTGATTCAGCCCTCGGGGCTGATCCAATCCGAGGACTGACCGACGCGCGGGCTCAATGCCCGCGCAGTCGTTTTTGCGCCGGTCAAGCTGATCCGCTAGGCTCACTCCACCATCCCTGGGGAGGTGTCGTCATGAGTCTCGCGAGTGAATTCAAAGAATTTGCCGTCAAAGGCAACATGATCGATATGGCCATCGGCATTGTGATCGGTGCGGCCTTCGGTACGGTAGTCAGCTCATTGGTGGCGAACCTCATCATGCCGCCGCTCGGGCTACTCACCGGGGGGATCGATTTCAGCAAAATGGCCCTGCAGATCGGCACCTCGCCCAAGGGCGAGGCGGTGCTGCTGAAGTACGGGCTCTTCGTGCAGGCACTCCTTTCCTTTCTCATCATTGCTCTGGTGCTCTTTGCGATCATCAAGATGGTCAATAAGCTGAAGCATCCGCCGGCACCTGCGGCCGCGCCGCCGCCGCCGAGATCCGAGGTCCTGCTGACCGAGATCCGCGATCTGCTCGCCAAGCGCGTCTGAGGGTCAGTAAAAGCCCCAGTCGAGCTTCACGATCACACTGGTGCCCGTGAGGGTCTGACGCCCCTGCAACAGGTTGGGGTTGAGCGTCAGGCCGTGATTCCACACCACGTGCAGGATGCGGTTCGGTTGGATGATCCACTCGAGCAGGGTGTTCGCCGATACTGCGCGCGTCACGCTGTCGTATTGGACCAGCGACTGCACGGTGAGATCGGGAGTGAACGAGTAGGCGAGGCTGAGCCGCTGCGCCTTCACTGACCCGCGCCCCTGTGGGCTGTGGAACCAGATCAGAGCCGGCTGCAGGACCGCGTTCAGCCGGCCCCCGAGCGTCGCGAGGTGGAGCTCGGGATAGTAGGCCTCGTAGTGGCCGTCGTAGAGCTGACCGGTATCGCCTTCGAGGGCCATCCAATAGGCGTGGGATTGCGGGCTCGTGAAGCCGGCAGTGTAGTTGGCGAAGTGATATTCACCCGGCGGCAGAGTGACGCCCGGCACGATCTCGTAGGGTGCGGTCAGGAGCTCGTACGAGGGGCTCACCTCCGCGTAGACGTGCCAGCCGGATTGGGTCTGCAACTGCAGCGGAATCAGTTTCCAGTCCTCGCTCTGCACTCGGCCGCTCAGGTCGGTGACCAGGGTATAGGTCCCGTAGAGATCGAACTGGCGGACCCAGGAGAGCGCACTGTCCGCGGCGGGGCGAGGCTGCCAGTTGATGTCGGCGAATGCCCGCCGGGTCCCGGGGCGCTGCAGGAAGCCCATCGCGGGGTCGAGCGCCTCGCCGTAGACGTTGTAGCTGAAGTCCATCCACCAGAGATCGTTCGGGTAGGCGAGGTCCACGCCGTACCCGTTCGGGCTGCCGGCGGTGCGCTGACCGGATGAGCGCGCTGCCCAGGTCGAGACGTTGAGGCTCTTGTCACCCGCGAAACTCGAGGTGCTCCAGGTGCTGTCGAAGCTCGTGAGGGTGTTGTCCGTCGCGCCCGTCGGATCGCCGTGGGTCAGGAGCGTGCCGACCCGCCAGTGATCGTTGATGTTGAAGACGGCCCGGCCGGCAAAGAGGTTGGTGGCATTCGAGATGTTGGAGCTCCCCATTTGCATGTCCAGCATCCCGAGAGTCCATTTACCCGCCTGCCCGAGCAGCTTCACGCCCTCATTCACCGGTACGGGAACACCGTTCACGAGACCCACGGTCCTCGAGTAGAACGGAATGAAGAACTGCTCGAGGTTGTGGCTGAAGGTGAAGATGTTGGTGCCTTCCAGGAAGAAGGGGCGCGTCTCCGGCACGGACTGCGCATACGGTGAGACGGTGACGTTGAGGAGGTTGGTCGGTGCATCCGAGAAGTCTGGCCGATACGTGAAGAGTGCGGCGAGTTGCGGTGTCACGTCGTACTTCACGCCGAACCCGGCGTGGGTCGACTCGCCGCTGCCGCTGTCGTAGCGGACGACGCCGAAAGGGTCGAATTCGAAACCCGAGCCTTGCTTCAGGCCCGCGGTCCCGGTCAGGCGTCCCTCCCGCTGCAGGTCGGTGACTTGCGCATCCAGACTGATTCCCGACCAGGCCATGGTGAGTAGCGCCCGCGGCACGTAGCGACTGACATTGAGGCCCCAGGACCCCTGCCGGCCGCTGAACTGAAGGCTGCGGACATCGATGGCGATCGCCGCGGTCCAGCCGTCGGCGTCGCGCTGCACGATGGCCCGCCAGTAGCCGTTCCAGCTGTAATCGACGGGTGAGCCGGTCGCAGGATTGAGAAATCCCGGTGAGATCAGACCGTCGGCCCGGCCGCCGCTGGCATTGACCTGGAACACGTAGCCGAGCTTCTTCTGCGCGAAGGTGTCGAGCACGACGGTGACACTGTCGTCGTTCGACTGGTCGCCATCACGCTGCAACGTATGCACCGCGATCCTGGAAGGATCGGGGTCATCACAGCGAATGAGCAGATACACGTGGCCGCCGTCGCGCAACAGCCGCACGGTCGTTGCGAACGGCGTGTGCTTGCCCGGAAAGGGAATCTGTTGAGTGAGGCTGATGGGCGGCGCATCCCGCCAGACGGGCGCGTGCAGATCGGCATCCAACGCCACCGGCCCGCTCGCCCGTCCGATCGTGGCCGAAGGCACGCTCTGCTGCGCCGCCTGTACGCTCGGCAGGCCGAGTGCCGCGAGGCCGCCGCACAGCAGCGCGATGGGCCATCCGCGAGGGATCACGGCTCGAGTACGGCGCTACCGGGGCGGGCGGGCTGAAGGCGCTGCGCGTAGGACCATAGACGGCGCAGTGTCAGCGCCAGGAGCAAAAGCACGAAGACAGCCGAGGCGCACTCGCTTAGCGAGAGTCCGACCCCCCAGGGAAACCAGATGCCCGGCACATGCATCGCCGCGAGCTCTGCAGTGAAGAGCACCGCGCCGATGGCCAGCACTGCCGGCAGCGCATACCAGCCATCACGTCCGCCGCGTCGGATCCCCTGGTAGGTAATCAGTATCAACGTCAGCAGGAACAATAGGCGTACCGCGGTGATGAGATCGCGCACGCCGACACCCACGATGTGCGGGAACGCCGCTTGGAACAGCCACGGCCTTGCCAACAGCTGGGCTGCGAAATACACGCAAGTCAGGGCGGCTATCACCTTGGGCAGCCAGGCGGGCTTCATCACGGCGAACCAGCTGCGCCATGCCATCATCCATGCGCCCAGGCTGAGCGCACCGGTGAGCCCGATGATGAAGATCACGAAATCCCTGACGGTCTCGATCTGCAGCCAGAAGAAGAAGGCTTGGTTACCGCGCTGTATGCCGCTCAGCGCCAGGGCGGCCGCCAGCCACGGGTAGGTCCTGCCGCCGCGCTCGAAGGGCTGCAGACAAAGGACCCAGAGCGCCGCCAGAAAGAAGAGCAGTGCCGGTATCGCATCGACCACATAACCTTCGAAGATCTTGAGCCATTGCAGCTGATACTGCGCAGCGATCGCCGGCCGCTCGCCGATCGCGGGAGCGATGTGGATGCCGCCGCTTCCCGGCGCTGCCGCGGCCCAAGGGCCCATCCATACCCGTATCGCGATGACGAGGTCGTCACCGGGAGTCATCGCCGGTAGTGAGAAGAACATTGGATAGTGATTGCCGTGAGCGACCGGCGTGGCTTCCGAGAAGTTGCCGATGCCGCCGAGCAGCCTGCCGTTCTCGTATACCTGATATGCGCTGTCCACCGCCCAGGGGCCGAGCAGCGCGAGGGATGTATCGGCCGGTGTCTGCAGCCTCAGACGAATGCGGTACCAGGCATAGCCGTAATATCCAGGATGGCCCTTGGCGCTCCAGCCGGGCACGTAGTTGGGCAGCCCCACGTCGCCGTCCGTGGCGCTTGCGGGCGCCGCCAGATCCACGAGCTCCCAGTTGGAGTCATCGAATCCGGGATCGGCCCAGCGCGGGTCATCGCCGACCCGAAATCGCCACGGCCCCGTGAGCGCGACCGCCGCATCATTCAGGCTCACGGCCGCCGCTCGGGTCTGCGCCGCGGCGCCATCCGTACGGGACAAGAGCAGCAACAACGCCAGCGAGAGAACAAGCGACTTCATACATCGACCCGTGTGCCGGCCCGAAACGCGCGGCAGTCTGCTTCGTCGGCTCGTCCGTGCGCAAAGCACGGGCGGCCTTTGCGGCGTGTGGGGTTGCGCTTTCGGCGCGCCGGGGTCGCCTCTCGCCGGCGATAGCCGCGGTTTGGGCACCGCCGGTCGCATCGGTCGACTCGGCGGCGGTGCGCCGCGTTGCGAGGTCCTCGCGCCGCCGCTAACCTGTGACCATGCAATTGGATCTGACCGCGGGCGAAGCCGGTGCAAGTCTGAGCAGGACCGCGCAGCTTCGCCTGGCGATCGCGGTGGCGGCGCCAGTCTGCGCGTTTGCGCTGCTGTGGAATCTGTCGGTGGTGCACTACTACATCATGATGTCCGATCCAGCGGATCGGGCGACGTTCATGGCACCGGTGGCACGAGCGATCCAGCACATCCTGCTGTTGCCGCTGTTGACCGGCAGCTATTACCTCGCGGGGCTGCCGGCTGCAACCGGCGGCAGACCCTGGCGCGTGCTCATCAAGCAGCTCGCCCTGTTGATCGCCTTCTCGCTCCTGGTGCGGCCGGTGGGTTTCGTGGCCGCGCATTTTGCTCCGGGCGCCATGAGCAGTGAGCCCTTCGATCTCGCGCACCTTGCCGAAGAGATGGGCCTCGCCGAATGGATGTCGAGTGCGCTCAACTACTCGTTGGTCTATGCCCTGGGTCTCGGCGTGCTCTTCGGGCTGATCATGCTTGCCAAGTACCGCCAGGAGCAGTTGCGTGCGGCGGCGATGCGTGCCAACTGGCTGCAGGCGCAGCTCGAGACCCTGCGCGTGCAGCTGCATCCCCACTTTCTCTTCAACACCCTCAACACCATCTCCGCCCTGGTGGGCTCGCGGCCGGAGGAGGCCCGCGACCTGATCGCGCAGCTCGCGGCGTTGCTGCGCGACAGCATCGAAGAAGCGGCCGGGGAGTTCTATCCGCTGCGCCGCGAGGTCGAGTTGGCCAACAAGTACCTGCGCATCATGTCGGCCCGGTTCGGCGCCCGCCTGAAACCTACGCTCGATGTGATGCCGGGGCTCGAGGACTGCCCCGTGCCCCACGGGCTGCTGCTCACGCTCCTCGAGAATGCGGTCACGCACGGGGTGTCGGCGATCACCGGCGACAGCGAGCTCTCGCTGCGCTGCGGCCTGGAGCGGGGACTGCTCGTCGTCGAAGTCGGCAACGACTACGACCCCGAGGCGGCGCCGCCGCCCGGCCACCGCGGCGGACTGTCGGCGCTGGCCACCCGGCTCAATGCCCTCTATGGCGATGCCTTCGAGCTCGAGTACGGCGGCAACGGCGGCGGAATCTGGTACACGCGTGTCAGGTTGCCCGCCGACTGCGAATCCGGCGCGGTGGGCGCCGAGGGCGCCGGCGCACGCGCGCTCCCGCTCGCGCAGCGGCGGCTCATATGATCCGCACCCTGATCGTCGATGACGAGCCGCCGGCTCGCGGCCAGGTGCGCGAGTTTTTGAGCGCAGAGCCCGACGTGCTCGTGGTGGGCGAGAGCGCCGATGGCGAGGACGCGCTGCGCCAGATTCGCGCGCTCGAGCCGGACCTGCTCTTCATGGACATTCGCATGCCGCGCATGTCGGGGCTGGAGGTGTTGAGCTCCAGTGCCGAGGCGCGGTTGCCCTACACCATCTTCACGACTGCCTATGCCCACTACGCGGTCGAGGCCTTCGCAGTGGAGGCGCTCGATTACCTGGTGAAGCCGCTCGAGCGCCGGCGGTTCGCCGAGGCAGTGGAGCGGGCGCGGCGCTATCTCGCACGCGACGCCTCGCTCGTCCCGCGCATCGAGCCCGAGACGCTGCGCGGCTTTCTCTCCAGCCTGGAGACGCTGGGCGGCAGCGCGCGGCGCGAGCGCCTGGCGATCAAGGTCGGCCGCCGGGTCCGCTTCCTGGACCCGCTTCTCATCGAGTACATCCGCGCCGATGGCGACTATGTTGCGATCCACCTGCAGGGTGGCGAGGTGCTCAGAGCCCGCGATGCCATCGCCGATCTGCAGGCGCGCCTGCCTTCCGCCCGATTCCTGCGCATCCACCGCTCGCTGATCGTCAACCTCGATTGCGTCAAGGAGCTGCGCTCCAACAAGCGTGGAGGTTATACCCTGGTGACGGCCGGCGGTGATCGCCTGGCCGCCGGGGCCACCTACGCGCCGGCCGTGCAGGCTCTCCTCGAGAAATGAAAACTGCGGCCGGCGCTTTCTCTTGCGCCGCCAACAGCCGTGGCGTAGAGTTCCCGCCGTCTTTGGTGTCCCGCCGGAGCTTGGGCTCCGGCGGGGTGAAACGGGAAGCCGGTGAAGCATTCCAGTGGAATGCCATTCCGGCGCTGCCCACGCAACGGTAAGCGAGCTTCAAAGGACGGCGATATACCACCGGCGGGATGCTCGGGAAGGTGTCGTCCTCGGAGAAACCTCCACTCGCGAGCCCGGAGACCGGCCTGAGACAGCATCGGCGGCTCGCGTGGGGCGTGGCTGGAATGCGCGACGTCCGTCGCGCGATCCCGCACCTTCCTATCCCTGTCGCCTCGTGACCCTAGCTGATCGCGCGTGGTGCGCGTGGAGGTCGACAGGTGTATTTCCGCTATATGGCGGCGTTGCTCAGCGCCGTCCTGGTGCCGCTCGTCGCGAGCGCTCAGGATGATCTTTTCCAAGGCCCTTCTGCCGGTCCCGTCGTAGTGACTGCCTCACGGATAGCCGAGCCGCTCGCCGCCGTGGTGGCGTCCGTGACGATCATCACCCGCGCCGACATCGAGCGCCTGCAGCCACATTCGGTGCTCGAGCTGCTCGCGGGACTGCAGGGAGTTTCCGTGGCATCGAACGGCGATCTCGGCAAGACCTCTGCGATCTTCCTGCGCGGCACCAACTCCGATCACGCACTGGTGCTCATCGACGGCATCAAAATAGGGTCGGCGACGACCGGACGGGCTGCGCTCGAGCAGCTACCGGTAGAGCAGGTCGAGCGCATCGAGATCGTGCGTGGTCCGCGCTCGAGCCTCTACGGCTCGGATGCGATCGGCGGCATCATTCAGATCTTCACGAAACACAGCGCACCGGGGACTGCCGGCCGGTTCTCGTTCGATCTCTCCGGTGGCAGCCACGATACCTGGGAGGCGCAGGCCGGCTACTCGGGCAGCAGCGGCCCTCTCTGGTACAACGCCAGCGCCAGCGGTCTCTATACGAGCGGGATTCCCGCTTGCGCGAGCGGCGCGCCCGCGACCGCCCCCTGTTACACCGCCGAGCCCCGCCAGGGTTATCAGAGCGGCTCGGCGGCCGTAAGCGGCGGTTACCAGTTGAGCGATGCCACGCGGGTCTCCGTCGACTGGCTGCGCGCCAATGGCGACACCCGTTACAACGGCGACATCTTCAGCGGGAACGAGCTACACGTTGTGCAGCAGGTGGCCGGCGTGCAGGTGCAGACGGCGCCGCTTGCGCGATGGGAGATGTCCTTCGCGGCTGGCCAGAGTCTCGATGAGTCGGCGCAGATTTTCGACGGGTCGCCCGACGGGTTCTTCGACACCCGCCGCGAGACCGTTTCCTGGCTCAATGACCTGCGCGTCGCTGCCGCGCAAAACCTGCTGCTCGGCATCGACTACGAGCACGATACGATCGGCAGCGATACCGCCTACGCCGTCCACTCGCGCGGGGACACCGGCGCCTTCGCCTCCTATCGCCTCACGCCAGGGCCGGTGGACCTCGAAGTCTCGGCCCGGCATGATCATAACCAACAGTTCGGTGATCACACCACGGGCGCGGCCGCCGCCGGCTGGCGATTCATGAATGACCTGCGCCTCACCGCCTCCTGGGGCACCGCTTTCAAGGCGCCAACCTTCAACGACCTGTACTTCCCGTTCTTCGGGAATCCGGCGCTCCGTCCGGAAGCCTCGCGCAGCGCCGAGGTAGGGCTCGAGGGGGGCTTCGAGCCTCGGATGGCGTGGTCCATCAACGCGTACCAGACCACGATCGATGACCTGGTCGAATATAACCCCGTGACCTTCGCTGCTGACAACATCGATCGGGCCCGCATCCGCGGAGTCGAGTTACACCTCGCGACCGAAGTTGCCGGCACTCGCGCCCAGCTCTACGCCACCTGGCTCGATCCGCGCGATCGCGGCACGAACCAAGGCACCTTGCTGCCGCGTCGAGCCCAGGAGTCCGTGCGCCTGGACCTCGATCGGGCTTTCGGCGCGTTCAGCGCCGGTACCTCCCTCGTGGTCATCGGCCGCCGGTTCGATGACCCCGCCAACACCGAGCGGCTGGGCGGCTACACCGTGCTCGATCTGCGTGCGGGCTGGCATTTCAGCCCGCTCTGGATGCTGCAGGCACATCTCTCGAACGCCCTGAACCACGACTACGAGACGGCCCTGTTCTACAACCAGCCGGGGTTCGAGGCCTTTCTCACCCTGCGCTACACCCCGAGGAGCGCCTCATGACGACAAAGTGGCCTGGAACGACTTTACTCGGCCCATCCATGGGTCCCGGCCCTGCGGACGCAGGGATGGGGGCGAGCAAACTCGCAACGCGACGCCTGGGCGGCTTCTGTGCTCTGACGATGCTCATGGTCCTGACCCGAGCCGGACACCTCGGTACGGCGTGGTCACTCCCGGATGCATCCTGGCCCGTGCTCTATCTCGCCGGCTTTTATTTCGGCAGCCAGTGGCGTTGGGCGCTGCCTTTTCTGCTCTGCACCGCGGCCGCTGTGGATTTCGTCCTCATCCGGGACTTTGGCGTCAGCAGCTACTGCGTAACGGTCGCGTACGCATTCATGCTTCCCGCATATTCGATGCTGTGGTTGGGAGGCGCCTGGCTGCGTCGCACTTACCGTCATGAGCCTCGCGATTTCCTGCGTTGCGCGATCAGCTTCGCGCTGGCTGCCTCACTCTGTTTCCTGGTGACGGACGCCAGCTTCTACTGGTTGGGCGGTCGCGTGACACAGCCGAGTCTCGCCGGATGGGGGCACAGAATCGTGCACTGGTATCCGGATTTCCTCGGTGTCTCCTTCATTTACATCGCCATTGCGGCAGTGCTGCATGCGGCATTTGCCCGGCCGGCGCGCTCGCCGGTGGCGGCCAATGTCCGCTGAGGTACCTTCGCCGGAGGAGTCACGTCACCGTGAGCGCATGCAGCGCCGCAAGGCCGCTATCGATGCCCGCATCGCGGCCGCCACCGTGGAGCGCGGCGTTCTCCTGGTGTTGACCGGGAACGGCAAGGGCAAGAGCTCTTCGGCCTTCGGGATGGTGGCGCGCGCGCTGGGTCACGGCATGAGCGTCGGTGTCGTGCAGTTCATCAAGGGGCGTGGCTCCACCGGAGAGGAGCTCTTCTTCCGCCGCTTCCCGGAAGTGACTTATCACGTCATGGGTGAGGGGTTCACCTGGGAGACACAGGATCGGGAGCGTGACACGCGTGCGGCGCACGCTGCGTGGGCCGTTGCGGCGGCGCTGTTGCGAGACGACCAGGTTGCGCTCGTGGTGCTCGATGAGCTCAACATTGCGCTCCGTCATCACTACCTGCCGCTCGCAGATGTGACGAGTGCGCTGCGCGCAAGGCCGCCACGACAGCATGTCGTGATCACCGGCCGCGGCGCCTCGGCCGAGCTGATCGAGCTTGCGGACACCGTGACTGACATGCACGTCGTGAAGCATGCCTTCAGTGCAGGCGTACGGGCGCAGCGAGGCATCGAGCTGTGAGGGAACGGAAATGAAGGAGCTCGTGCTGGGTGGCGTGCGCTCCGGCAAGAGCCGTTATGCGGAACAACAGGCACGCGCGAGCGGCCTGCATGTCGTGTACATCGCAACCGCGATCGCCGGCGGGGATGCCGGGCTCGAAGAGCGGATCCGACGCCATCGCTCGTATCGGCCTGCCGACTGGGTGACCGTGGAGGAGCCCGCTGCGCTCGGCGCCGCGCTGCGGGACCATGCGAGTGCGGACAGTTGCCTGCTGGTCGAGTGCCTGACGTTGTGGCTCGCGCACCTGCTCACGGCCGGATCGGCCGACCGCCTCGAGCGCGAGCGCGCGAGTCTGCTGCGAGCCGCAGAGGAGATTTCGGGATGTCTGATTCTGGTGAGCAACGAGACCGGACTCGGAGTCATGCCGCCCGGGGAGCTGACACGGCGCTTCCTCGATCTGAGCGGTGAGCTGCACCAGAGTCTCGCCGCCGCGTGCGATCGCGTCACCCTCGTGGTGGCGGGGCTGCCGCAGCCACTGAAGGGGGCCCACCGATGACGGCTGACTCGCGCTGGCTGGAGGATGACGTGCGCTCCATCGACATGCGAGCGGCGGAGGCTGCCCGTGCGCGGCAGGACACGCTGACCAAGCCTCCAGGCTCTCTGGGCGACCTCGAGACGCTGGCCGTCCGGCTCGCCGGATGGCAGCGCCGCGAGTGTCCCGACATGGAACGGGTGCACATCACCGTGTTCGCGGGTGATCACGGCATCACCGCCGAAGGTGTGTCGGCGTTCCCTCAGGCGGTCACCGCAGAAATGTTGCGCAACTTCGCTCGCGGTGGCGCCGCGATCAGCGTGCTCGCGCACGCGCTCGGCGCCAGTTTCGAGGTCGTGAATCTCGGTACCGTGAGCCCGATCACCGGCGGCGTCCATGACAGGTGGCTCGGTCCCGGCACTGAGAGCTTCGTACGGCAGGCGGCGATGAGCGAGGCGCAACTCGCGGCGGCGCTCGATGCCGGCCGGCAAAGCGTCGAGCGCGCGATCGCAACCGACGCGCAGCTCTACGTCGGCGGCGAGATCGGCATCGGCAACACGACGGCGGCAGCTGCGCTCGCCTGTGCGCTGCTACCGGCGGAGCCGGAGACGCTCGCCGGGCCGGGTACGGGTCTCGATGCCGCAGGGGTGGCACGCAAGGCGGCCGTCATCCGGCGCTCGCTCGAGCACCACGCTCAAGCGCTTGGGAGCACGGCTGAGACTCTGCGCCGGCTCGGCGGCTTCGAGATCGCGGCGCTCGCGGGAGCCTACGTGCGCTGTGCGCAAGGCGGCCTGCCGGCGATGATCGACGGCTTCATCTCGACGACAGCAGCACTGATCGCGGCACGGCTGCGGCCGGGTGCGGAGGACTGGTGGCTGTTCTCACACCGCTCGCGCGAGCCGGGGCACGCTGCACTGCTGGCGGCGCTGCACGCGCGCCCGCTGCTCGATCTCGGAATGCGTCTCGGCGAGGGCAGCGGTGCGGCGACTGCCGTGCCGTTGCTGCGTCTCGCATGCGAGCTGCATGGGGGCATGGCGACTTTCGCCCAGGCGGGAGTCTCCGAGCGGCTCTGATGACGGCCATGCGGCAAGGCGCTGTCGCGCCGAGAGCGATGCTCGTCGCGCTGCAGTTCCTGACGCGCCTGCCGCTGCGTCTCGAGCCGCCGCCGGCGGCCCGCGAGGTCGGGCTGTCGCTGGCCTGCTATCCCATCGTCGGCCTCGCGCTCGGTGTTGGTCTCTGGGGCATCACTCTCGCAGTATCGCGATTGCCTGCCTTCCTTGGCGCGGCGATCGTCCTGACGGCGTGGGTCGCGATCACCGGCGCGCTCCACATCGACGGCCTCGCCGACACCGCCGATGCCTGGGTGGGCGGTCATGGCGATCGGGAGCGAACGCTCAGCATCATGAAGGATCCTCGCTCCGGACCTATCGCGGTGGCGGTGGTGAACTGCCTGCTGCTGTTGAAATTCGCCGCGTTCACCGCACTGACGACGCATCTTCCCGCGGCGCCCTGGCGCGACCCGCACCTGGCCGCAGGATGCATACTGCCGCCGCTCCTCGCGCGTGCGGCGATTCCACTGCTCTTTGCCCACACGCCCTACGTGCGTGCGCAGGGAATCGCCCGTGAGCTCAGCGCGCATCAGTCACGAGGCATGGGTGTCTTCATCGCCGGCTCGAGTGTCCTCGGTGCGCTCGCAGCCTGGAGGGCGTTGGCCGCGCTGGCGCTGGCCGCCGCTGCGATCGCATACACCGTCATCCGCACGGGGCTCGTCCGGCGGCTCGGAGGATTCACGGGCGACGGGGCGGGAGCTCTGATCGAGGTGATCGAAGCGGTCTGCCTGGTTGCCATTGCGGCAGCATCATGACGGCGGCCGGGTCACAGCCACTGCACGTGACGGCGGCCGGGTCACAGCCATTGGGCGAGCGCGGCAAGGAGGGCCTTGCGCGCCGGCGCGGGCTGGGCGCTCAGCCTGATCCAGCGCCCGAGGCCGAACGAGGTCGCATCGCGAGCCCGGATTCCGCCTTCGCGCAACCGTTTGCTGATGCGTTCTGCGTTGCCTACATCGACCAGCAGGAAAGTGGCGGGGCTTTCCCGCACTGGGAGCCGCAGCTGCTGCAACCCGTCGGCGAGCTGCGTGCGCCAGCGCCAGAGGCGCGGAATCGAATGGGCCAGCCACTCGCGGGCGGGCCGCTCGATGCCGGCTTCGAGCATGGCCACCGCATCCCGCCCGATCACCCAACTCGGCGCCTCATCGACCAGGCGGCGCACCGGCCGTGGCGTGATCAGGTAAGCCCCACGAACGCCCGTCAGGCCGAGCGCCTTGTTGGGAGAATAGAGCCGCCAGGCGTTGGCCGCTGCGGCTTCGATCTCGGCAGCTCGCGTGCTGCCGCAGAGGGAGGCATAAGCGAGGTCGATGACCAGCGGACCCTGACGCGCAGCCGTTGCGATGAGCGATGCACCCCAGACTTCGCCGGTGGGGTTGTTCGGACAGCAGAGGAAGGCGAGACAGCGCTGCCGCGCCTGGGCGCGCAGGAAGGTTTCGGGGGAGGAGGCGGATATCACCCGCTTGCGGGCGATGCCCGCGCCGCGCGCGTACTCGGAAAAGGTAGGCGCCAGCTGCAACACCGTCCTGTCGAAGTGGCGTATCAGGCGCAGGATGAGCTCGCTGGCGCCTGCGCCCACGACGATGCGGTCAGCCGTGGTGCCGTGCCATGCGGCGAGCCGCTCGCGCAGCCGTGCGTAGTGCGGATCCGGATAACGGCCCACGTTTGCGGCGCGGATTGCGGCGAGCACCGGCGGGCAAGGTCCGAGCGCGTTGGCGTTGCTGGAGAAATCGTAGCGAGGCTCCGGCAGCGAGTCGGTACCGCCATGAACGGGCGCGAGATCAACCATGGATGAGTCCGCTGGAGCAGCAGGTAATCGCCGCGAGCAGCATTGCGAGGAGCCATGCGGCGACCTCGGTGCGACGAAGTGCCGCGGTCACATCGGCAGCGGCCGGCCCCGCGCCCTGCTCGTTGAGCGCATAAACGCCCGGCTTGCGCAGCCTGATGCCGAGGCTGAGCGCAAGCGCCGCCATCGGCCAGCCGGAGTTGGGCGAGGCCGTGTGCCCGGCCTCGCGCGCCAGGCGCCGGAGCACCTGCAGTCGGTCACGGCCGAGCATCGTGAGCGCGAGCGCCGCGAGGCGCGCGGGGATCAGATTCAACAGGTCATCGGCGCGCGCGGCGAACTTCCCGGCCCATTCCCATCTGCCGCGATAGCCCCACATGGCATCCGCGGTGTTGGCAAACCGATAGACTGCGGCACCCGGCAGCCCGAGGAGCGCGAACCAGAAGAGCGGCGCCACCACCGAGTCGGAAAGATTCTCGGCGAGGGATTCGAGCGCGGACTCGCGCACCTCGCCGGCATCGAGGCGCGCGGTATCGCGGCTGACGATCCGGCGAAGGCGGGCGCGGCCGCCCTCGAGGCCCTGGCCCAATGCGAGCTCGACGGATTCGGCCTCTTCGAGCAGCATGCGCAGGGCAAACAACGGCTTGAGCAGAAGTGCCGTCGCGAGGATGGCCAGCCATCGCGGGCATTCCGCAAGGAAAGCGTGCATGCAAGCGTAGGTGGTGGCCACGATCGCGGCGCCGGCGAGCCAGGCGGCCGTGCCGAGGACGAGCGCAGCCTCAGGCCGCCGTTCCGGCAGCCGCTTGCCGATCCAACCAAGATAACACCCCATCCATACGACCGGATGGAGGCGGCGCGGCGGCTCGCCCAGCCATCGATCGACCAACATCGCAAGCACGATGCTCATGCCATCCGCGGTCCGCCGCAACAACGAGCGGCGCAGAGTAAGCCATCGGCGTTGCATTCAACAACACCTTTTTGCCGGCGGGGTGGCCGCAAAGCAGCAGGTCAATCGCGGCGCCTGGCGATCGCCATCGTTCGCCCGCGCGCTGCTCAGGCATGGGTGTCGATGTGATGGCCGGACAGGCTACGGTGTTGGTTTGTGTCACGTGCGCGGCGGACGCTCCCGCAGGCTCACCGCCTGCCGGCGTCGTTCTGGCGCGGAGCGCGGCCGCATCGGTCGGGGGGGCTGCAGATGTGCGCGTCGTCGGCGTGCGCTGCCTCGCCAACTGCAGCCGCGGACCGAGTGCCGCCATCCGTTGCGATGGCGCGTGGACCTATGTGTTTGGGCCTCTGGATGGATCTCGGGATGGCCCGGCACTGGTGGAGGGCGCGCGCCTGCTCGCCGCGGCAGCGGACGGCCTGCTGCCCTGGCGAGGCCGTCCCGAGGTGCTCAAGCGCGCCCTGGTGGCGCGACTTCCGCCGGCGGCCGATCCCGGGGAGGCGGTGGATCCCGGCGAGGCGGCGGATCCCGGCGAGGCGGTGGATCCCGGCTAGGCGGCGGATCCCGGCGAGGCGGCGGATCCAGACGCGAGCGGTTGACGGTAACTCCAGCCGCTTGCCGGCGCCACCGGTGGGCGTGCCGCCCTAACTCGTGACCGCTTCGGCGCGAAAGGCGTCCCGGGTCAGGTTCTCGTGGCCCGTGGCAGTGACGGCCAGGTCGTCTTCGACCCGCACGCCGCCGAATTTGCGCAGTGACTCGACGCGGCGCCAGTTGATATGGGCGGCGCGCGCATCGGAGCGGGCGGCATCGAGTAGTTGTGGGATGAAGTAGAGGCCGGGCTCCATCGTGACCACGAACCCTGCCTCGAGCGTGCGAGTGAGGCGCAGGTACGGATGACCTTCGGGGCGCGGAATGTCGCCTCCGTCGGGGGAGCGCATGAAGCCACCCACGTCGTGCACCTCTATGCCGAGGAGGTGGCCGATGCCGTGGGGCAGGAAGACGCTGGTCGTGGTACTGGCAACGGCCTCCTCGGCGCTGCAGGTGATGATCTCTGCATCCCGCAGGACCTCGGCGAGCAGGCGGTGGGTATGCAGGTGGACGTCCCGCCAGTCCACTCCAGCCCTTACGGTGGCACAGAGGGATTGCTGCATGCGATCGACCCGGTCGATCAGGGCTGCGAAGTCGGGATCACGGTGGGAATGGGTGCGCGTGATGTCGCTGGCGTAGCCTGCGAACTCTCCGGCGGCATCGATCAGGAGCGAGCGGTGCTCATCGGGCCGGGCCCGTTCCAGCACCTGGTAGTGCAGCACGGCGCCATTCTCGTTGAGGGCGATGATCGGGTTGTACGGGAGGTCCTGCTCGCGCACGCCGCAGGCGGTGAGGAAGGCGAGCTCGATCTCGAATTCCGAGGCGCCGCCGGCGAAGGCGCGTGCCGCGGCCAGTTGCCCCCGGGCGCCGAGACGGCTCGCCCGCCGCAGGCAGGTGAGCTCGTAGGGAGATTTGGCGGCGCGGGGGTAGTCGAGGTGGCGGATGAGATGCGGCGGATTGATGGCGGCCAGGCGCCAGGAGGAGGCGACCTCCGGCAGGGAATCACCCAGGTATGCCGTGCCCCCGAGGTCGTGCGGCAGGAGGCGCCGTGCCTCATCCAGGTCGCGGCATGGGCAAATGTCGAAATGCCGGGTCCAGTAGCCGCTCGGCAGCGAAGGAGGCTTGTACCAGTAATCCTGAGGCTGGTGGAAAGCCAGCAAGGGGCGCCGGCCGGGCTCGAAGTAGAGGAAGCAGTCGGGCGCATCGAGCAGGGGAGCCCAGACCTTGAAGGGGGCGTGAGCCTTGTAAGCGTAGGTCCGGTCGTCCTGAAAGACCGGCAGCAGCGAGCCGGAGTGCACGAGCAGGGCAGTGAACCCGCAGGCTTCCAGCGCACGCGCGCTGCGCAGACAGATGCCTTCGAGGTGCGCAGGGAATTGCGCCTCGAGCAACTGGAGCTCGGTAGGGGCACCAACGCCGGTCATCTTGGACGCTCCGCTGGAACGGGCCGCCGATTGTATGCTTTTGGGGCGACGTGAGACCCCGACGAGGGGTCACGGATGAGCCCGTTGGGTGAAATTTCTGTCGTTCAGGAGCGACAGGAAACGCCCAAGCTGTTTAAAATCGTACGGTGACCCTATAAAATTCGGGCGCGCGGCCCGTGAAGGGACTCGCGGAACGATAAAAAAGTCGTTCAGAAAGCTCTCCCGTATTGGCTCTCTCCAACAAAGTATCGGGGTACCGATCGATGAACACCAAAGTTGCTCTCACTGCGCTTGCTGCGGCATTGCTGCTGACGGCCTGTGCGAAGAACGATTCCTCCAGCACTGAGCCTGCCGCCAGCCCGCCGCCGGCGAGCCAGAGCAGTGCGCCGGCATCGACGCCGCCGTCCGATAATTCCGGCGCGATGGCCAGCCCCTCGGGTGGCACCACTCCGCCCGCGGCTCCGTCCGACAATGGTGCTGCTCCGGCCAGCCCGCCGCCCGCCAACGGCAGCCCGCCGCCGGCGAACAACGGCAACCCGCCGCAGCAGTAAGCCTCTGCTCCGGGAAGCTGGCAGCAGCCTCCCGGCACTGGTACGACACGGCCCGGACGGATCGCGCGCGCGAGCTGTCCGGGCCGTGTTTCTTCAGGGTTCCGGGAATGCCGACATGACGGTCAGCGTTCGCGACGCGCGAGACACCGCAGGCGACCGCCTCTGGATCCAGAGCGTCTATCGCGATTACCTCGACGATCTGGCGCCCACCACGGGCACCGGGACTTTTCCCGCGCTCGGTGAGGTCGGGCATCGCGAGCCCGACCAGCTCTTCCACTGGTTCGGCGATCCCAACAGCTTTCCGCTCGTGATCCTGCGCTCCTCGGAGCCGGTCGGCTTCGCGCTGGTCGTGCGCGGTCACCCGGCCATCGACTATCGCATGGCGGAATTCTTCATCACCCGCGCCTGGCGCCGCCTCGGCATCGGCGCCACCGCCGTCAGGCTCATCCTCAGCCGCTTCACCGGCCGCTGGGAGATCACCGAGTATCTGCGCAACACCAGTGCCGTCACCTTCTGGCGGCGCGTCGTCGCGAGCTACACCCGCGGCAATTACCGTGAGCGGATCGTGAACGGTGAAGTGCGCCAGACATTCGAGACCGGGACCGGCTGAGCGGCGATATCAGAGCCTCTCGGGCGGCATCGTCAGGATTTCCTGCAAGGCATGGAGTGTCTTCTGCGGAAATCGCTCCGCAGGGTAGTACTTCGTGATCGCGGCGAGCGCGCGGTCGTACGAGTCGATGTCGAGGTGGCGGAGGAGGTAGCGAACGTCCGCCTCGTCGTGGAACTCCGCACCGATTCTCATTGCCAGGCACTTCATTGCCAGCAGGTACTCGGCCTTCGCGACCATCACGCGCAAATGATCGAGCTCGAGGAAGGGAGCGAAGTCGGCCTGCTCGCTGAGGTAGCCCTTCACCGCATCATTGAGCCAGTGTGGATCGAGGTTCGCGTTCACCTGCGCCCGGTGCGGCCGGCCCTGGTGCCCTCAGCGGGCGTCTCCGCCGCCGGACTCTTGCCCAGCAGCGGCCGCAGATAGGCGCCCGTGTGCGAGCGCGGGTTCGCCGCTACCTGCTCGGGCGTGCCGGTGGCGACGATCTCGCCGCCGCCTTCGCCGCCCTCCGGTCCGAGGTCGATCACCCAGTCGGCGCTCTTGATGACATCGAGATTGTGCTCGATCACCACGATCGTGTTGCCTTGGTCGCGCAGGCGGTGAAGCACGTCGAGGAGCTGAGCGACATCGTGGAAGTGCAGGCCGGTCGTGGGCTCATCCAGGATGTAGAGGGTGCGCCCGTGGGTCTGGCGCGCGAGCTCGCGGGAGAGCTTCACGCGCTGGGCCTCACCGCCGGAGAGAGTGGTGGCATTCTGGCCGAGGTGGATGTAGGAGAGGCCGACGTCGGTCAGGGTCTGCAGCCTGCCGGCCACCGCAGGGACGTTCTGAAAGAAGCGCAGAGCTTCCTCCACCGTCATCTCCAGAACTTCGTGGATGTTCTTGCCCCGATAGCGGATCTCCAGCGTCTCCCTGTTGTAGCGTTGTCCCTTGCACACGTCACAGGCCACGTAGACGTCCGGAAGGAAATGCATCTCGACTTTGATGACTCCATCGCCCTGGCATGCCTCGCATCGGCCCCCTTTGACATTGAAGCTGAAGCGGCCGGCATCGTAGCCGCGCGCGCGGGCCTCGGGGACGGCGGCGAAGAGCTCCCTTACCGGACCGAAGAGGTTGGTGTACGTCGCGGGGTTGGAGCGCGGAGTGCGGCTGATCGGCGCCTGGTCGATGTCGATCACGTGCTCGATGTCCTCGAGCCCTTCGACACGCTCGCACGGTGCGGCATCGGGCGCGCCCAATCGGCCGTTGACCCTGGCGGTCGCGTGGCCGAAGAGGGTGTCGACGATCAGGGTCGATTTGCCCGAGCCGGAGACACCGGTGATGCAGGTAAGAAGACCCAGCGGGATCTCAGCGGTGACGTTGCGCAGGTTGTTACCTGAAGCACCGACGATACGGATCTGCTTGTCAGGCGAGCGTGGGGTACGCAGGTGCGGGAGTGTGACTTTGCGCTTGCCGCTCAGGTACTGACCGGTCAGCGAGGCGGCCGAGACCGAGATGTCGCGCGGTGTGCCCTGCGCCACCACGTGGCCTCCGTGCGCGCCGGCGCCGGGCCCGAGGTCGACCACATGGTCCGCCTCGCGGATCGCCTCCTCGTCGTGCTCGACGACGATGACGGTGTTGCCGAGATCGCGCAGGCGCTTGAGCGTGCCGAGGAGGCGCGAGTTGTCGCGTTGGTGCAGCCCGATCGAAGGCTCATCGAGGATGTACATGACGCCGGTGAGACCGGAGCCGACCTGGCTTGCGAGGCGGATGCGCTGCGCCTCGCCGCCGGAGAGGGTGTCGGCGCCGCGATCGAGTGTCAGATACTGCAGGCCGACGTCGGCGAGGAAGCGCAACCGCTGCACGACCTCTTTCACGATTGGCGCAGCCACCTCGCCGCGCCAACCAGGCGGCGCGAGGGAGCGGTACAGATCGAGCGCGTGGCCGACGCTGAGGCGCGTGACTTCGGGGAGCGCCTTGTCGTCGACGAACACGAACCGCGCCGCGCGGGTGAGCCGCGCGCCGCCGCAATCGGGGCAGGTGCGTACGCCGAGGTACTTCGCGAGCTCGTCGCGGACCGTGGAGGATTCGGTCTCGCGGTAACGCCGCTGCAGGTTCGGCAGGATCCCTTCGAATGGGTGGCGTTTCACCGCCGCGCGGCGCTTGCCCTCGGATGGGCCCTCGCTGTAGCGAAACTCGATGACCTCATCGCCGCTGCCGTAGAGCAGGACCTGACGGGCGCGCTCCGGCAGCTCTGTCCAGGGCGCCTCGATGTCGAAGCGGTAGTGACGGGCGAGCGATTGAATGAGCTGAAAGTAGTGAGCGTTGCGCCGGTCCCAGCCGCGCACCGCACCGCTCGCCAGCGACAGATCCGGATGCAGGACCACACGCTGCGGATCGAAGAACTCCTGCGTGCCGAGGCCGTCGCAGGTCGGGCAGGCGCCCGCCGGATTGTTGAACGAGAAGAGCTTCGGCTCGAGCGGCGGCACGCTGTAGCCACAGACCGGGCAGGCATGGCGGCTGGAGAAGACCAACTCTTCGCGCGCGGGCTCGTCCAGGAAGGTGAGCCGTGCCAACCCGCCGGCGAGGCGCAGTGCAGTCTCGAACGATTCCGCCAGGCGCTGCTGGACGTCGGGCCGCAGGCGCAGGCGATCGACCACCGCTTCCACGCTGTGCTTGCGCTTCGGGTCGAGCTGCGGCAAACCCTCCATATCGTGAATGCGGCCATCGATGCGCACGCGCACGAAGCCCTGGTCGCGTAGGGAGTCGAGAATGTCCGCGTGCTCGCCTTTCCGATCGCTCACGAGCGGCGCAAGCAGCGCCACGGCAGAGCCCTCGGGCAGCTTCAGCACCTGATCGACCATCTGGCTGACCGTCTGGGCCGTGAGGTCGATGCCATGGTCGGGACAGCGCGGGATTCCGGCGCGCGCATAGAGGAGGCGCAGATAGTCGTAGATCTCGGTGACGGTCCCGACGGTCGAGCGCGGGTTGCGCGAGGTGGCCTTCTGCTCGATGGCGATCGCGGGCGAAAGGCCCTCGATGCTGTCGACGTCGGGCTTGTCCATCATGGACAGGAACTGCCGTGCGTACGCCGACAGCGACTCGACGTAGCGGCGCTGCCCCTCGGCGTAGAGCGTGTCGAAGGCGAGCGAGGACTTGCCGGAGCCGGATAGTCCAGTGAGGACGATCAGCCGCTCGCGCGGCAGATCGAGGTCGATGCTCTTCAGGTTGTGGGTGCGCGCCCCGCGGACGCGGATTTGTTGCATGGCAGCTGAGAATCGTTGCTGTCGGAGCGGCCCGGAGGCCGCGAGAAATCAAGCCTTCAAGTCTACCCGCCGCGACCCCTTCGGCTGAATAATTGCCAATCCGCGGAGCTTTTCCCGGTACGCGAGCGGGCCGCGCACGTCTACAATGGGGGCCTTCTCAAGAGGGGCACACTCATGGCGCGCGGAGTCAACAAAGTCATCCTCATCGGCCACCTGGGCGCAGATCCCGAGACGCGCGCCATGCCATCGGGCAGCAGCGTGGCGAACCTTCGCATCGCCACGACCGAGAGCTGGCGCGACAAGCAGAGCGGCGAGCAGCAGGAGCGCACGGAGTGGCACCGCGTGGCCCTCTTCGGCCGCCTCGCGGAGATCGCGGGCGAATACCTGAAAAAGGGCTCGCAGGTCTATATTGAGGGGAGCCTCCGCACCCGCAAGTGGCAGGACAAGCAGGGCAACGAGCGCTATTCCACCGAGATCGTCGGCAACGATATGCAGATGCTCGGCGGCCGCGGCGGCGGCGGTGGAGCGGGCGCCCCGAGCGCGGGCGGCGGCGGGGCTTCAGGCGGCATGCCGCGCGAGCCGATGCCGGACTATGCCGGTCCGAGCGGCGGTGGAGCGGGTGGCGGTGGTGGTGGCGGCGAAGACTTCGACGACGACATACCGTTCTAATGTCGAGTAGGGTCGTGTGGCACTTCTTCCGGTCACAGATGGGCTGAGGGTCGCAGGGGCGCTGCGCTGATCCAGCTGCCGGTGGTTCTCGCTATTCACCAGGTGCTGCGGGCCGGAACGCCGGGCGCTTGACGGTGCTCTCATGCGGGCGATCGACTCAAATATTTGATTCTGCTCATATTTTCAGCCGACCCCGCAGTTCCGCACGGCTCCCGTGCGACGGGGTGGCGGAGGCCGTAGAATTGGCCGACTCCCTGCCTATGCCCCGCCGCTACTTCATCAAGACTTTCGGCTGCCAGATGAACGAGTACGACTCCGCCCGGATGGCGGACGTGCTCGAGGCTGGCGTGGGACTCGCCCGTACCGAGGATCCGGCGCAGGCCGACGTGCTGTTGATGAACACCTGCTCCGTGCGGGAGAAGGCGCAGGAAAAAGTCTTCTCGATGCTGGGGGAGTGGCGCAAGCTCAAGAGTCAGCGGCCGCACGTGCTCATCGGTGTCGGCGGTTGCGTCGCCAGCCAGGAAGGCGAGGGCATCACCCGGCGCGCGCCTTTCGTGGATCTGGTCTTCGGTCCGCAGACCCTGCATCGCCTCCCCGACATGATCGCGGAGCTGGGCCGCACCGGCCGCTCGGTGGTCGATGTCAGCTTTCCGGAGATCGAGAAGTTCGATCGGCTGCCGGAGCCGCGCGCCGAGGGCGCCACGGCCTTCGTGTCGGTCATGGAAGGCTGCAGCCGGTATTGCAGCTTCTGCATCGTGCCGTATACCCGCGGCGATGAGGTCAGCCGGCCGTTCGAGTCCGTGCTGCTCGAGGTGCGTCAGCTCGCGGCCCAGGGCGTGCGGGAGGTGACGCTCCTCGGCCAGAACGTCAACGCCTATGCCGGGCCCATGGCGGACGGCGCAGTGGTGGATCTGGCGACGCTCATTCATCACGTCGCGGCGGTTCCAGGCATCGAGCGCATCCGCTTCACGACCTCGCACCCGCTCGAGCTCAACGACAGCCTGATCGAGGCCTTCGCTCACGTGCCGCAGCTCGCGAGCCATCTGCACCTGCCGGTACAGAGCGGCTCGGATCGGGTGCTCGCGGCCATGAAGCGCGGCTACACCGCCATTGAATTCAAGGAAAAGGTCCGCAAGCTACGGGCAGTGCGGCCGGATATCTGTATTTCCTCCGACTTCATCGTGGGGTTCCCCGGAGAGAGCGAGCGCGATTTCGAGGCGACGCTCGCGCTCGTGCGCGATGCGCAGCTCGACCAGTCGTTCAGTTTCCTCTATAGCCGCCGCCCGGGCACGCCGGCAGCCTCACTCCCCGATGACACCCCGGCCGAGGTCAAGCAGGAGCGTCTCGCGCGGCTCCAAGTGCAGCTCGATGCCCAGGCGCGCGCGATCAGCGAGGGCATGGTCGGCAGCGTGCAGCGCGTCCTGGTGGAGCGCCCGGCCAGGAAGGACGGTCGCGAGCTCGCCGGCCGCAGCGAAAGCAATCGTTGGATCAACTTTGCCGGGCCCGCCGAGCTCATCGGCCGATTCGCACGTATCGCCGTGACCGAAGCAATGCCGCACAGTCTGCGCGGACGCCTGTGTCAGTAGCAGTCCCTGAGGCGTCGCGGGAGTTCGATCTCGAGCCGTCGGACAATGCACGGTTGGCCAACCTGTGTGGCCCGCTCGATGAGAATCTGCGTCTGCTCGAAGCGCGCCTCGATGTGCAGATCCGCAGGCGCGGAGACAACTTCCGGGTGCTCGGAGCACGCGCCGGCAATGCGGAGGACATCCTGCAGGAGCTCTTCGCGCTGGCAAAGGAGGAGGAAGTCACGCCCGAGCGTGTGCATCTGGCTCTGCGCGAGCGCGAGTCCGGTCAGGCATCCGCGGACGCAGATCCCGCGGAGCGCGCCATCCGGGTGCCCCGCGGCGGCATCCGGGCGCGTGGTCACCACCAACGTGAATACCTCGCCCATATCCGCAGCCGCGACCTGACATTCGGCATCGGCCCGGCGGGCACGGGTAAAACCTATCTGGCAGTGGCCTGCGCCGTCGAGGCCCTGCAGGCGGAGACCATCCGGCGTATCGTGCTCGTGCGGCCGGCGGTCGAGGCCGGCGAGCGGTTGGGATTTCTTCCGGGAGATCTCACGCAGAAAGTCGATCCCTACCTGCGTCCAATGTATGACGCGCTCTACGAGATGCTGGGATTCGACCGGGTGTCACGCTTCATCGAGCGCAACGTCATCGAGGTGGCACCGCTCGCCTTCATGCGCGGCCGCTCGCTCAACGACTCCTTCATCATTCTCGATGAGGCGCAGAACACCACCGTCGAGCAGATGAAGATGTTTCTCACCCGCATCGGCTTCGGCTCCAAGGCCGTGGTCACGGGCGATGTGACTCAGACCGATCTGCCCGCGGGACGCCAGTCGGGTCTGAGTCACGTGATCGGCGTGCTGCGCGGCGTGGAGGGAGTTGCCTTCACCTTCTTCGATGCCCAGGATGTCGTGCGCCATCCCCTGGTTCAGCGCATCGTGCAGGCCTATGAGTCGCGCACGGGCGGCAGGGAACAGCAGCCGTGAAGGAGCACGGGAGGCAACTGCGGGTGGAGGTCCAAAGGCGCGTTCGATCCTGGGCGCCGCACGCACGAGAGATCGCTGCCTGGGCGGGCACGGCCCTCGGCCGCAACGCGGCCCGGGGTGAGCTCGGCGTGCGCGTCGTCGGCGCCGCTGAGAGCCGGCGCCTGAACGCCCATTACCGCGGCAGGGACAAGCCGACGAACGTATTGTCATTTCCACCCGCGCCCCTTCCGCCGCAGGTGTCCGGCTCGCTGCCCGGCCGCAGCCGGCAAGGAGTTGATACGCGGCCGCTCGGCGACCTCGTCATCTGTGCGCAGGTGGTGCGCGCGGAGGCGCGCGAGCAGAAAAAGCCGCTCAAGGCGCACTGGGCACACCTGGTGGTGCACGGGGCGCTCCATCTCATTGGCTACGACCACGAGCGGGAAGCGGAGGCGCGGCGCATGGAGCGGCGCGAGATCGTGGTGCTGCGCCGCCTGGGCTTCGCCAATCCCTACAGAGCCTGACCCATGCCGAAGGACATCAACACGACCGGTAAGTGGCTGAAGCGGCTGACTCAGAGCTTCGCCGCAGAGCCGCAGGACCGCCAGCAGCTCCTCGAGATCCTGCGCGAGGCCCGTACGCGCGGCCTCCTCGATGCCGATGCGCTGCCGATGCTCGAAGGCGTGTTGGAAGTCTCCAACCTGCACGTGCGCGACATCATGGTGCCGCGCGCGCAGATGGCCTTCGTGCGTCGCGAGGATCCGGTCTCGCGCATCCTGCCGACCGTCGTCGAGTCGGGGCACTCCCGCTTCCCGGTCATGGATGAGGACCGTGACGACATCGTCGGGATCCTGCTTGCCAAGGACCTGCTGCGCCTCTGCAGCGGCGAGGCGCGCGAGCGCTTCGACATCCGCGAGTTCATGCGCCCGGCGGTGTTCGTGCCGGAATCGAAGCGCCTCAACGTGCTGCTGAAGGAGTTTCGCGGCAGCCGCAACCACATGGCCATCGTGGTCGATGAGTACGGCGGCGTCGCCGGTCTGGTCACGATCGAGGATGTGATCGAGCAGATCGTGGGCGACATCGACGACGAGTTCGACGTCGAGGACGATCAGAACATCCGCAAGGAGGCCGAGCGCCTGTTCCTGGTGCGCGGCGTGACCCGCATCGGGGAGTTCAACGAATACTTCGGTGCCCGCCTCTCCGAGGAGGAAGGCTTCGAGACCGTGGCGGGGCTGCTCATGAAGCAGTTCGGGCGGCTGCCGCGGCGGGGCGAGTCCGCGAGCATCGACGGCTTCGAGTTTCGGGTCATGAGAGCCGATCGCCGCCGCATCGACGCTCTGCGAGTCGTGCCGCCGCGCGATGTGACGCCGCCCGACGGTCACCCGCAGCCGGAACAGGGCGAGTCTCACGCATGAGCTCACGGCACCTCGCTGCCATTGCTCCTTCCCCGCAAGACGAAGCTGCGCCGGCCTCCGTAGCGAACGCGAGGCATCCGCTCGTGGCAGTAATCGCCGCGCATGCGACGCTCGCGCGCAGGGTGGTGGCCTTCGGGGCGGGCGCCCTGCTGGCCTGCGCCTTCGCGCCGTTTCAATGGTGGCCACTCGCGATCCTCTGCCCCGCGGTGCTGATGTGGCTCTGGGAAGGGGCCACGCCGCGGCAGGCGGCGGGAACCGGGTTCTGGTTCAGCTTCGGCACCTTCCTCGCCGGTACGTACTGGCTCTATGTCAGCATCCACGTGCTCGGTGAGGCGCCGGTCTGGCTCACTGTCGCGCTCATGTTGGGCCTGATCGGAATCATGGGCCTCTACAACGCGCTCATGGGCTACGTGGTGGCGCGCTGGCTGCCGCGCAGTGGCGCGTGGCGCTGGCTCATCGGCATGCCGGCGGTCTGGATGGTCATCGAGTGGTGGCGCGGCTGGTTCCTCTCCGGTTTCTCCTGGCTGTCGCTCGGGTATTCGCAGACGGATACCTGGCTGGCGAGGCTCGCTCCCGTCCTCGGCGTCTACGGCATCAGCCTGGTGCTGCTCGCGAGCGCCGGTGCGCTCGTGGCGTTGGTGCGCGGTAGCGGGCGTGTGCGGCTGGCGGCGGCGCTGGTTCTCATCGCGCCCTGGGTTGCCGGCGCGCTCCTCGGGCCGGCGCAGTGGACGAGACCCTCGGGTCCGCCGGTCTCGGTGGCCCTGATCCAGGCCAACATTCCGCAGGAGGACAAGTGGGATGAGGCCCACCGGGACGAGATCCTGCAGCGCTACCGCAAGATGACCGAGTCGGTGCTCGGCGCGAAGCTCATCGTCTGGCCGGAGGCGGCCTTACCGGACCTCGCCAACAATCTGCTGCCGTACATTGCGCTCATCGACCGCGAGGCGCAGGATCGCGGGTCTTCGCTCGTCATGGGCGTGCTGCGCGCCTCGGATGACGGCCATCACTATTACGATTCGATCCTGGCGCTCGGCAACCCGCCGAGCTGGTATTCCAAGGACCACCTCGTGCCGTTCGCGGAGTTCTTTCCGGTACCGCATTTCGTGCGTAACTGGCTGCGCCTGATGAGCCTGCCTTATGAGAGCTTCGATCGCGGCGGCACGCACCAGACGCCTCTGCCGGTGGCTGGATTGCAGCTCGGGGCCACCGTCTGCTACGAGGTAGGATACGGAGCCTATATGCTGGGCATGCTCCCGAAGGCGGATGTGCTCGTGAACGTCACCAACGACGGCTGGTTCGGACACAGCACGGCCCGCTACGAGCAGTTCCAGATGGCCCGCATGCGCGCGCTCGAGGAGGGCCGCGACATGATCGTAGCCACCAACGACGGCCTCTCCGCGGTCATTGGCCCACGCGGCGAGATCCAGGCATCGGCACCACCCTTCCAGCCCTATGCGTTACGGTCTTCCGTCACGCCCAGGTCCGGGCTCACGCCGTATGCGCGTGTTGGAAATTGGTTGATCGTGAGCCTCGCCGCCTTCGGACTGATCGGCGCTCTCGGGGCAGCGGTCTTGCGGCGGCGCCTGGGCATGGCGAGTGCTACTCCCTTCCATTCCGGAGTCTGACATGAGCGTCCTAATGCGCGGGCGTGCCCGCGCGGCAATGATGTCCCTGGCCCTCCTCGTGCTCGCTGGCTGGCCGGCGATGGGCGCGCAGGTGGCATATGCGGCAACGGCTGCTTCGGCGGTGCAATGCGCGCCCGGCGGGACAGCTTCCCTGCCTGATTTCTCGCCACTCGTAGCCAGGTACGGCCCGGCGGTCGTCAACATCGAGGTGATCGAGAAAGAGCCGGAGGGCGGCGGTCAGGGTGACGATCCGCTCAACGATTTCTTCCGCCGCTTCGGCATCCCGGCGCCGGGCGGTGGCCAGCAGCGGCACGAAGAGCCGGTGCGGGGCGCGGGCTCCGGGTTCATCGTGAGCCCCGACGGTTACGTCCTCACCAACGGCCACGTGGTGGAAGGGGCGAGCCAGGTGACGGTGCGCCTCGTCGATCAACGGGAGTTCCGGGCGAGAGTCGTGGGCACGGACGAGCGCACCGACATCGCCGTCCTCAAGATCGCGGCGAGCGGACTCCCGGTCGTGCGTTTCGGTGATCCCTCGAAGCTCCGCCCCGGTGAGTGGGTGCTCGCGATCGGCTCGCCGTTCGGCTTCGACAACAGTGCCACCGCAGGCATCGTGAGCGCCATCGGTCGCTCGCTCCCCGCCGAGAACTACGTGCCCTTCATCCAGACCGACGTGGCGGTGAACCCGGGCAACTCGGGCGGCCCGCTCTTCAACCTGCAGGGCGAGGTGGTCGGTATCAACTCGCAGATCTTCAGCCGCACCGGCGGGTTCATGGGCGTGTCGTTCGCGATTCCCATCGATGTCGCGGCGGGCGTGGAGCGGCAGATCATCCAGATCGGCCACGTGGTGCGCGGCAAGATCGGCGTCACCATTCAGGAGGTGACGGCGGATCTGGCCGACTCGTTCGGGCTCAGCCGGCCGCACGGGGCGCTGGTGAGCTCGGTGCAGAGCCAGAGTCCGGCGGCGGTCGCGGGCCTCAAGGCGGGCGATGTGGTGCTCTCCGTCGATGGGCATTCGATCGATCACTACGGTGAGCTCTCCAGCCGGATCTCATCGATGCGGCCGGGATCGGAGGCGACGCTGACCTTGTGGCGTGATCGCAGGGAGTCGACCGTTCGGGTACGAGTGGTCGAGCTCAAGGAGGCGCAGACGGCTGTCGCGGGGCGTGCGGCGCGGCCGGCACCGGTCGTGCGCAAGCCGAATCAGCTCGGGCTCACGATCCGGCCGCTTGCACCGCAGGAGAAGGCTGAAGCGCGGACTGACGGCAGCCTCGTCGTCGAGGGCGTGTCGGGGGCGGCGGAGGTTGCGGGGGTGGAGACGGGGGACATCATCCTTGGTGTGGATGGCCGGCGGATCAGGTCTGTGGAGGAGCTGGAGTCGGCGGCCAATGGGAAGAGGAATAAGAGCATTGCGTTGCTCGTTCAGCGAGGGTCGGGGCAGCTGTTTTTGCCTATCTCTGTTCCTTGATTCGCGGTTCGTCCGCGTCGGCTCGGCTGCAAAAAGGATTTTCCCGGGGACGCCGTCAATCCGGCTGCTATGGTCCATTGGCCCAAAGTCGCCTCCGGCGCTTTGGGCAGCCAGCCGTGTGACCCTGTCGCCCCCGCGGCCCAGGGAACGGCCCTGGGCCGCTTAATCATTTGCTTTCGCACGGTCGAGCGAAGGTGTCGCTCGTTCGTGGAACGGTGCCCGTTCGTGTAATCTTTCGGGCTTTGAATTACTGAGATTCAGGCGTTTTGGGGATGGAAGAGCACTACGATCCGGCGGTTGTCGAGAGGGCGGCGCAGGCTTATTGGGACGAGCATCGCAGCTTCGAGGTGAAGGAGGAGAAGGGGCGGGAGAAGTATTACTGCCTGTCGATGCTGCCTTATCCGTCGGGGCGGCTGCACATGGGGCACGTGCGCAACTACACGATCGGGGATGTGTTGGCGCGCTTCATGCGGATGCAGGGGCGGAACGTGTTGCAGCCCATGGGGTGGGATGCGTTCGGATTGCCGGCGGAGAATGCCGCGATCAGCAACGCAGTGCCGCCTGCGCGCTGGACGCGGCAGAACATCGCGCACATGCGCGCGCAGTTGAAGTCGCTCGGCTTCGGGATCGACTGGAGCAGGGAGGTTGCCACCTGCGATCCGGGCTACTACCGCTGGAACCAGTGGCTCTTCCTGCGGATGCTGGAGCGGGGGATCGCGTATCGCAGGACGGGCGTGGTGAACTGGGATCCGGTCGATCAGACGGTTCTTGCGAACGAGCAGGTCATCGAGGGACGCGGATGGCGTACGGGAGCGCTCGTCGAGAAGCGCGAGATTCCCACTTACTACCTCAACATCACGCGCTATGCGGAGGAGCTCCTCGGGGATCTCGAGCAGCTGCCGGGCTGGCCGGAGCGGGTGCGCCTCATGCAGGCGAACTGGATCGGCCGCAGCGAGGGCTGTGAGATCTCCTTCCCGTATGCGCACGACACGCGTGCGGCGATGGCGGCGGAAGGCGCACTCAAAGTGTTCACCACCCGCGCGGACACGCTGTTCGGTGTCACCTTCATGGCGATCGCGGCGGAGCACCCGGTGGCCATGGCGGCCGCGGCTTCCAACCCGACGCTCGCGGCGTTCATCGAGGAGTGCCGCCGCGGCAGTGTCATGGAGGCGGACGTCGCGACACAGGAGAAGAAGGGCATGCGCACGGGGTTGCACGTGGTGCATCCCTTCACCGGCAAGCCGATCGAGGTGTGGGTCGCGAACTACGTGCTCATGGGCTATGGCGAAGGCGCGGTCATGGGCGTCCCGGGTCACGATGAGCGCGATTTCGAGTTCGCGCTGAAGAACTCCCTCCCGATCGCGATGGTGGTGCGCCCGAAGAGCGGCGCCTACGAGGAGTTGCGTGCGCCCTGGATTGCCGAGTACGGCGAATACGGCGTGACGGTGAACTCCGGGGAATTCTCCGGGCTGGAGTTCCAGGCCGCCGTCGACAGGATCGCGGCGAGTCTCGAGAAGCGCGGCCTCGGGCGCAAGCGGGTGCAATACCGGCTGCGTGACTGGGGTATCTCGCGTCAGCGCTACTGGGGCTGTCCCATCCCGCTCATCCATTGCGGGACCTGCGGTGAGGTGCCGGTGCCTGACGAGCAGCTGCCGGTGGTGTTGCCGGAGGATCTGGTGCCGGACGGCAGCGGCAATCCGCTTGCCAAGTCACCGGCTTTCTACGAGTGCCAGTGTCCGAAGTGCGGCGGGCGGGCCCGGCGCGAAACCGACACCATGGACACCTTCGTCGATTCCTCGTGGTACTACATGCGTTACGCCTGTCCGGACCAGGAGCGGGCGATGGTCGATGAGCGCGCGGCCTACTGGCTGCCCGTCGATCAGTACATCGGCGGCATCGAGCACGCCGTGCTGCACCTGCTCTATGCGCGCTTCTGGACCAAGGTGATGCGCGATCTCGGCCTGCTGACGGTCGATGAGCCGTTCACCAATCTCCTGACGCAGGGCATGGTGCTCAATCACGTGTACTCCCATACCCAGCCGGACGGACGCCGCCGCTATTTCAATCCGGCTGACGTGCGCTCGCGGCGCGATGCGGCAGGCGCTGAAGTATTCGAGAGCACTCTGCCGGACGGTGGGACGATCCGCGTCGATTATCAGGGACTCGGCAAGATGTCGAAGTCGGAGAACAACGGTGTCGATCCGGAGGGACTGGTCAAGCGCCTCGGCGCCGATACGGCCCGGCTCTTCACGATGTTCGCCTCACCGCCGGAGCAGACGCTGGAGTGGTCGGACGAGGGGGTGCAGGGCGCATCGAGGTTCATTCGCCGGCTCTGGAATGCGGTCTTCGAGCACGTGAAGCGCGGTCAGCCATCCCGCTTGGAGATCGGCGCGCTCAGCGATGCGCAGCGTCAGGTGCGCCGTGCAGCGCATCATGCGCTTGCGAAATCCACGGATGACATCGGCAGGCGCCGCAGCTTCAATACCGCGATCGCCGCCAGCATGGAGCTTCTCAACACGGTCGGCCGGTTCGATGATCAGTCCGATCAGGGACGGGCGGTGCGCCACGAGGCCCTGGAGATCATCACTCTGATGCTCGCGCCGATCGTCCCGCACGTCACGCACGAGCTCTGGCGCTCGCTCGGGCATGAGCGGGCGGCGGTCGATGAGCCGTGGCCGGCAGTCGACGAGTCGGCGCTGGTGCAGGAGTCGATCGAGTTCGTGGTGCAGGTGAACGGCAAGCTGCGTGGCCGGGTGCGGGTGCTGGCGGGAGCGGACGAGGAGGCGATTCGCGAGGCGGCACTGGCGGACGATCACGTGATGAAGTTCGTCGGCGGCAGGACGTCCGTCAAAAGGGTGATCGTCGTGCCAGGCAGGCAGATCGTCAACGTGGTGGTGAGCGCGCCGGCAGGTGGGCCACAGGATGGCTGACGGCGGCGTGACCGGTCGTGCGCGGGCCTCACGGCCAGCCGCCAAGCGCAGCACCTGGTGCTGGCTGACGGCGGCGACTTTGCTCCTCGCCGGCTGTGGCTTTCATCTCGAAGGCCACCTGCCGCTGCCGCAGCCGATCCGCGCGCCCTATATCCGGGCTCTGGATCAGCAAAGCGACTTCGTGCAGAGTCTGCGGCGTCAGATGTTGATATCCGGAGCGCATCCGGTCGACGCGCCCGACAGGGCGAGTGCCGTCGTCGACGTCCTCGACGATGCCGTGACGCGCCGCGTGCTGTCCGTCTCGGCGCAGAACCGCCCGACCGAGTACCAGGTGACCTACACGGTTCGCTTTCGGGTGACCGCGGGCGGCGGCCGCGAGATCCTCGCGCCCCAACAGGTTGCGACCGTGCGCTCCTACAGCTTCGATGAGAGCCTGCTGCTCGCCAAGGAGCACGAGGAGGCCATCCTGCAGCAGGCCATGGGACAGGACCTCGCTGACATCGTGATGCGCCGGCTCTCCAGGGTGTCCGGCAGCTGACATGCTGCTCTTGAGCGCGCTCGATCGGGTTGCGCTGGCGGCGCTGCTCGAGCGTTATGGCGTGAGCCTCTGTCTGATTGCTCCCAACGAGGTGATCCCGGGGTCGTACTGGGGAGAGAGCGAGGCGGGCCTCAAGGGCGATCGCCTCTACGCACGCCTCGATACGCCGCTACACTCGGTGCTGCATGAGGCCAGTCACTACATCTGCATGACACCGGAGCGGCGCGCGGGATTGGACCGGGACGCCGGTGGCGATGACCTGGAGGAGTCGGCCGCGTGTTATTTGCAGGTGCTGCTCGCCGGTGAGCTGCGGGGCGTCGGACGGGACCGCGCCTTCGCCGACATGGATGCCTGGGGCTACAGTTTCCGGCTCGGGAGCTCGCGTGCGTGGTTCGAGGGCGATGCGCAGGACGCCCGCGCCTGGCTGCGGCAACACGGTGTGACCTGTGAGGATGACCGGCTGACCGGGACATGTCGGGACTGATGGTGCACCGCAAGGCACCCGCTTTGCTGCTGGGCCTGAGCAATGGCTACTGCTGAGCGTCAGGTGAGGGTGGCGTGCCCGGATTGCGGGCTGCTGCAGCGATTGCCGAGGATGCGGCATGGAAACAGTGCCGAATGCCGGCGCTGCGCCCGTCTCCTCGCGGGGCCGGCAACGGGGCGGGTGGATGCTCCGCTTGCGCTTGCGCTGGCCGCATTCCTCGGGCTGCTTCCGGGGACGATCGAGCCCCTGCTGAGCGTGGCCGCGCACGGGGCGCTCAGAACCTGCTGGCTGTGGAGTGGGATCGTGGGGCTGTGGCACGACGGATTCGTGTCGCTGGCGATCATCGTCGGCGCCTTCTGTCTCGCTTTCCCCTACCTCTACCTGGTGGCGTTGCTGGCAGTGCTGACGGCGCTGCGGCTGGGGGTGCGGGCCCGTCTCGGACCGATGTTTCGCTGGGTCATGCTGCTGCGGCCCTGGATGATGCTCGAGATCTTCCTCGTCGGCTGCTTCGTCGCCTACAGCCGGCTGCGGCTCGTGGTCGGTGTTCAGGTGCTCGCCGGAGGCTGGTGCCTGATGGCCGCGACGCTGGCGCTGCTGCTCGCCCTGACACAGCTCGATGAGCGGACCGTTTGGGATGCGCTGCCGCTGCGGCACGCCAGGCGCTATTCGAGATGGCACGCACTGTGGCACGCGAGACGCGCCGATCACGGCGCCGCGATCGCCTGTACGGCGTGTGAGTTGCTGGTGAGCGATGCGCATGCCGGCGGGGCCTGCCCGCGCTGCGGGGCGACGCTTCATGCCCGCAAGCCGTACGCATTCACGGTCACCGCCGCGCTGGTGGCGGCGGGCTTCCTGCTCTACATTCCGGCCAACGCGCTCCCGGTGCTGACGCTGGTCAGCTTCGGCCACCAGCAGTCCAACACCATCATCACCGGAGTGCTCGAGCTCATCCACAACCGCCTCTGGCCGCTGGCCCTCATCGTATTCCTGGCGAGCATCGTGGTGCCACTGCTGAAGCTGTGCGGCCTCACGTGGATGCTGCTCGCAACCCTGCAGGGCTCACGGCGCACGGTGCTCGCGCGCACCCGCTTTTTCCGTCTAATCGATGCTGTCGGGTCCTGGTCCAACATCGATGTGTTCGTCGCCTCGGTTCTGGTGGCCCTGCTGCAGTTCGGTGAAATCGCGCAGGCCCGGGCGGGCACCGGGCTCACGGCCTTCGCGGCGGTGGTGGTGCTCACGATGATCGCCACGCGAACGTTCGACACGCGGCTCATGTGGGACGCGTAACAGGGGAGATGACCCGCAATGCCGGATGAGCCGCACGATTTGGACGAGCCCGTCGAAGCACGCGTACGGGCGCACCGCTGGGTCGCGTGGGTATGGGTCGTGCCGATAGCCGCCGCAGGAGTGGTCGTGTGGCTCGCGTACCGGGCGATTGCGGAGCGCGGTCCGGAAATCACGATCTCCTTCAGTGCGGCGCAGGGGCTGCAGGCCGGCCAATCGACGATCCAACATCTCAATGCGGTGCTCGGGACCGTGACCTCGCTGCGGTTGACGCATGACATGCGGCGCGTGATCGTTCATGCGCGCATGAGCCGGCGCGTGACGCCTTATCTCACCGATTCCACCATCTTCTACGTCGTAACGCCGCACCTGGGAGTTCAGGGGATCTCCGGACTCTCGACGATCGTGTCGGGCACTTACATCGAGATGTATCCGGGCAGGAGCGGGAAAGCGCGGACGCGCTTCATCGGTCTCGACAGCCCGCCCATCGTGCCGCCGGGAACGCCGGGGCGGTCGTTCACGCTGCACACGCCCGATCTCAGTTCCCTCACCCGTGGTGCACCGGTGACCTATCGCGGCTTCGAGGTGGGCACGGTCACGGGCTACTCCCTTGCCGCGGACGGACATCAGATATCGGTGACGGCTTTCATTCGCTCACCGCACGATGAGCTGGTGCATCCGGGAACCCGATTCTGGAATGCCGGCGGTGTGGCCATGACGTTCGGCGCTCAGGGTCTGCAGGTGCGGGCGAACTCGTGGCAACAGCTCCTCGCGGGCGGTGTCGCGTTCGCGACCTCCCCGAGCGCGATGACGGGCGCGCCGAGCGCCGCCGGCAGCATCTTCCAGCTCTACGACAATGAGCAGGCCGCCGAGGGCGGCCCCACCGGACCGCCGCTGATCACCGAGACGCTGCACAACCTGAACGACGTGCTGCGCAATCTCAACAAGGCGACGACCGGACCGCAGCTTCGCGATGCAGTGCTGTCGCTCAACCGCGTTCTGACTCACCTCGACCAGCTCGCCGTCCAGACGCGGCCCAATCTCAATGAGCTCCTCAAATCTCTGCGCGCCACGTCCGAGTCCATGCAGCACACGCTCGCCCTGGTCGAGCAGAGGGCGGGCGGCAGCGCACCGGCCAGCACGGACCTGCCGCAGTTGATGAGCGAGCTGAGCCAGGCGGCCCGCTCCGTGCGCGAGCTGGCCGATTACCTGGAGCGCCACCCCGATGCGTTGCTGCGGGGACGCAGGGACGAGCCCCGCTAGAGGCAGGCTCCGGCCGATCCGGCCCCGACCCTGCAATGGCGGGGCTTGACGGGCACCGATCTGGTGTTATAGTGACGTATAACAGCAGATCAGGCCCGAAGGGCCGGAGCGCAGGTTGGGCACCGAGTGGAACGACAGTCAGCCGATTTACCGCCAGCTGCGGGATCGCGTCGTCGCCATGATTCTCGATGCCGAGATCAAGGAAGGCGACCCGCTGCCGTCGGTGCGTACGGTGGCTGCCGACTATCGGGTCAACCCGCTCACCGTGCTGAAGGCCTACCAACAACTGGCCGACGAACAGATCGTCGAGAAGCGCAGGGGTGTCGGCATGTTCATCAAGACGGGTGTACGCCAGCAGCTGCTGCGGGATGAGCGGCAGAGATTCCTCGAAGAGCAATGGCCGGGTGTGCTCGCTACCCTGCAGCGCCTCGGCCTCACGCCGCAAGAGCTGCTCAATGGGAGCGGCGGCCAGCCGCCCGGACCGGGACCGTCCAAGGGGAGGCGTTGATCTCATGGCCGTGATCGAGGCAAGCGCACTGCGCAAGTCCTTCGGCGCCACCCGCGCGCTCGACGGCATCGATCTGCGCCTCGAGGAAGGCCGCATCCTCGGGCTCATCGGTCCCAACGGCGCGGGCAAGAGCACCGCGATCAACGCCATCCTGGGTCTGACGCCATACCAGGGGGAGCTGCGCGTGCTTGGACACGATCCGTGGGCGGCACGTGATCGGCTCATGCTCGACGTCGCGTTCATCGCCGACGTTGCCGTGCTGCCTCGGTGGATGCGCGTCTCGCAGGCACTCGATTACGTGGCAGGCGTTCATCCGAGATTCGATCGCGCGAAAGCCGAGCGCTTCCTCGCCAAGACGACGATAGGACGCAACAGCAGGGTACGGGAGCTCTCCAAGGGCATGGTGACCCAACTGCATCTCGCGCTCGTCATGGCCATCGATGCGCGCCTGCTGGTGCTCGACGAGCCCACGCTCGGCCTCGACATCCTCTACAGAAAGCAGTTCTACGATGCGCTGCTCAATGATTATTTCGATCGCAGCCGGACGATCATCGTGACCACGCATCAGGTCGAAGAGATCCAGAACGTGCTCACCGACTTCATGTTCATCCACCGCGGCCGGATCGTCCTTACCTGCAGCATGGATGAGTTCGAGGCGCGCTATGCAGAGGTGACCGTGCATCCCGAGCGCCTGGAGGCGGCGCGCGCTTTGCAGCCGATACATGAGCGGCAGGTTTTCGGGCGCAGCACGCTGCTCTTCGAGCGCATCGACCGGCAGCAGCTGCAGCAGCTCGGGGAAGTACGCACCCCCGGCATCGCCGACGTATTCATCGCCGTGTTAGGAAGTCCCTGATCATGGCCACCCACGATTCAGCGGCAATACCGGATCGCACGCCCGGGCCGCAGGCGAGCGGCTCGCCGACCGTCGGGCCCGTGCCACTCTCACCCGCCCGGCTCTTCTACTGGTCGGTGGCGCGCGAATTGTGGGAGAGCCGCTACATCTATGTCGTGCCGCTGATCGTCGCGGGCGTCTTTCTGCTCGCGTTCGGGCTCGGCATCAGCCAACATTCTTTCGCGAGCAGAGGCGGAGGCGGCCGCGCGCCCCTGCCGGCGGCGATCATGATGCAGGAAGGGTTCCATTTCGCGGCGCTCGTGCTGATGGGCGCTTATCTCATCGTCGCGGTGATCTATTGCCTCGGGGCCCTGCACAACGAGCGCCAGGAACGCAGCATCCTCTTCTGGAAGTCACTGCCGGTCTCCGACCTCACGACGGTCATGGCCAAGGCAGCCATCCCGCTGCTCGTCCTTCCGCTGATCACCTTCATGGTCATCGCGGTCACCCACGGAATCATGCTGCTGGTTGCGAGTGCGGTGCTGCTCGCCGCGGGCGGTGACGTCGCTGCCCTCTGGTCGGTACCGCTGTTGTCGATCTGGGCGCAGGTGCTCTATCACCTGGTGAGCGTCCACGCGCTCTACTACGCGCCCTTCTACGGCTGGCTTCTGCTCGTCTCCGGCTGGGCACGCCGCGCGCCATTCCTCTGGGCCATCCTGCCGATCGCTGCGGTGATGATCATCGAGCGGCTGGTCTTCAGCACGACGGTATTCGCCCACGTGCTGCTGTCGCGGCTGGCGGGCGGCCCGGTGGCGCTTCCCTTCCCGGGGTCACGCCACATGCCCATGCAGGCGCCGACCCTCGCCAACGTGGGTGCGTTCATGGTGAGCCCGGGCCTGTGGATCGGCCTCGCCGTGTTCGCGCTGCTTCTTGCCGCGGCGGTTCGGCTGCGGCGGTATCAGGGACCGATGTGACCTGACCCGATTGAGGTCCACGCACATGATCCTGCCATCCACCCATTCGATTTTTCCGGCCGCTCTGACGCCGTTGGCAATCGGATTGCACGTCACCGGGGGTACCGTGGGACTGCTCGCCGGCACGGTGGCCGTGTTGGCACCCAAAGGTGAGCGCCTGCACCGCATTGCCGGCACGGTTTTCTTCGCTTCGATGCTGGTGATGGCAGGCTTTGCGGACTATCTCGGGCTGGTCCTGCCCGACCAGCTGCCGAACTTCTTCATCGGCACTTTTGCGATTTATCTGGTGGCAACCGCCTGGATCACGGTCCGGCATGAGGAAGGCACGATCGCATTCGCCGACAAGGTGGCCTGCGTCGCCATCCTTTGCCTCTGCCTCCCTTTTACCATGCTCAGCTTCGAGCTGGCGACCGGCCTCAAACCCTTGCTCAGAAGCGCTATGCCACTGGAGGGGCCCGTGCGTATCGCCATCTTTGTCTTCACGTTCTTCATGGTGCTCGCGGCCAGCGGTGATGTTCGGATGCTCTGGGCAGGGGGTATCTCAGGCGCCCGGCGCATTGGCCGCCACCTCTGGCGCATGTGCCTGGGCCTGTCGATGGCGGCCGGCTCTGCTTTCACCAACGGCTTGCCGCGGTTGCTGCCGCACGGCGTGCACGTACCGCTCTCCCTCCTCTTCATCCCGCAGTTGGCCGTGCTCGCGCTGTTGGTATTTTGGGCGGCTCGCGTGCGGTTCACGGGTTGGTACACGCGCGTTTCGCTCGCTTCCTGAGCGCAACGCTTCATCGAGCCGCCACGGCTGCAAACCGGTCGGTCGCCACGATGAGCTCGTGCAGATTGCCGCGCTCGAAGGCGGAATGGCCGGCGTCCGGCGCGATACGCAGGTCAGCCTCGGGCCAGGCACGATGCAGATCCCAGGCGCTCTTCATGGGACAGACGATGTCGTAGCGCCCCTGCACGATGATGCCGGGGATGTGGCGGATGCGATGCACGTCGTCGAGGAGTTGGCTGTCGGCGCGGAAGAAGCCGCCGTTGACGAAGTAATGGCATTCGATGCGCGCGAACGCCTCGGCGAAGCGGTCCTCGTCGAACTTGGCGATGTAGTCCGCCGCGGGGCGCAGGTTGCTGGTGGCGCCCTCCCACACGGACCAGGCCTTCGCCGCCTGCTTTCGTACCGCGGCATCGTCACTCGTGAGGCGGGCATAGTAGGCGCGCATCATGTCGGCGCGCTCCGCCTCCGGAATGAGCGCCACATAGGGCTCCCACAGATCCGGGTAAAGGGCACCGGTCCCGTCCGGACGCTGATAGAACCAGTCGAGCTCCCAGCGCCGCAGCATGAAGATCCCGCGCAGGATGAGCTCCGTGACGCGCTCAGGGTGCGTCTCGGCGTAGGCCAGCGCGAGCGTCGACCCCCAGGAACCACCGAAGACCAGCCAGCGCTCGATGCCAAGGTGCTCCCGCAGGCGCTCGATGTCGCTGACGAGATGCCACGTGGTGTTGTCCACCAGACTGGCGTGCGGGCGGCTCTTGCCGCAGCCGCGCTGGTCGAAGAGCACGATCCGATAGCGCGCCGGATCGAAGAACCGGCGCATCTTGGGCTCCGTCCCGCCGCCCGGGCCGCCGTGGAGGAATACCGCTGGCTTGCCAGCGGGATTGCCGGATTCCTCGAAGTAGATCTCGTGGATCTCAGAGACCCGGAGGAAGCCTTTGCGGTAGGGTTTGATCGGCGGATAGAGGCGGCGCATGCCTGATCGGGGTTGTGTTGCCATGGAGCGGTCCATCGTACCCGTAAAGTCCGATGACTTCGATCCCGCCTCCGGATTCGATCACTCGCCAGAGCGAGCCGTCGACAGTACAGTGCCACCTCGGCACCTCGATCCGGAGACACTGTTGACCACGCCGCGGGTATTCTGCGCGCCTGCACTCGCCGTCCTCGCGGCCGCATCGATGCCGGCGGCGCATGCGCTGAGTCCGCCGCCTTCCTGCAGCGGACCGTCCGGCTTTCTGGCGGTGATCGATCGGCCGACCGCCGAGGACTCAGGCTGCGTGGTTCCGCAGGGCAGGTTCGACATCGAGGCGGGCGCGACGGCAGGCAACCTGTATCCGGCGCCCGGCGGCAAGGTGTACACGCTGCCCAATCTCGCGCTGCGCTGGGGTCTGCCGGAGAATTGGGAGCTGGTCTGGCTGCCGCCGAATTTCCAGTACCAGTCGCTCGATGGCGCAGCGGGCAGTCCGGCGGCGACGGCGCGCGGGTTCGGCCCGACGACCATCGGAATCAAACACGTGCTCGGCTACAGCGAGCACTGGCAATGGACCGCGGAAGCGCTCACGACGCTGCCTTCTGGCGACGGCACGTTCGGCAGCCACGGCGCCGGTGGCGCGCTCAATGCGATCGTCGGCTATGGCGACGGTCCGCTGGGCCTGTCGCTGATGATCGGCGCCACCTCGCAGACTGAGCCCACGGCGGCAGGCGGTCAGCGCTTCCAGAGCTTCAATCCCGATCTGGTGGTGACGTGGGCGGCGAGCTCACGGGTGCAGCTCTTTGGCGAGGTCTATGCGCAGTCGCACGCCGGTCACCTGCAGGGCTGGGGAACCAACGCCGACGGCGGGCTCCAATACCTCGTCACGCCGGACCTCGTGGTGGATGTGGAGGAGGGCGTGCGCCTTCAGGGGAGGCTCGGCGGGTTCTCCAACTACACGGGAGTGGGCCTCGGCTTGATGTTCTGACGCCTACGCGCACGGCCGGCTCACACCTGCAATCTGTCTCCGGAGCGCGCCACCAGCAGATAGAGCGCCGGTGCTACGAAGATCCCGATCACGAGGCGCGAGATCATGCCCGTCACGATCACCACGGCGAACGGCCGCTGCGAGTCGGTGCCGACTCCGGTTGCGATCGCAGCCGGCAAAAGGCCGAGCGCCGCGACCAGCGCGGTCATCACGATCGGGCGCAGGCGCAGCACCGCGGCTTCGCGGGTGGCCTCGACGATATCCATGCCGCCGAGCCGCAACTCGTTGACACAGGAGGTGTAGATCACGCCTGTCAGGACCGAGACGCCGAACAGCACGATGAAACCGATGCCTGATGAGACCGAGAAGGTGGTGCCGGTGAGCCACATGGCGAGCACCGCCCCGAAGGGGGCCGACAGCAGCACGCCCACGATGACGATCAGCGGGAACTTGAAGTTGCCGTAGAGAACGAACAGCAGACCGAAGATCACCACCACGGTCAGCGGCAGGATGACCTGCATCTGCGCGCGCGAGGCGGTGTACTGCTGGTACTCCCCGCCCCACTCGATGCGATAGCCCTGCGGCAGCCTCACCCGCCCTGCGACCTGGTGGATCGCATCCCCGACCGCCCCGGCGAGATCCCGCCCCGTCACCGAGAACTGCACGCCGATATAGCGCGAATCCGCCTCCCGGTAGATGAAGGAGGCGCCGTTCTCGACCCGTATGGTAGCGAGCTCCTTGAGCGGCACTTCCTGCCCGCCGGGTGTCGCGACCGGGATGTCGCCGATCTGGAGCGGATTGCTGCGGAACTGCGGCTGCAGCCGCACCACGAGATCGAACTCCTTCTCACCCTGGACCACCTCCGTGGCGACATCGCCACCGATCGCCGCGTCGATCACATTGTTGATGTCATCGACGTTGAGTCCGTAGCGCGCAATCCTGGCGCGGTCGATGTCGATCGCCAGATTGGGCTGGCCGAGCTCGTGCACCAGCGTGAGGTCGGAGATCCCACGCACCCGCGTCATGACCGCCTTGACCGACCGGGCGAGATTCTGCAGCTCCTGCAGGTTGGGACCGTAGATCTTCACCGCAAGCGCGCTCTTGAGGCCCGTCTCGGCCTCATCCACCGCATCTTCGGCCGGCTGGGTGTAGTTGAACTGGATGCCGGGGAATTTCTGCAGCCTGGCATCGATGGCCGCGATCAACGCCTGCTTGTCGCGGTACCGGCCATGCCACTGCGAATAGGGCTTGAGGCCCACGAAGAACTCGTCGTTGAAGAACCCGGTGGAATCAGTGCCGTCGTCGGGGCGGCCGAGCTCGGAGGTGACCGTGGTCACGACCGGGAACGAGCGCAGCACATCGCATATCTGCGGCGAGATCTGCGCGGCCTTCTCGAAGGAAATGGTGTACGGCATCGTCGCCCGGACCCACAGCGCGCCCTCATCGAGAGTCGGCATGAACTCCGCGCCGATCCCGGCCGTCATCACCAGCGCGAGGAGCAGCAGCGCGAGCGGGATCAGCACCGCCTGCCACGGTGAGCGCAGTGAATCCCGCAGCACGCGTGCATAGGCGGCCTTGACCCTCTCATAGAGCGGGTTGAGGCGCTCGCGCACGCCCTTGCGCATGAAGAAAGCGCACAACACGGGCAGCAGCGTGAGGGTCACGACCAGCGAGCCGATCAGCGCGAAGATCATGGTGTCGGCCATCGGCCTGAAGAGCGTGCCGGAGGGGCCGGTGAGGAAGTAGATCGGCAGGAAGCTCGCGACGATCACGGCAACCGAGTAGACCAGGGGGCGATCGATCTCTGCCGCGGCGCTGAGGATCACGTCCCGGATCCGATACTCGGTGCCGCGTCGCGCGGCCAGCTCGCGGAAGATGTTCTCGACCATGAAGATCGCGCCGTCCACGAGGATGCCGAAGTCGACGGCGCCGATGGACAACAGATTCGCCGAGGCGTTCTTGAGATCGAGCAAAAGGAAGGCGCACAGGAGCGAGAGCGGAATGGTGACGGCGACGATGAGTCCGGCGCGCACGTCGTAGAGGAAAAAGATCAGCACCACGATCACCAGCACCATGCCGATCGTCAGGTTGTGCAGGACGACCTGTCTGGTCTGCTGGATGAGCGTGGTGAGGTCGTAGAAGGGGTGAATCTTCACGTCCCTGGGGAGGATCTGCTCGTTGAGCTCCTGCGTCTTGGCTTCGACTCGCTGCAGCACGTCCTGGGTCTTGCTGCCGGTCAGCGCCAGAATCACGCCTTCGACGGCGTCATTCTGCCCCATGTACCCGAATTCGCCGAGGCGCGGCGCGATCCCGATACTCACCTGCGCGACATCCTTCACCAGGATCGGTGTGCCGTCGTGCACCGCGAGCACGATGTTGCCGATGTCCTCCAGCGTACGGATGCGGCCCAGTCCCCGCACGTAGAAGAACTGGCCGCCCTGGGCGTAGAAGCCGCCGCCGCCGTTGCTGTTGTTGGCGCCGATGGCCGTCTGCACCTGGGTCACGGTGAGGCCGAGCGCGGCGATCTTCACGGGATTGAGCAACACCTGGTACTGCATGTTGCCGCCGCCGAAAGCCGAGTCGTCGGCGACCCCGGGCACCGAGCGGTACTGCGGCGCGATCACCCAGTCCTCGAGCGTCTTGAGCTCCATCGGCGAGCGATCGGAGCTCTCGAGAACGTAGCGATAGACGAGCCCCGATGGCGGCGACATCGGTGATAGGGACGGGGAGACGCCATTCGGCAGGGTGATGCCGGGCAGGCGGTTGTATACGCGCTGGCGGGCGAAGTAGTCCGTTACGCCGTCAGCGAACGTCAGCGTGACGTCAGACAGACCGTAGAGGGAGATTGAGCGCTTGGTCGTGAGACCGGGAATTGCATTCATCGCGCGCTCTATCGGCACGGTGATCAGCCGCTCGACTTCCTCGGCCGAGTGCCCTGGCCACTGCGAGATGATCTCCACGTACGGCGGCGAGAGGTTGGGATACGCGTCCATCGGCAGGACTTCGTAGGCCCAAACGCCGGCGGCCGCCAACGCCAGCGCCAGCAGGACCATCAGCAGCCGTTGGTCGAGCGCGAAAGCGACGATGCGGTTGATCAGGGAAGCCTGGCGCCGGGCTTCCTCCGGCGGTAGCTGCGCGCTCATTGCGTTTCGATGAACTGCAGGAAGATATTGCCGTCCACCACCACCTTGTCGCCGGTGTGTAGGCCCTGCGGGATCACGTACTGCTCACCGACGCGCGTGCCAAGCGTTATTGATCGCCTGGCATAGCTGCCATCAGGGGTTAGCACGTACACGAACGGTAAATTCTCGTCGTTGCGCAGTACCGCCGACACCGGGATCAGCAATCCCTGACTGGGCCCGTGCGACTGGATTTGGACTTGGACGTACATCTGTCGTTTGAGGGCGCCCTCCGGGTTGTCGACCGGCACACGTGCGGTCACTGAGCGCGTGTCCGGGTCGACCACCGCGCCGATGTTGGTGACAGTACCGGTCAATGGCGCTTCACCGTTTCCGGTGCTGACGGTAGCACTATCCCCAACGTGTACCCGCGAGACGTCGGCGCCGAACACCTGCGCCATCACCCACATCCTGGAAGTGTCGGCGATCGTGAAGCAGGGTGACGTGCCGGCCGACAGCGTCTGCCCAGGGGCGATCGACTTTTCCACCACGGTGCCTGCGATCGGCGCACGAATCACAGCCTGCCCGAGCGCGGGCGGCTTGCCGGCGCGGAGAGTCGCGATCGTTTTCGGATCCACATGCAGTGCGAGCAGACCCTGCAGTGCGGCCGTGCGATCCGCATCGGCGCCTACCGCAGCGGCCTGGGCGTCAGCGTTCTCCCGCTGTGAGATGGCTTGATGCGCGTATAAAAAGCGGTCGTTGCTGGCAACCGCATCGGCCGCCGACGCAGTGATCAATGCTTTCCGATAGGCGCCGACCGCGGTCGTGAAATCAGGTGAATTCACTGTGGCCAAAGCTTGCCCGGCGGTTACGTGATCGCCGAGTGACACCATCACGCGCGTCACCGGTCCGGAGAAGGGCGCCAGCACCGGCGTCGAGCGGTCGTGATCCAGATCCACGATCGCGGTGGTCGTAATATTCGTCCTGTAGGTCACAGGCGCGATCGTGAGCAGATGAATGCTCCCGCGCTGCGCGGCTGTCAGGGTGACGTTCTGCGGTGTGTTGGCTTGGGAGGCTGGATCGGACGCCCTCGAGGAGCAACCGGCAAGCGCGGCCAGAGTGACGATGAGCCAGGCGCCTCTCAGGCGGCTGGTGCGCAGCAGAGCGCCTCTGCGCGCGCATTGCGGAGACTTCGTGGTCATGGCTCGTTCAATCCTGCGTTGTGCCACCAACCACCGCCGAGCGCCTGGTAGAGCGCCGCGGTGTCGGCGAAACGGTTGGCCTGGTTCTGCGCGAGGGTCATCCGCGCCTGCTGATAGGCTTGCTCTGCGGCCAGCAACTCGAACACGCTGATGTAGCCGTGGCGCAATTGAAGTTGCGACAGGTCGAGCGTACGCGTCGCGGCGTGCGCGGCAGTCGCCGCGGCCTGCAGCGCTTGCGCATCTTCTTGCAGGGCCACCAGCGAGTCGGCCACGTTCTGGAACGCCGTGAGGACGGCGCCGCGATACTGTTGCGCGGCCTGTACGTATGCGGCCTTGGCGGCCCGCTCCTGATGCAGCAGCTGCCCGCCCTGGAAAATGGGAGCCGTCAGCGATGCGGTGATCCCCCAGAAGCCGGTTCCCGAGGTGAATACCTGTGAGATCGCGAGCGCGCTGCTGCCGGCGTCCGCGGTCAGCTGGATGTTCGGGAGTCGCTGGGCGGCGGCGATGCCGATCTGCGCGCTGGCGGCATGCAGGTTGGCGCGCGCCTGGCGCACATCGGGACGCTGCGCCACCAGCGCCGAGGGCAGGCTGAGCGGCAGCTCCCTGGGCAGATGCAGGTCTGCAAGCGAGAAAGTCACCAGCGGCTGCTGATCGGGGAAGCGGCCGGTCAGCACCGCGAGCGCATGCTCGGTCTGCCGCAACTGCTTCACGAGCGTCGTCAGCCCGGCCTGCGCCTGCGCGAGTTGGGACTGCTGCGCGGCCACATCGAGTCCGCTGGCATCGCCCCGCTGAAACCGCAGGTTGAGGATCGCAAGACTCTGTTTCTCGAGGTCGATCAGCTTGCGGGTCGCCTCGACCTGCTCCCGCAGAGATGCGACTTGTACCGCCGTGACCACGACGTTGGTGCTGAGCGTGGTCCAGGTGGCGATCATCTGAAACCGCGCAGCCTGCTCCTGTGCCTCGAGCGACTCGAAAGTCCGGCGGTTGAGCCCGAAGATGTCGGGCTCATACGAGATCGTGAGCTGCGGGGTGAACAGGTTGTACTGGAACTCGCTCGAGACCGCCGGGAAGTTGGGTACCGGCGCGAGCAGCTCCGACTGCTTCTGGCGGCTCGCGCCCATGCTTGCGGAGAGCGCCGGCAGGAACACGCCGCGCTGTGCCAGCACGTTCTCGTAGGCGACCTGCAGGGCCGCCTGCGCCGCCTTCAGGTCGGAGTTGTTCTCGAGGGCAGCCGTGATGAGCGCGTCGAGTGACTTCGAGTGGAAGAGCCGCCACCAGTCCGCAGGAATGCCCGCCCCGGGCTGGAAGTGCTGCGCCTCCCCGCCGGCAAGCCCAGGGGTGGCGGCGGTCGGCTGCAGAGGCGCCTCGGTGTATCCCTTGACGGGTGGCGCCGGCGGCGGTTTGAAGTTGGGCCCGACCGCGCAGCCGGCGGCGAGCAAAGCGGTACAGCCTGCAATGCAACGCAGCCTGCGCCACTCGTCAATGGGTGAGCTCATACGGATCAGCCGCAATGGGTTTGCCATGCCGGCCGCGGGCAAGCTGCAGCGGACGATGCGGTGCGCGCCCGGCGCGCAGTCCGAGGTCAGCCGGAGCAGGCCGCAGATGCCATCGGTTTTGCCTCCGGGTCTACCCTGGGGGCTCGACCGATCGCCACGCTCGACACGCGAGCGCGGGGGGCCTCGGGTCAGCCGATTGAGATCGGGGAAGGGGGCGCGCGAGCGAGGTGGGCGCGAAGCCTGCGGATGCTGGGGGAAGCTGTTGCCGCGAGGGGCTGCACCAGCCAGCGCGCGAGGATGGGCTTGGCGACCGGGACGGGATGGGGTGCGGAGCCGGCGACGCCCAGGAAGTGCGTGGTCCAGTCGCAATGGCACGGCTGGCCCGCGCTGCTCACTGGATCATGCGCAATGTAGCCGCACATGACCACGACCATCGCAACCGTCGCGAGGAGGGCGATCAGACGGTTGCGGCGCAGCGTGAGGCTCATGAGCATCGCATGGTGATCGAACAAGCCTAGCCGTAGGCGCGCGGCCGGGCAAGCGCATCTGGAATGGCCGATAATGTCGGCTCATCGCATTTGCGGCAGGCTCCGTTGAAGCTCACCCCTGACTCCCTCACCAGCCATCTCGAGCAGCACCTGCTGCCGGCCTATCTCGTCTCCGGCGATGAGCCGCTGCTCACCGGCGAGGCGGCGGATGCGATTCGTGCCCGGGCGCGGGCCGGCGGCTTCACCGAGCGGGAGGTGCATTTCCTCGAGCGGGGCTCCGACTGGGACGACGTGCGGGCCTCCGCGGGCAACCTGTCGCTCTTCGGCTCGCGGCGGCTGATCGAGCTGCGCCTGCCCACGGGCCGGCCCGGTGTCGCCGGCAACAATGCGCTCCTCACGCTGCTGGAACGGGACGATCCCGACACCCTGCTGCTGATTCTCGCGCCGCGCCTCGATCGCGACGCACAGGCCGCCCAATGGTTTCGTGCCCTGGAGTCCCGGGGCGGCTGGATTGCGGTCTGGCCGGTGGAGGCAGAGAGGCTCGTCGGCTGGCTGCGCGGCCGTTGCCGGCGGCTGCGGCTCGAGGTCGACGATGAGGCGCTCGGCCTGCTCGCCGAGCGCACCGAGGGCAACCTCCTGGCGGCTCACCAGGAGTTGGAAAAGCTGCGGCTGCTGGCGCCGGCGGGCCGCATAACAGCCGACACCGTGCTCGCCAGCGTGGCCGATAGTGCGCGCTTCGATGTCTTCCGGCTGTCAGAAGCCGTCCTCGAGGGGGAGGCGGACCGCGCCCTGCGCGTGCTCACGGGCCTGCGCTCGGAGGGGACCGAGCCGACCCTGGTGCTGTGGGCGCTGACCAAGGCGCTGCGCGACCTCTGGGGCGCGATCTCGGGTCCGAGTGCAGGACGGGCCCGGGGCGGCTGGCAACGGCAGGCCGCGGCTCTGGAGAAGGCCGCGCGCCGTGCGCCGCGCCTCTCCTTTCACGCCCTCACGCTGCGTGCCACCAGGGCAGACCGCATGATCAAGGGACGGCTGCAGGGCAATGCCTGGGACGAGATGGCGTTGCTCGCTGCGGACATCTGCGGCCGGCCGGCGATTGCCGCAACACAGTCCATGTTTCAATAGCGTCCCGGGCAGCGGGACGACAGCACTGGCAGCATCGATGCAACCCATTGGTCTTTTCGGCGGTACCTTCGATCCGATTCATTACGGCCATCTGCGCACGGCTTTCGAGCTGTGGCAGGAGTTGCGCCTGGCGGAAGTGCGCTTCCTCCCCACGGGCAGCCCGCCGCATCGTGATCAGCCGCTGGCGAGCGCGGAGCTGAGGTTGCGGATGGTGCAGGCTGCCGTGGCCGACCAGGCTGCCTTCGTCGTCGATGACCGCGAGGTACGGCGCACCGGCGTCTCCTACTCGGTGGATACGCTGACGGAGCTGCGGGCCGAGTATCCGGATCGCTCACTCTGCCTGCTCCTCGGGATGGATGCCTTTCTCGGCCTGCCGAACTGGCACCGCTGGCGCGACCTACTGGCTCTTGCGCATATCGTGGTGGCCCACCGTCCGGGTTGGAAGGCGCCGACCATGGGGCCACTCGGCGAGGTCATGGTGGATCACGGCACCGGCACGATCCGCGACCTGCACGAGAAGACCGCAGGGCGAATCTACGTCCATGCCGTGACGCAGCTCGAGATCTCCTCCACGGAGCTGCGTCAGCTCGTCGTTTCCGGCCGCGACCCGCGATATCTGGTGCCCGATGAAGTGCGGCACATCCTGCGCGAGAGTCGGTGCTATGCTCCAGAGTGACCCAGTACACAGGAGAGATCTCTTCCTCACATGACCACCCGCACAGTCCGGCGCCGCGGCGCTCCCGCGCAGGCTTCCAAGTCCGCACGACCCGCATCCTCGCCCCGCAGTCCGGCGTCCCCGCCCTGCAGCGCGCCAACCCTGCTCCAGACCGTCACTGCCGCCCTCGAAGACATGAAAGCCGTGAACGTCAAGGTGCTCGACGTACGCGGTCTCACCGACTTCGCAGATACCCTGATCGTCGCTTCCGGCACCTCCGACCGGCACGTGCGCTCCATTGCGGATCATGTGATCGAGCAGGCCAAACGCAACGGATTTCGGCCGCTCGGTACCGAAGGCGAGGGCGAGGGTGAGTGGGTGCTGGTCGACCTGCAGGACGTCGTCGTGCACGTGATGCTGCCCCGCGTCCGCGAGTTCTACGGCCTCGAGCGGCTGTGGGATGCGGGTAGCGCGCACGACAGTGCGGGTGCCGTGGCTCAGCTGGCTCGGCACTCTCCGTAGAGTCCCTTCTCCCACTTCCGGCGACATGCGGGCGCGGCTGATCGCTGTCGGCACACGCCCGCCCGCCTGGGTTCGCGAGGCTTATGCGGACTACACCCGCCGCCTCGGCTCACGCCTGAAGCTCGCGCTGGTCGAGATCGAGCCCGGCCCGCGCACCGCCGGCCAGAGTCCGCGCAAGGCCATCGAGGCGGAGGCTCGCAAGCTCATGACCGCCCTGCGTCCCGATGAGTGCGCCGTGACGCTCGATGAGCATGGCAAGCAGATGAGCACGCGCGAGCTTGCCGATTGGCTCGACAGCCGCATGCAGGACGGACGCGATCTCGCCTTCCTCATAGGCGGCCCCGACGGGTTTGCCCCCGATGTGCTGGCGCGAAGCGATTTTTCGCTCTCGTTGTCGCGCCTCACCCTGCCGCACGCTATGGTGCGTGTCCTGTTGGCAGAGCAGCTCTATCGTGCGTTGAGCATCCTGACCCACCATCCGTATCATCGGGACTGATGACGATATCTCCGGTCATATGCCTTGCCTCCATGTCGCCGCGGCGGCGTGAGTTGCTGGCGCAGGTCGGGGTACCCCACACCGTCTTTGCGGCGCACGTGGACGAGAGTCTGTTGCCGGACGAGTCGCCTAAAGACTACGTCGCACGCCTGGCCGCGCTCAAGGCCACCACCGTGCGGGACCGGGGAGAGGGTCTGCCCGTACTGGCTGCGGATACCACTGTCGTATTGAACGGAGTGGTATACGGAAAGCCGGCCGACCGCGCCGACGGGCTCGACATGTTGGCGAGACTCGCCGGCAGGACGCATGAAGTGCTCACCGCCGTGGCTCTCGCGACGCAACGTGGTGTTGCACTGCGCGTCAATGTCAGCTCCGTCCGCTTTCGCAACATCGAGCGCGCGGAAATCGAGCGCTACTGGGAAACGGGCGAGCCGCGCGACAAGGCCGGGGGCTACGCCATCCAGGGATATGGCGCGGTTTTCGTCACGGCGTTGAACGGAAGCTATTCCGGCGTAATGGGACTGCCGCTGCTCGAGACGGCAGAGCTGTTGCGCGATAGCGGCCTGCCCTATTGGATCGGAGCCGCTTCGTGACCGCGGAGATCCTGGTCAACGTGGGCCGCGGCGAGACACGCGCCGCGCTGGTGGAAGACGGGCTCGTCCAGGAGATCTACGTCGAGCGCCACAGCCGGCGCGGACTGGTCAGCAATCTCTACCAGGGCCGGGTCATGCGCGTCCTCCCGGGCATGCAGGCAGCCTTCATCGACATCGGGCTGGAGCGCACGGCGTTCCTACACGCCGCCGACATTGCCAGCCCGCCCCCGGATGAGACCGTGGTGTCGCTGGTGCCCCTTGGGGGAACGGCGGTCGAGGACGTCCGCCGGCTGCTCAGCCCGGGCGATGACATCCTCGTCCAGGTGATCAAGGACCCGATCGGCACCAAGGGAGCCCGCCTGACGACCTACATCACCCTGCCCGCGCGCTTCCTCGTCTACCTGCCGCGGGGCGATGGTATCGGCGTGTCGGCGAGGATCGAGGATGAGGCTGAGCGCCTGCGCCTGAAGACCGCGGTGGCGGCGCTGCGCGGCGCAGACTCGGATGGCGGTTACATCCTGCGCACGGCGGCCCAAGGCGTGCCGATCGAGAGCCTGCGGGAAGACATGGAGTATCTGCGCAAGCTCTGGCAGCACGTGCGGGTGCGCGCCCAGGAGGCGCTTGCGGGCACGATGGTGCACGAGGATCTGCCGTTGCCGCTGCGGATTCTGCGGGACGAGCTGTCGCGCGGCGTCGGCCGCGTGTTGGTGGATTCGGCCACGGAGCATGCCCGCATGACTGCCTTCGCGGAGCAGTTCATGCCCGCGACGGCCGGTCGCATCGAGCTGCACTCCGGTGCGCGGCCGATATTCGATCTGCATGGCATCGAGGAGGAGATCGCCCGGGCGCTCGACCACAAGGTCCAGCTCAAATCCGGCGGCCACCTCGTGATCGATCAGCGGGAGGCGTTGACCACGATCGACGTCAACACCGGCGCCTACGTGGGCCACCGCAACCTGGAGGAAACCACGTTCCGCACCAATCTCGAGGCGGCGGCCAGCATCGGCCGGCAGCTGCGTCTGCGCAACCTCGGCGGCATCATCATCATCGACTTCATCGACATGCACGATGAGTCGCATCGCCGCCAAGTGCTCGGTGCGCTCGAGCACTCCCTCGCCGGCGACCGCGCGCAGAGCCACGTGGTGAGTCTCTCGCCTCTCGGTTTGGTGGAGATGACCCGCAAGCGCACGCGCGAGAGTCTCGAGCACCTGCTCTGCGAGCCCTGCCGCGCGTGTGAGGGACGTGGCTTCGTGAAGACGCCCGAGACCGTCTGCAACGAGATCTTCCGCGAGATCCTGCGCCAGGGCGCACACGAATCCGCCCGCGAGCTTCTGATCCTGGCGCATGCGGACGTGATCGAGCGGTTGCTCGAGGCCGAGGCGGCGGCCCTCGGCGAGCTCAAGGCCCAGGTCGGCCGACCCATTCGGCTGCAGGTCGAGGGCCTCTACGGGGTCGACCAGTTCGATATCGTGCAGGCCTGAGGGGAGCAGGCTGGGGGCTCTGCCACTGGCCATCCCCTGGCGGCGGCCCGCGTATCCGTGCGCGGGCGTTCGGCACCGCGCTCACCCCATTGCGGGCGCTCTCACGGGCCCCCATAGTAGGGAGCCATGCCCCTGATCGCTGCGATACAGATGACGTCGGGCCCGGACGTACCGACCAATCTGCGGGACGCGCGCGCGCTTCTGGAAGAGGCGGCAGCCCGCGGGGCGCAGCTTGCGGCGCTGCCTGAGAACTTCGCCTTCATGGGGCTCTCCGACGCTGACAAGCGGGGCATCGCCGAAGACGACGGCCACGGCCCGGTACAGGACTTCCTCGCGGAGACAGCGCTGCGAACCCGGGTCTGGATCGTGGGCGGCACCGTACCGTTGCGCGGCGCGGGCGACGGCCGCGTCGCTGCCGCATCCCTGGTCTATGACTCGAAGGGAGAGCGGCGGGCGCGGTACGACAAGATTCACCTGTTCGATGTGCAGGTTCCGGAGCGCAAGGAAACCGACAGCTATCGCGAGTCGGCGAACGTCGCCCCCGGATCCACGCCCGTAGTGGTAGAGACCCCGGTGGGCCGCCTGGGACTCTCCGTGTGCTACGACGTCCGCTTTCCGGAGCTCTTTCGCGGCCTGAGTGCTGCGGGGGCGCAGCTGCTGGTGGTCCCGTCCGCCTTCACCGAACCGACGGGACGTGCACACTGGGAGCCTCTGCTGCGGGCGCGGGCCATCGAGAATCTCTGCTTCGTGCTCGCCCCCGCGCAGTCGGGATTTCACGCGAACGGGCGCGAGACCTACGGCGACAGCATGATCGTCGATCACTGGGGGCGGGTGCTCGACCGCCTGCCGCGGGGCCGCGGCTGCATCACGGCCGACATCGATCTCGAGCGGCAGCGGCGTGATCGCGCCAGCTTCCCGTCCCTCGCCCATCGCGTACTGCACTGACCTTCCATCATGGATACCGGCAAGAGGCCAATCGTGACAGACCTGACTGCCTCCGCTTCCGACCCGCTGGCGCTCGCCCGCGATCTCATCCTCAGGCCGAGCGGTCTCGATGACGGCCGCCTCGACCGCATCTTCGGCGAGGTGCTCACGCACTCCGTCGACTTCGCCGATCTCTACTTCCAGCTCGCGCGCCAGGAATCCTGGTCGCTCGAGGACGGCATCGTGAAGGACGGGAGTGCGAGCATCGAGCAGGGTGTGGGTGTACGCGCGCTCGCGGGTGAGAAGACAGGCTTCGCCTACTCCGATGAGATCATCCTGCCCGCTCTGCAGGAAGCCTCGCGCGCGGCTCGCGCGATCGCCGTGCAGGGGGGTGATCGGCGCGTCAGCGCCTGGCACCCGCAGGCGGGTCACCGCCTCTATTTGCCGGCCGATCCCGTCGCCACGCTTTCCGACCAGGACAAGGTTTCGTGGCTGGAGCGCGTCGACCGCGAGACCCGCAAGATCGATCCGCGCATCGTGCACGTCACCGCGAGCGTCACCGCCGTCCATGAAGTGATCCTGATAGCCACGAGCAACGGCGAGCTCGCCGCGGATGTGCGGCCGTTGGTGCGCTTCAACGTGTCGGTGTTGGTCGAGCAGCACGGGCGGCGCGAGCAGGGATACTGCGGTGCCGGCGGGCGCTACTCGCTAGCGGAGCTCGTCGCCGGTGACCGGCCGCTGGCGCTGGCTCGCGAGGCCGCGCGCCAGGCCTTGGTCAACCTGGAGGCGATACCGGCGCCTGCAGGTCCCATGACCGTGGTGCTCGGACCCGGCTGGCCCGGTATCCTGCTGCACGAGGCGATCGGCCATGGGCTCGAGGGTGATTTCAACCGCAAGGGCACCTCCGCCTTCGCGAATCGCATCGGCGAGCGAGTCGCGGCTGCGGAGTGCACCGTCGTCGACGACGGCACCCTGTCTCAGCGCCGCGGCTCCCTCAACATCGACGATGAGGGCACTCCGACGGAATGCACCACGCTCATCGAGAATGGCGTGCTGCGGGGTTACATGCAGGACCGGCTCAACGCCCGCCTCATGGGCACGCGGCCCACCGGCAACGGCCGGCGCGAGTCGTTCGCGCACGTGACCCTGCCGCGCATGACCAACACCTACATGCGCCCGGGACCCCACGATCCCGAGGAGATCATCCGCTCGGTACCCCGTGGCATCTATGCCGTCAACTTCGGCGGCGGCCAGGTGGACATCACTTCGGGCAAGTTCGTTTTCTCCGCGAGTGAGGCCTACGCCATCGAGAACGGCCGCATCGGCGCCCCCCTGAAAGGCGCCACCCTGATCGGCAACGGGCCCGACGTGTTGACCCGAGTCACGATGGTGGGCAACGACCTGAAGCTGGATGACGGGGTGGGCACGTGCGGCAAGGACGGGCAGAGCGTTCCGGTGGGCGTAGGTCAGCCGACCCTGAAGGTCGAGAGCCTGACGGTCGGTGGCACCGGGTAGCGAGCCGACGGCTCGGGCGCTTCGGCGCGCCATTCCATGCATAAAGGCCGCTCCCGGCCCGGGGTGCGCATTTGTGAGCAAAGACCCCGCAATGAGGTCTCGCCGCGGGACGGCGGCAGGCCCCAACATACGCGTACGGGCGGAGCAGGCCGCTCCCGAGCGCGCAGGCTGCGCGGCCCGTGACGGGTCCGGTGATTGAACAATAATCCATGCAAGGTGCCGGGGCGGCGGCGCCGTAGTATCGTGTGCTCCATGCGCCTTTCCCGCCCCGTGTACGAAGGTCTGCCGTGGCTCTACATCGCCGCCGGCATCGTCGCTCTGGGCGTCAGTTATCTGATCGGGGATTCCCACGCCCTGGGCCTCCTGGCGGGGCTCGGCGGGCTCACCGCGCTTCTCGGCGGGGTGGTGGTGCTGCTCAGGCGCCGCGACTACCGCGACCTGCGCTCTCAGTACGGTCAGCCCGAGCTGATGCAGCGCAAGGATCAGGACTGATCGCGCGTCGTCTCGAGGCCGACTGCGGTCTCTTCTTCCTCTCTCTCTGCGCTGTCCGCCGTGCCGGCGTGCTGCAGCACGGGAATTCCGGGCACCGTGTCGTTCAGATTGCCGCGCGTGCGCGCCAGCCGCTCGTCCACGTAGATGAGCTCGTGCTTGCCGACCAGCACCACATCGCCGTCGTTGAGATAGTGGCGCCGCACGCGGCGCGACTTGACGTAGATGCCGTTGGTGCTGTTGAGATCCTCGACGACACACGAGTTGGCGGAAGTGGTGATCTGACAGTGGTGCCGGCTCACGAACCGGCTGTCGATCTGCAGGTCGTTGTCGGCGGTGCGGCCGACGATGATCCGGCCCTGGGTGAGCGGAATCTCCTGCACCGTGCGGCCGTCGGTGGCGACCAGGAGCTTGCCCAGGGGCGGCAGCGCCGGATCGGCGCTGCGCATGCGGGGCAGCGCCAGCTCCGTGGCGGCGCGCAGCTGCTGTTGTGTCCGAGCCGCGAACTCCACCCACTGCAGCTCGCCGACGGCGCTCTGGATGTCCTCCAGCGTGACCACTTCGCGGTCTGCGGCGTAGGCCGCCATCATCGCCGTGTCGCACAGCGTGTTGACGAGCCGCGGCACGCCGCCGGCGAAGCGGAAGATCTCCGCAAACGTATCCTCGGCGAAGATCTGCCGGTCGCCTGCCCCGGCGACCTCCAGACGGTGCTGGATGTACCCGCGGGTCTCGGTCTCCGAGAGGGCGGTGAGATGGAAACGAAGGCGCACGCGCTGCGTGAGCTGCACCAGCTCCGGCGCGTCGAGCTTGGCGTTCAGCTCCGGCTGGCCGGCGAGAATGATGCGCAGCACCTTCTCCTTGGTGGTCTCGACCCCGGAGAGGAGGCGAATCTCCTCCAGCACGCGCTGCGAGAGATTCTGCGCCTCATCGACGATGAGCAGGACCTTGCGTCCGGCGGCGTACTGCTCGATGAGGAAATTGTTGAGAGTTGCGATGATCTCGCCCTTCTTCATCTTGAAGGGCGAGAAGCCGAACTGCACCAGGATCGCCTGCAGGAAGTCGATCGCCGATACCTGTGTCTGGTTGATCTGCGCCACGACGACGTCCGCCTGGATCTCCTTCAGGAAGGACTCGATCAGTGTGGTCTTGCCGGCGCCGATTTCCCCGGTGATCACCACGAAACCGTCGGTGAACCAGATCGTCGATTCCATGTACGCCTTGGCGCGGGCGTGCTGCTTGGAAAGGTAGAGGAACTGAGGGTCTGGACTCAGTCGAAACGGCAGCTCTTTGAGTTTGAACGGGTCGAGGTACATGCTGTCTTCTGTTGCCGACAGGGCGGCGCGCCGTTGGCCGTCTGACCCGCTCTGGCCGGGCTCGTTCGTGGCTATCTTACGGGATGCGCAATCCGGGAGCCAGCTTCGCAAGCAACCCCCGTGCCCGCCGGTCGCGGCGCAGGGCCGTGGGCTCGACGACGGTGCAGTGCCCCACCTTGCGCCCCGGCCTCGGCTGCTTGCCATAGTCATGGAGGTGCAGCCCCTCGCTCGCGAGCAGCCCCGCGCGCGGTGGGATCTCGCCGATCAGATTTACCATAGCGCTGAAGCCGAGGGCGCGCGTCGAGCCGAGCGGCATGCCGAGGATGGCGCGCAGGTGATTCTCGAACTGGCTGGTCACGCAACCTTCGATCGTCCAGTGTCCCGAGTTATGTACACGGGGTGCCATCTCGTTGGCGATGAGCCGCCCGTCCCTGACGAAGAACTCGATCGTGAGCACGCCAACATAACTGAAGTGCTTCAGACATCTCTCGAGGTGGCGGGCGGCCGTGCGTTGCCAGCGCGGCGGCCCGTACGGCGCCCGAGTCAGACGCAGGATGCCCTGCGAATGGACGTTGCCGTTCAGGGGATAGACGGCAAGCGCGCCGCTTGCGCTGCGCGCGCCGATGATCGAGACCTCGCAATCGAACGGCACCCATTCCTCGTAGATGAGAGGGACCTGGCCGAGCTCGTCCCAGGCGCGATGAGCGTCTGCGGCCGTTCGCACCCTGACCTGCCCCTTGCCGTCATATCCCAGTCGCCGTGTCTTGAGCACGCCCGGCATGCCTATCCGCTCCAGCGCGCGCTCGAGCTGCGGGCGTGATGCGACCGCCTGCCAACGCGTCGTCGGAATTCCCAACCGCTCGAAGAGCCGCTTTTCCGCCACGCGGTCCTGCGCAGCGGAGAGCGCCGTGATCGGCGGACAGATGCGCGCGCCGTGGGCCGATGCCGCATGGGCGCGCAGTGCCTCGACGGAGATGTTTTCCCAGTCGAACGTCAGGACCGCACACTCGCGTGCCAGCCGGCCGAGCAGCCCGGGGTCCGTAAAGGCACCGTGTAATACGGGAGCGACCCGGCCCGCGGGCGCATCGCGGGCAGGATCGAGGAACAGGAAGTCGAGACCGAGCGGATAGCCGGCCAGCGCGAGCATGCGGCCGAGCTGGCCGGCCCCCACGATGCCGACGGTCATGAGCGGGAAGTGGCGCGCGGATCGGGATTCGCGAGCACGCCGGCGGTCTGGCTCTCGCGGAAGGCCTCGAGCGCACCGGCGACGGCCGGGTGCTTGTTGGCGAGGATGGCGGCCGCGCAGAGTGCGGCGTTGGTCGCGCCGGCGGGCCCGATGGCGAAGGTGGCGACCGGCACTCCCGCCGGCATCTGCACGATCGAGAGCAGAGAGTCGAGCCCGCCGAGGGTCTTCGACTGCACCGGCACGCCGAGGACGGGCAGGGTGGTCTTGGCCGCCGTCATCCCGGGAAGGTGAGCCGCACCGCCGGCGCCAGCGATGATGACCTCAATCCCCCGGGTACGGGCGCTCGAGGCGTATTCGAACAGCAGGTCGGGCGTACGGTGTGCCGAGACCACCCGCACTTCGTGGCCAATGGCGAGCTTTTCCAGCGTCTCGGCCGCGCAGCGCAGTGTCTCCCAATCGGACGAGGAGCCCATGATGATGCCGACGAGCGCTTTCATCGCGGCATTTTAGCCGAGCAGCGCCCGCAGCGCCCGGAACAGCTCCCGTCCGGCCGAGCCGCCGGTCCCGCGGTCGCGCTCGGTACGTGCCGCAGCGACCCGCCGCACCCATTCCGTCCGCTCGGTCCCGGGCCGCAGGCGCACCAGCTCATCGAGCGCGGTATCCCCTTCGCCGATCAGCCGCTCCCGCCAGCCCTCGGCGCGCTTGAAGAGCTGCGTCTCGAGCGCATCGCGCTCGCTGCGTGCGGCGAGCGCCGTGCGGATGGGCTCGAGGTCGATCTCCCGCATGAGCTTGCCGATGTACTGGCGCTGGCGCGCCCCGGCGGCGCGACTCCTGATCCGGCGCGCCTCCCGGATGGCCTCGCTCAGCGGCTCCGGCAGCCCGAGTGCCTCGAGCTCGGTATCGCGCAGCCGGATGAGCTCCTCGCCCAGATCCTGCGCGGCATGGGCTGCGCGCTTGCGCTGGCTCTTGCTCGGCCGCCCGGGCTCATCGGCCTCAGGGTAGTCTTCTTGCGTGTCGGTGGTCACTGCGGCTCGAACGGCTCGGGTCTGGTGGCTGCTAGAATCAAATTCTGCCCCATTTCCCGGAATCGAGCGGAACACGTATGCCACAGGCGGTCGCGGCGGCGGATTCTTCTTCTTCGTTGCTCCGGAACGTAGCCGGCATTGCCCTCGAGGAGGCCCGCCGCCAGGGAGCCTCGCAGTATGAGGTCGATGCCAGCCTGAGCCAGGGCCTCGGAACGACGGTCCGCCTCGGGGAGGTCGATACCATCGAGTATCAGCGTGACCGGGGTCTCGCGGTCACTGTCTATTTCGGCAAGCGCAAGGGTTCGGCCAGCACTGCGGATCTCGGCAGGGAGGCGGTCCGCGCTACCGTCGAGAAGGCGTGCGCCATTGCGCGCTACACCGCGGAGGATCCCTACGCCGGCCTGGTGGAGCCCCAGTACCTGGCACGCGAGATACCCGACCTCGACCTCGATCATCCCTGGGATCTCGCCGCGGAAGCTGCGATCGAGATCGCGCGCCGCTGCGAGCAGGCCGGCCGGGCTCTCGATCCGCGCATTGCCAACTCCGAGGGAGCTTCCGTGAGCACTCAGCGGCACACGGGTGTCTACGGCAACTCGCTCGGATTCCTGGCCGGCTTTTCCGGCACCAGTCACTCGGTGAGCTGCTCGCTGATCGCGCAGGAGGCGGATCAGATGCAGCGGGACTACTGGTTCACCACGGCACGTGACCCGGCCGACCTCGAGGGGGCGGAGTCGGTGGGAGCGGCAGCCGGGAAGCGGGCGCTCGCGAGGCTCGGCGCGCGCAAGCTTTCCACACGCAAGGCCCCGGTCCTCTTCGCGCCCGACATGGCCCGCGGCCTCTTCCGGCACTTCATCGGCGCGATTCGCGGCCCGAGTCAGTACCGCAAGGCCTCGTTCCTGTTGAATGCGGCCGGCGAGCAGGTGTTTCCGGCGTTCGTGCAGATGCACGAGCGGCCGCACATCCTCAAAGGCCTCGCGAGCGCCGCCTTCGATGATGAGGGTGCGGCCACCCGCGATCGGGAGCTCGTGGAGAACGGGATCCTGCAGGGGTACGTGCTCGGCAGCTACTCCGCGCGCCGGCTCGGGCTCGAGACCACGGGCAACGCGGGCGGTATTCACAATCTGATCGTGGAGGCTGCCGGAGAGTCACCCGGATACGACGCGCTGCTCAAGCGCGTGGGCTCGGGCCTGCTCGTGACGGAGCTGATGGGGCAGGGCGTCAACGGTGTGACCGGGGACTACTCGCGCGGCGCGAGCGGCTTCTGGATCGAGGGCGGCAGCATCGCCTATCCCGTCCATGAGATCACGATCGCCGGCAATCTGCGGGACATCTATCGCAACATCGTCGCAGTCGGGAGCGACGTCGATCCGCGCGGCTCCATCCGCTGCGGCTCGGTGCTCATCGGGGAGATGACGATCGCGGGGGATTGAACAGCGAGTCGATCCGCTCGAGCAGCGCAGAGGCGCGGAAAGGCTTGCGCAGGAAAGCCACATAGCCGTCCAGCCGCTTGCGCAACGCTGATTCTGGCGCGGCGCTCATCATGATGACCGGGATGTCCCGATACTCGGGATTGGAGCGCATGGCCTCAACGAGGGCGGCACCGTCCATGAGCGGCATCATGAAATCCGAGACGACCAGATCGGGCTTGTTCTCCTCCAGCCTCTCGAGGGCGCGGCGCCCGTTGGCCGCGGTGAGTACGCGGTAGCCCGCATCCTCCAGCGCGGCAACCAGCACTTCAACCGTGCCGTATTCGTCGTCGACGACGAGGACGGTCCTCACTCCTCAATCCTCCTGGTGTTTCCCCTGCGTCCGATCGGTGGCGACCAGTCTCGGCTCGCGCGCAAAGCCGCTCAGAGCTGCCTCGACACCCCGAAAGCCATCGCCGATCTCGATGCCGCTCGGAGTGACCGTGAATTCCCGCAGACTGGGATCGAAAGCGCTGTCGCGGATCTTGGTGACCGATATGACACGCCTGATGCGGCCCTCGAGCTCCGTGTAGCGCATGAGGATCAGTCCTTCCAGCAGCGATGACAGTCCTTTGTTCGGCAACTCCGTCGCGGTTCCCAGGACGTTGCGGCTCTCCATGCTCATGATCACGGTTGCCTTCAGGGCGCGCAGCTCGTTGCCGAGCGTGGAGACGAAGCGGGTCATGCGCTCGGGGTTGGTCGCCGACTCGACCAATGCGCCATAGCCGTCGATGAAGAGTCGCTTGACACCACGACGGCGCACCGCATCGACCATGCGGTGGCCGAGCTCATCGAGGATGTGCTCGCCCTGCGGGTACCAGATGAGCTCGACTGCTCCGCTGCGTTCGAGCCCCGACAGATCGATGCCGAGCGTCTGTGCCCTGGCGCGCAGCCGCTCCGGAGACTCGAAGAAGCCGAAGAAAGTGCCAGGGTCGGCCGGCGTGCATTGGGCGAGATATTGCAGGCCGAAGGTCGTCTTGCCGATGCCGGTGGGACCGTAGAGTCCGTTCGATGTGTCGGCCAGGAGCCCGCCGCCGAGAATCGCATCGAGTGTTGGGATGCCGGTCGAGTGCCGGCGCGGCGAGTAGGCATCCTGTACCGTCGGCACGGCGAAGGCCATCTCCACTCGCGGAAAGATCTCGTGGCCGCGGCTCGTGATCCGAAAGGGATGCAGGCCGGGTAGAAAATCGCTGCCGCGGAACTTGCCGACCCGCAGCGTACGCTCGGTGCGCTGCTCGAACAGCGTATCCTCGAGGTGGATCACGCCATCGACCATCGTGTACTCCGGACTGACGTCGCGCTCGCTGCCGTTGGTCAGGAGCAGAACGGTGCATCCCATGGATGAGGCGTGAGCCTGCACCTCGTGCACGAACTTCTTGAACTCGCGTGGTGAGGTCGCCGATTCCTCGGTGGTCGCAAAGCCATCGAGCACCAGCAGGCTCGCCCGCTGACCTTGGATCTCCCGCCGCAGCAGATCGACGATGCCTTTCAGGCCCTCGCTCTCGAGAATCCGAAAGCCGCTGATGTAGTAGAGGCGGTCCGGTATCGCTTCTTCCTCGTAGAAGGTCATCGGCTGCAGATGCTGCAGCATCCGGGTATGAGACTCGGCCAACAGGGTGACGAACGCCGCGCGCCCGCCGGCCGCGACGTGGTTGAAGCAGATCTGGTTGGCGAGGATGGTCTTGCCCGTGCCCGGCACGCCCTCGATGATGTATACGCCCCCGCTCAGCAGTCCGCCGCGCAGGATCTGATCCAGTCCCGCGATGCCGGTCGGTACCCGCTCGAGCTTCAGTTGGTCGCCATTGCCTGTCATTTCGATTCCTGAATTGCTGCAGTTGCGTCGAGCGGCAGCCACACCGTGAACGCAGCGCCCCTGCCCGGAGCACTCGCAACGGAGATCGAGCCCCGATGCGCTTCGATCAATGCGCGCGCAAGCCACAGGCCCACCCCGAATCCGGTACGGGCCTGTCCCGTCATGACCTGCTCGAAACGGCCGAAGATACGCGCCTGGTCTTCGGCCGAGATACCGATGCCACGGTCCTTCACCTCGAGACGAGCCCCCGCTCCTTCGCGTGTCAGGTCGATATCGACCGGCTTGCCGTCGCCATACTTGATGGCGTTGGAGATGAGATTGCCGATCACCTGCTCGATCGCCAACCGATCCCACGTCCCGATCAGGACATCCGGAGCCCTCAAGCGGATGTCGACGAGGTTGAAAGCCGCCTCGCTGGCGTAGGTATCCACGACTTCGCGCAGGATCGCGACGATGTCGAGGTCCTCGAAGCGAAGATCAACGGAGCGTGCGTTGATCCGTGAGACATCGAGAAGCAGCGTCGCACGCTTCACATAGCGGTCCAGGACCGACCGTACGCGCTCCAGTCGCTGCAGCAGATCATCGTTGCCGCTGCGGCGCGCGACCACGATTGCGGTCTCGACCTGCAGCATGAGCGCGTGCATGGGGCTGCGCAGCTCGTGAGCGGCGATTGCCAGGAACTCGTCGCGCGCGCGCACGGCCTCGCGCAGCTCCTGGTTGGCCTTGAGCAGATCGGATTCGGTCTTCATCCCCAGCCACTATATCCAAAACGAACCGGCCCGCCAGTTGGCGGGCCGGTTCGTTTCGGGCGGGACGGAGGAGCGTCAGCTGCTCAGCTCATTCCTCGTCGTCATCGTCGTCGTCGTCGAACTGCGGCGCCACCGGAGCCTTCGCCATCGGCTTCGCCGGCACGATGACCGGACGCGTCTTCATCTTCGGCCGCGCGTTGAAGACGACGATCGTTTTGCCCGTGGCGCGCAGCAGCCCCTGATCCTCCAGCACCTTCAGGACTCTTCCCGCCATCTCGCGCGAGCAGCCGACCAGGCGTGAGAGCTCCTGCCGGCTGACCTTGATCTGCATGCCCTCGGGATGCGTCATCGCATCGGGCTCCTCGCAGAGGTTGTTGATGGCGTGGGCGACGCGGCCGGTGACGTCGACGAAGGCGAGATCGCCGAGCTTGCGGTTGGTGCGGTCGAGTCGCGTGGCGAGCTGGGTCGCGAGCTCGAAGATGAGACCGGGACTCTCGGCGGCGATCTGGCGAAAGCGCGGGTACGTCATCTCCGCGAGCTCGCACTGATTGCGGGTGCGCACCCAGGCGCTGCGGGTCGGCTGGTCGCTGAAGAAGAGTCCCATCTCGCCGAAGAACTGTCCGCGGTTGAGGTAGGCGAGCACCATCTCGTTGCCTTCCTCGTCTTCGATCATGACTTCGACCGAGCCGCTGATGATGTAGTACAGCACGTCGGGCAGGTCGCCCGCGTGTATGACAACCGTCTTTGATGGGACGGTGCGTATGCGGCAATAACTCAGAAATCGGTTGATCGCCGGAATGTCGCTCAGCGGCTTTATGTTTTCATCCATACCGGCTCCCCGAAACTCGCGTTTGAGCAGCGGCACTGGCCGCCGCTCGCTTTTTTATACATATGTTTGCCTGACTGCAAGGGTACCCGGCCGCACCGGTCGAAATCAATGACATCAGACAGTTAGTCCGCATTTCTTCGGTGTCACGTTCAGATCCAGTAGGCGGTGCTCGTCATGAGCCGCGCGGTACGGCGCATCAGTGATCGAATCGGTGACGGCAGCTCGGCACCGCCAGCGGCTTTTGCGCTCATGCCGTGCGCAATCTCGTCCGTACGCATTGTCTGGAGTATCGCACGGCTCCGGGCATCGTCCGGTGACAGCCGCGCGAGATGCTCGTTGAGATGACCTTCGACCTGACGCTCGGTTTCCACAACAAAGCCGAGACTTGTGCGATCGCCCAAAAGTGCCGCCATGGCACCGATGGCGAAAGAGCCTGCGTACCAGAGCGGATTCAGAAGACTTGGGCGTGAGTCGAGCTCCTTCAAACGGGTCTCGCACCAAGCCAGGTGATCGGTTTCTTCGTGCGCAGCCTTGAGTAGCAAGTCGCGAGTTGCAGTGGAGCGGGCTACCAGGGCTTGGCCGTGATAGAGCGCTTGCGCGGCAATTTCGCCAGCGTGGTTGACGCGCATCAGGCCCGCGGAGTGTCGTCTTTCGGAATCCGAAAGAGATCCGGGTGCGACGCTGGCTGTCGTCGAATCGCGGGCCCCTCCACTGGGGATTCGCTCGCCAGCCGCCCGGTCGCCGGCCGCGGCGGCGGGCTCATCGAAAACGGAACTCGGATGTGGCGCCGCAGCGGATTCGGGCTGCGGGACTGGGATGGGCCGTGAGGCTCGGGCCGGAGCAAACACGGCCCGTAGGGCTCGGTCGGCTGCGGAAATCAGGGTGTCCAGGGGACTTTCCGACTGCATGCACTCATTATAAGGGGGCGATCTGTCGGGCCGCACGTCAGGAAATGTCTGAAAATGGCCTCGCGCCACGGGATCTTAGCCGCAGCGGACCGTTTTCCGGGGCGCCGGGCGCGTTTTTTGGTCACCTGCCTTTGCATTGGCGGACCTGCTTGAGTACACTTCCCGCCCTTTTTTCGGCCCCGCAAATGCGGGGGCGCCCTCGTGGGTAGAACCTTATGATTTCGAAGCAGACTGTATTT
>DASRDO010000004.1:0-4212 GCA_035652555.1 Steroidobacteraceae bacterium | reverse complement strand
CATCGGCTGTTGCACCGCTTGACCACATCGCCTCGAACACTTCTTTGGCGATCTTTCCGGAGATGGTCTGATCGCTGAGGCGCGCAAGCAGGCCCGCCAGGCGCTGCGGCGGCAGCCGCCCGGAGTGGATCTCGAGGTTTTCCTTGTTCAGCGCGGCGGCCAGCTCACCCATCACCCAGTTCGCCGCGAGCTTGGGGTCCAGTGAGCCGCCCTGCGTCACAGCCGTGCGCAGGACCTCCTCGTAGTAATCCGCTGTGTCGCGGCTGGCGGTGAGCACCCCCGCATCGTAGGCGGAGAGCCCGTGCTCGGAGCAGAACCGCGCCGCCTTCTGGTCGGGCAGTTCCGGCAAGCTCGCACGCACGCCCGCAATGAACGACTCATCCAGCACGACCGGCAGCAGATCCGGGTCCGGAAAATACCGGTAGTCGTTGGCTTCCTCCTTGGAGCGCATCGAGCGGGTCTCCCCCTTGTCGGGGTCATACAGCCGCGTCTCCTGCTGAACCTTGCCACCGGATTCGATCAGCTCGATCTGCCGCGCGACCTCGTAGTTGATCGCCCTCTCGACGAAGCGGAAGGAGTTCAGATTTTTGATCTCGGCGCGCGTGCCCAGGCGCTCGCTGCCCACGGGCCGCACCGAGACGTTCGCATCACACCGGAATGAGCCTTCCTGCATGTTGCCGTCGCAGATCTCCAGGTAGCGCACCAGCGTGTGCACCTTCTTCATGTAGGCGACCGCTTCCTTCGCAGAGCGCATGTCCGGCTCGGAAACGATCTCGACCAGCGGCGTGCCGGCACGATTCAGATCGATGCCGGAAACCCCGGGCAATCCTTCGTGAAGCGACTTCCCGGCGTCCTCCTCCAGATGTGCGCGAGTGACGCCGATCCGCTTCGTCGTTCCATCCTCCAGCACGATGTCGATCGCGCCGGCCGCGACGATGGGCAGCTCGTATTGGCTGATCTGGTAGCCCTTGGGAAGGTCCGGATAGAAGTAGTTCTTGCGCGCGAACACCGAGTGGGTGGCGATGCGCGCATGGACCGCCAGGCCGAACTTCACTGCCATGCTGACGGCCGCACCGTTCAACACGGGCAGCACGCCGGGATAGCCCAGGTCCACGAGATTGGCCTGGGCATTCGGCGCGGCGCCGTAGGCGGTGGACGAGGAAGAGAAAATCTTCGAGCGCGTCGCCAGCTGCGCGTGTATCTCGAGCCCGATGACCGTTTCCCAGCTCGTCATGGCTGCGGCCTCTGGTATGGCGGCGGGATCCGCGTGTGCCAGTCGGTCTCGCGCTGAAACCAGTGGGCCACATTCAGCAGCTTCGCCTCGCCGAAATGGCGGGCAACGATCTGCAGCCCGACCGGCAACCCCCCTGCGAAGCCGCAAGGGACCGACATGGCGGGCAGGCCCGCCAGATTGGCGCCGATCGTGTAGATGTCATTGAGATACATTGTGATCGGGTCGGCGGTCTTCGCACCGAGCTCGAATGCAGGCGTGGGCGTCGTCGGCCCCATCAGCACGTCCACCTCGCCGAAGGCGCGCGTGAAGTCCGCGTTGATGAGCTGGCGCACCTTCTGGGCCTTGAGATAGTAAGCGTCGTAGTAGCCAGCCGACAGCACGTAGGTGCCGGTCATGACCCGGCGCTTCACTTCCGCCCCAAAGCCTTCACCGCGGCTGCGCTTGTACAGGTCCATGAGATCGCGCGGCTCCTGGCACCGATGCCCGAATCTCACTCCGTCGTAACGCGCAAGATTGGAGGAGCACTCAGCGGGGGCGACCACGTAATAAACCGGCACCGAGAGCGGCAGGTTCGGAAGACTCACCTCACACAAGCGAGCGCCGAGCTTCTCGTAGATGGCGAGCGCTGCGCGCACGCACTTCTCATTCTCAGGATCGAGACCCTTGTCGAAGAATTCCTTCAGCAGTCCGATCTTCAGTCCGGCGAGCGGCTCCTCGAGCGAGGCAACGTAGTCGGGCACGGGACGGTCCACGCAGGTGGAATCGTTGGCATCGAATCCCGCCATCTCGCGCAGCACGAGCGCCGCATCCTCGGCAGTCGTGGCGATCACGCCGCCCTGATCGAGACTGGATGCGAAGGCAATCATTCCGTAGCGCGAGACCCGCCCGTACGTGGGTTTCAGACCCGTCACACCGCACAGTGCAGCCGGCTGACGAATCGAGCCGCCGGTGTCGGTCGCGGTTGCGGCCGGCACGAGGCGGGCGGCCACTGCCGCGGCCGATCCGCCGGAGGAGCCGCCAGGCACGAGTTGCGTGTTCCACGGATTGCGGACGGGGCCGTAGTAGCTCGTCTCGTTGGAGGAGCCCATGGCGAACTCGTCCATGTTCGATTTACCGAGCGTCACTGCGCCGGCAGCCTTGAGCTTCGCGACGACCGTGGCATCGTACGGCGAGATGAAATTCTCGAGCATCCGCGATCCGCAGGTCGTGCGCACACCTTGGGTGCAGAACAGATCCTTGTGGACGATCGGCAGACCGGCAAGCGGGCCACTCGCCCCCGAGGCGAGCTGCCGGTCCGCAGCCTGAGCCGCGGCGAGCGCCTGCTCGCGCATCACAGTTATGAAAGCGTTCAGCGCCGGCTGGCTGGCCTCCATGCGCGCCAGCAGTGCGCGCGCAAGCTCGACGCTGGAGAACTCACGGGCGCGCAGCCCTTTCGCAAGCTGCGCCAGAGATTGCGTGTGCAGGCTCACTCGATGACCTTCGGCACCAGGTAAAGGCCGGCGGCCACCTGCGGAGCATTGGCCTGATAAAGCTCATGTCGGTCACTCTCAGTGGCGACATCCGTCCGCAGACGCTGGGAAAGACCAGGCAAGGGGTGTGCCATCGGAGCGACATTGCCCGTATCGGCCCGTTCCAGTTGGCCCACGAACTCGAGAATCGCAGACAGGCTCGTCTGATAGACGGGCAACTCCTCGGGCTGCAGCGCCAGGCGCGCCAGATGGGCGATGCTCTCGATCTGCTCGCGTGTCAGGGACATGGGACGATTGATCGTAAATGTGCGCGAGTGCGCAATAACAAGTGCGAAAACCTGCGCAAAATCATACATGTTGCCTTGCTGAATGTCCTGTCGGTTGCTAGATTACGCGCCACTTTCGTCGCCCCCCGCCGTACTTTATTCCGGTCGCTAATTCATGTTCAAACGCTTGCGTGGCTATTTTTCCAGCGATCTGTCCATCGATCTGGGTACGGCAAACACGCTCATCTACGTCCGCGACAAGGGCATCGTGCTCAATGAGCCCTCGGTCGTCGCAGTACAGGACGAATCCACCCGCAGCGGCGGCAAGGTCATCGTAGCCGTCGGCTCCGAGGCCAAGAGCATGCTCGGGCGCACGCCCGGACACATCACCGCGGTGCGGCCGATGAAGGACGGCGTGATCGCCGATTTCACCTACACCGAGAAGATGCTGCAGCACTTCATCAACAAGGTGCACGGCAACCGCATGCTCAAGCCCTCGCCGCGCGTGCTCGTGTGCGTGCCCTTCGGCTCGACGCAGGTGGAGCGGCGCGCGATTCGGGAGTCGGCCGAGGGCGCCGGGGCGCGCAACGTCGCGATCGTGAGCGAGCCCATGGCCGCTGCGGTCGGTGCCGGCCTGCCGGTCCATGAGGCGCGGGGCTCCATGGTACTCGACATCGGCGGCGGCACCTCGGAAGTCGCCGTCCTCTCTCTGAATGGCATCGTCTATGCTAACTCGGCGCGAATCGGCGGCGATCGCTTCGATGAGGCGATCATGAACTACGTCCGGCGCAACTACGGCATCCTGATCGGCGAGGCCACCGCGGAGCGGATCAAGATCGAGATCGGCTCGGCGTATCCCGGTCAGCAGGTGCGGGAGCTGTCCGTCAAGGGACGCAATCTCTCCGAGGGTGTGCCGCGTAGCTTCACGCTCAACAGCAATGAAATCCTGGAGGCCCTGCAGGAGCCTCTGCAGAGTATCGTGAGCGCCGTGAAGCAGGCGCTCGAACAGACTCCCCCCGAGCTTGGAGCCGATGTCGCCGAGCGCGGCATCGTGCTCACCGGCGGTGGTGCGCTGCTGCGCGACATCGACAAGCTCCTGACGGAGGAGACCGGCCTGCCCGTCGTCGTGGCGGATGACCCACTCACGTGCGTGGCGCGTGGGGGTGGGCGCATTCTCGAGCTGATGGACGAGCTGGGTCCCGGTCACTTCGGCCTCGAATAGCGCCGGCCGGGGACCGCTGAG
>DASRDO010000003.1:0-19447 GCA_035652555.1 Steroidobacteraceae bacterium | reverse complement strand
GACGGCCCAGCGAATCGGTCGCGACGGTCTCTTCTTCGGAGGTGGACACCTACATCCTACGTGGACACCTAGACGCGCCCACGTAGCGCATCATCAGTACAAACCGCCTGGCTGGCTATGCGGCCAAGACCGGACGGTTACGCTGAAGGAAACCGTTGAGGAATTGCACGAATGGTTCGGCAATGTGGTCCTGATCCTTGCGGCTGTGCATGCGGCGGCCGCACTCTTCCATCGCCTCGTCCTCAAGGACGGCGTGCTTCGCCGAATGCTGCCCGAGCGGGTTCGCCAGTAGCGCCGCTCATAGGTAGAGACCACGATCGTGTCGCCGATGCGGGCGCGTAAGCTCAGGTCATGTCGACCAACAGCCTTCTCGTCGGCGATATCGGTGGCACGCATGCGCGCTTCGCCATCCTCGAGCGCAGCACCTGCCCTTGGCGGCTGCAGGATTGGTCGGACCTGCCTGCACACCTCGCAACCTTCGAGCAAGCCTTGAGCCACTATCTCAGCGGGGTCGACAACCAACGGGTGCCTGATGTCATCGCGCTCGCGGTTGCCGGCCCTGTCGTCGATGGCACGGTCACACTCACGAACCGCAACTGGCAGATCAGCGAAGCCAAGCTGCACGCCCTCGGCTTTCAATCCGCGCACCTCATCAACGATTTCGCGGCCCTCGCCTACGCCGCGGAGCATCTCGAGCCCGCGGACCTACGGTGTATCGGTCCGGATATTCCCGCTGTACCCGGTGGGACGATCACGATTCTGGGTGCCGGCACGGGCTTCGGAGTTTCTTATCTGGCGCACTTCAAGGGTCGACCCGTGCCCCTGGCAACCGAGGGCGGTCACATCGGATTCGCACCGCAGGGCGCCGAGGAAATCGCCATCCTCAAGGCGCTCACGCGCCGTTTCGATCGCGTTTCGGTGGAGCGAATTCTCTCGGGGCCGGGCCTCGAAAACTTATCGCGCGCCCTGGATGAGATTGCGGGCCGTGCCATACGACCCTTCTCGGCAGCACAGATCGTCGAATACGCATCAGAGGGGGATCGGGACTGCCGCGCCACGCTCTCCATGTTTTGCTCCATCTTCGGCGCAGTGGCCGGCGACGTCGCCCTCGCTCAGGGAGCTCGCGGCGGAGTTCTCATTGCCGGCGGCATCGCCGGAAAAATCGAGCCCTATCTACAGCAGGGGCCTTTCCGCGAGCGGTTCGAGGCGAAGGGAAGACTCTCGTACTTCGTCAAGTCGATCCCCACGAGGCTCATCCTCAATCCGAACGCTGCGTTGCTGGGCGCTGCCCGCGCGGCAGGGGAAGGGCTCACCGATTGAGCTTCCGCGAGCTCATCGTGGAGCCGCTTCCCAGGAACTATGGCACGAGCGCCAAAGTGGCGAAAGTATCAACGAACTGCGCCAGGCTTTCCCAGTCGGTCAATTCGTAGTCGTGATGAGTGTCTGTGGGCAGGCTTTTGCGGTAGGCAATGTACTTCATGGCCCATCGCTTGAAGAAATCGTATGCCGTAAAGCGGAAGGCCCCGGCGACATGGTGAATACTGGCGGGAGCCCAGCCGGTCTCTTTGATGAACGCGTCCACACACTGCGTAAGACCCGCCAAGTCCGCTGGATCATCGCTCGCCGCGGCCAGCGAAACGGAAAGGAAGGCGTTCGATCGTGTCCTGATTGCTGCAAGGTGCTCTCGTACGAACTCCACGACCGCCGGCTGGTAATGGCCTGCGTGCAGTGAGGCGGCCACGATCACTGCCGCGAACCCGCGCGGGTCATGCGCCGCGGCTCCTGAGGCGGCATTGGCTATCGAGACCTGGTGTCCCTTTTGAACCAGCCGATCCGCTACGAAGCTGGCGATCTTCTGCGTCTGACCTTCCGTCGTACCAAAGATTAGCAGCACGTTCATTCGGGCGTCTCCGCAAGCCTCCTCAACTGTCCACCCTCATGAGAATTGGCTGTCGGGTCGTGACATCGCCGACTCTGAAGGACGCCAGCACGGTGACGACCGTTGGAGTGCAGATATCGCCCACTTTCATGGTGCACCCCTGAGCCCTGCAGTCACTTCGGCGGAAACTGCGCGAGCACCGAGTCGACCGCCTCGCGAATGCTGCCCGATGAGTGATCGAGATCCGCACGGGTGAGCTCCTTTCGAGCCCAACCGTGCCAGGCCGGCCGGTGCGTCTTGCCATCAAAGACGTCTATCGAGAGCGTTCCTTCGCGATACTGACGCACGTCGACTTCGTTGCCCCAGTAGGGCACTCCCCACCAGTGGACGCGTCCGCCGTACCACGGCACTACGTAGGGCGCCGGATACGAACGGATGTCGGTGCGCGCTCGCGAGCCAATCGTGAAGTCCACGACAAAATCGGCATCGGCTGGGTTGCTCGTGAATTGATAGCCCTTGGCCGCGAGCGCGCCCTCGATGGCATCGTACGCGCGCTGCACCACGAGAGGATTCGGCGATTCGTCAATCTTCGTGCGCGGAGGCATCCAGACGTAGGTGTGATAGGCGGAGAAACTGACGGCGGGATCATGATCGCTACCTACGCGAAGCGTCGCACAGGCCGTCAGGATGACCGTAGTGAGAGTCAGAACCAGTAAACGGGGGGCGGTTCGATGTGCGGAAATCATGGCGCTACCTCGGAAGCCTCGTGAGCCGACTCTGTCACGGGGAAGCGTCCCTCGATATGCTTCATGGGCCTGTTTGAGACGACATGACGCTCGACATCGGACAGTCTGCCACAGCCCCCGCAGGTCTCCCTGACGTGAATCAGACTGCTCGTTATTGCGACGAATGCCTACCTTGAGGAGTTGCGCGCCATGGCCGGGGAACTTGTAAATGTCCGTTACATGGTCAACGACGTCCAGGCGTCCGTCGACTGGTACACGACACACCTGGGTTTCAGTGAGGTTTCAAATGCCGCGCCGGCCTTCGCTGATGTGAAGCGAGGCGGCTTGAGGCTGCTGCTGAGCGGCGCGAACAGTTCAGCGGGACGAGCGATGCCAGATGGAACACATCCTGAACCTGGCGGTTGGAACCGATTCGAACTCGTGGTCGACGATCTCAAAGCTGAGGTCGAAAAGCTTCGCGCCAAGGGTCTCAAATTCCGCAACGACATTGTTACCGGTCCGGGCGGAGCACAAATTCTGCTCGAAGATCCTTCGGGCAACCTCGTTGAGCTCTTCCAGCCGGCTCCGCGCCGCTGACGTCAATGATTCGGCGGCGCGATGTGCTGAAAGCCGTGGCCGGCCTTGCGGTCGGCGTCGAGGCTTGCAGAGCATCAAACGATGCTCTCCCTTCTGCGATTGAAGATGCCATCGGGGCGCAGGCTGTGCGTACGCTGAGCATCGCCGGATCCGGCGCTACCTTTACTGTCGGACAGAATTTCACGCCAGAGATGGCTTGGCCGCGCATCGCCATGCCATTGTACAAGGCCCTCTTCGATTACTCTGCGGGAACCATGCGCATTGAAACGATGCGCAAGTCCGGAGAGCGAATGCCGCCTGGCGGTGGCGTCCCATTCACGGGCGAACTGCCGCAGGTCCACGCGTTTCGTGCAGGTGTTGCCTGGAATGATCCCGTGCCCGCTCCTGCGCCCGGCGGCGCGGGACCTGCTGAGCCGACGACGCTGCCTGAGGCTGGAAGCACGCCGTGGGCCGGACCGAACGGTTCGCCTCGACCGATACGCGCGTAGCGGATCGCCTGGGTGAGTTCGCACTTCTTCGAGAGCGCGGTCACCGTCTTCTGCAGCCACTCATGCAGCGACTTGAGCTCAGGTCCCGCACGTGCCTGACGGACCGCTTGTCGCTCATCGGGTGGGCGCCCGCGGATCTCCTCTTCGATCTTGTAGAGTCGTCCGATCCGCTCGAGTACTTCAAGCGCGATCGGCGAGGGGCTCGTCGGCCAGGCGGCCGTCGATCGCAGGCGCCTCCTCATCACCGACCTCGATTTCCGCACGGTCTAGGTGCGCGGCGGCCCAGGACATCGCTCTTTCACGGCGGTAACACGGGTTCGAATCCCGTCGGGGCGCCGATAAAAACAATAACTAGCGCGAGTCGAGGGTGTATATCCGGTGCCGATGGCCGTTCGGGTTATCGCTATTGCGTTCATCGTAGGGCGGCCATAGCACATCGGACGTCGCCTTCTGCCAGCGGCGCGGAATCGGTTCATCTGCGGCCATGATCGGCGCGATGTGCCACAGAAAGGCGAACATGAGCCACACCTGCCGGGGCGAGCGGCGCATCGACTCCGCGATTTTGCCGATGGCAGAGCGCAGGGTCTGCCCCCCGAACGGGTTGTAGAAGTGAAAGACGGTTGCGTCGTCCGGTACGGGCCATCCTGCTGCGTTCGCGGTCACCAGCTCAATGTCCTTGCAGAGCAGCCGGCGTGGGGCGCGGGCGATGTTGGCGTGCGCTTCGGCCACCAAGCGTTCTGAGAACTCGACGCCGATGACCTTCCGGAACGGATATCTGGCAGCGCTGCATACGATCCGCCCTTTCCCGCTCCCGTAATCCACAAAGACGCCGTCGCGCGCGTCAACCTTCTTCATCGCCCGGAAGAAGCAGGAATAGGGCGTCGGAGCGTAGTGGAACGCATCCGCGTCGCTGATGCCAAGAGCGGCAGTGGAGATGTCCCCGGAGGTCTGCGCCGACAACCAGCGCTCATAGCACACGTCAAAGGTGAGGTCGGCAGTGTAGCGCAGCATGTTGCCGAGGCCCCGCTGTCGGGCGATCAAGAGAGCGCCCTTGAGCTTGCTCGAGAGTGCCATTTCTTCTTCTCCCCTTTATGCGCAACGATACCACGGGGCGTCCAGAAGGCGAATCGGCGAGACGGTCTCACCCCGGTTGCTGGGCGGCGAGCAGGGCCGAGCTTCGCATGATAGGCTCAAGACGCGGCTGGCCCGGGCTTAACGTAAGCGTCGGCTCCTGGCCGTCCTGGTGCACTTTCAGCGTACGGGCACTTCACGAGCCTTGGCACACCGGAGTCTCGATGCGCCAGGGCAATTCCGCTGGAGTCCGTACACCCGGCTCTTTGACGTCCCATCCGACGAACCACCAACGCAACCGTGTAACTCCCGGAGTCCTGGTTAGCACCGCATGTACCTCGCTACTGATGAGCATGAGGTCTTTGATGTATTTCGCTTGTTCATCTTCCGGGGGTAGCGTTTTGCGGGCGCGGGGAATCGAGCCGGAGCTTTTGCTAAAAGCACGTCGGGCGGCTCAGCGAAAGACCCAAAGTCAGCCCCCCCCGCCTGCGGCGGACCCAGCGCCCATCGACGTAGCTGTCCTGCTGGGCGCTCACAATACCCTGATCGACTTCGCGGGGCCTTGGGAGACCCTGAGCAGCAGCGGCGGCTTCAATCTCTATTCCGTGGCGGATAGCCGGAAACCCGCCACTGGTCTCACGGCTGGCATCGATCTCGCACTGCGGATCACGGAGCGTTTCTATGGCCATGAGGTAGCGCAGAAAATAGCACCTATGAGGAGTGGTCCGGGAAGGATTGGATCGTCTAGCGCTCTGCGCGCCGGCCAATGTCGCTGACCCTCGCGACATTTCCTCGCGAGAGCGGCCCGTCGGCTACTAACAGCTCCCCAATGCGCAAGCTCCTATTGCCGTTCGAATACGAGGACATTGGGAGCACTTCGACCCACGATGCGCGTGGTGATCGTCAGGGTCTTGTGATCTCGAGAAACTTCGAATTGCCGGGTCTGTACGAGCTTGCCTTCGGACTTTTGCATGATTTCCATGGCGCCCGGGCCTAGACGCCGCGCCGATTTGCCATCGAATTTCATCGTCGTCTTCCCACCGGAGTTCGTGATGGCAAGGCCGCCGTTCTGATAGGGACGTATCCGGATCGTGATAGCCGAGCCCACTGCCTCGCTGGTGCTGAGCCAATCGCCCGCAAAGCCCGACGCACCGCGGGCCATTTGCTTGTAGAGATACTTGATATTAACCGGCGGCCTACCTCGATCAAAGCTGGTGAAGTCATCTGTAAGCGAACGGCCGTCCTTGGAGAGCGTCCAAATCGCCTCGAGGAGGACGCGACCGCCCTTCTTGCGGACGACCTTCCAGTTGGGCCCTTCCGGGGCGACGGATAGCGTGGTGCCATCGTTGCCGGGCTGGTCGGTTCCATCTAGCACTATGATTTCGGGCTTCTCGCCGCCAAAGTCGAATGCGTACTTGTTTTGACCCTGCTTTGTTACCTTCATCTCATCAGTGAGCTGACTTCGGGACGGATGGAGTATCCATTGGCCAACGAACGGGTTGGACGCAGCCCATGCCGTACCCATGAACAGACCAAAAACCAGCAACAGCGGAAAAACGCGGCGTACCATTTCAGCCCCCTGGGAACGCATCGGTTTACCCCTACAGTGTACGGTTTGTAGCGCCATGTCCAAAGAAAGTTCTCTACTGCTGACGCTATTGCTCGCGGCGGCCCAAGTCTGCGCCACCTCGCATCCGACACCTCGCGAGGCCGGGACATTTCGCGACTGCGCCACCTGCGACCTGATGAGAGTGATCCCGCCAGGGCAGTTTCTCATGGGCTAGCCGTACGTACGATGATGCTTCGATCTTCACCTGAGCTACGAGAGCTCATTGACAGCAACAGCCCTGAAGTACCGGGGAACTGCCCGCATGATGGATTACTCGACCGCAGACCGGCTCGATCCCCGAGAGGAACATTTTCGGATCCCTGGGCCGCATGACGGCTTCTCCCTATTCCTCCGGTATTTGCCTTCATCCAGCAGCGACTTCTCGCCACGCCGCGCGGCGCTCTACGTCCACGGCGCGACGTTCCCGTCAGCGCTTTCAATCGCTCACCGCTTCGACGGAAGATCATGGCGTGATGCCCTCGGCGAGGCTGGCTTCGACGTGTGGGGCCTGGATCTTTATGGCTACGGCCATTCGGACCGCTATCCAGAGATGAATAGACCTGCCGACGAGAATGCCCCGCTGTGTACTGCCGACGATGCCGCAAGGCAGGTGGAGACCGCAGTGCGGTTCATCTGCGGCCATCAGAATATCGGCAAGGTGTCGCTCGTATCGCATTCTTGGGGCTCGATGCCCGCGTGTCTCGTCGCCGGACAGCATCCAGCCACCGTTGACCGCTTGGTCCTATTTGCGCCGATTGCGAAACGCAGCCCCAGACGCTACGAACAGCCACCGCTGTTTCCAGCCTGGAAGTCCCTGACGGTGGAGGAACAGTGGAATCGATTCGTCGAGGACGTGCCGGCTCACGAACCCCCCGTCCTGTCGCGCGTCCACTTTGACGACTGGAGTCAAAAGTATCTGGATAGCGATCCCGAGAGCCGCACTCGCGACCCGTTCGGTGTGAAGATCCCGCTCGGTCCCTTCAGCGATATCATAAAGGCCTGGCACGGCCAACTTTCATACGACCCTGCGAAAGTGCTTTGCCCCACCGCGATCATCCGTGGCGAATGGGACGGGCTGATCCCGGACCAAGATGCCTGTTGGCTATTCAATGCGCTGTCCCGCGCACCAGTGAAACGGGACATCAAGATCAGCCGCGGCACCCATCTGATGCATCTCGAGAGCATGCGGCTCGCCGTGTGGCGCGAGACCATCAATTTCCTGCTCGCCGACGATGTAGCAGCGATTTCCGAGTGATGAGACCAAAGGAGAGACACTGATGTTTTCCGTAATTTTCGAAGTACTGCCCAACGACGGTAAGAAGGACTCCTATCTCAACCTTGCCAAGCACCTCAAACCAATCCTCGAATCGATCGATGGGTTTGTCGACAACGAGCGCTTCGAAAGCAAACTCCGGTCTGGTTGGGTGCTGTCTCATTCCACCTGGCGGGATGAGAAGTCGGTCGTACGCTGGCGCAGCGAAGGCGAGCATCATCACGTCCAAGAGAAGGGGAGGTTCGAGATATTCAAGGACTATCGCTTGCGCGTCGGAGACGTCACCTACGACACCGATCCGCCGAAGGAAGCGCCCGTGCACGAGCGGCGCTTCGACGAAACGGAAATCGGAGAGGCCAAGCTCGCCAGCTTTACCGAAATCGTCCCCGCCGAAGGCGCGGCTTTCGCCGCGCAGCCCGATCTTCTCCCCGCCCACCTGGGCCTGGATCTGACCAACGGCGCGGTCGTGGACCACGACGTCTGGGCCAGCATCTACAACCCCGGCAAGATGGCGGTCCTCGTGGCGTGGAGAGACCCACGCGCGGCGGACAACTGGACGCCGCGGAAGATCGACGGCGTCACTTCGCTTCGCCACCGCAAGGTTCGCATCGTGCGGGAGTACGGTAGATTCGACCGGCGCGAAGCTCCCCAGTTTTATCCAGATGCGCCCGGGCGTGTCACTCTACACGCACACGCCGCCAAAGTTGAGGCCGACTGAGCGAGAGGAGAGCGCTCTGACGATGTCTGCCGGCCGATCCTCCCGCGACACTTCTAGTCGTCGGCAGGCCACGGGTACCACAACGCTCGCCGCGGCAGCCGTATTGTACCGAGCGGCCGCGACTGGCAATCGACATGCCAGCCCGAGACGTCCAGGAAGCACCATGTTTGAGCGAAAGTCGCAAAACGATGATAGAGGACCGAGTGCCGCCAACCTCGGACTAGCACGCCCTCCAGTCATTTATTTGACCGCAATCGTCGTAGGCTTGGTGTGTCATTTTGTCTGGCCGATCACCTTCGCCCCCGAGTGGGCAACGCCGTTCGGCGTGCTGATCGTGGGCCTGGCTGCCATCCTCTTTATCTGGTCGATCAAAACATTTCGATCAGCCCGCACGCCGGTACCGGGGAACCGGCCTACGACTGCTATCGTCACGGTGGGGCCTTACCGCTTCAGTCGCAACCCCATCTATCTTGCCTTCTCAGCCTTTCAGGTTGGAATCGCGGTCGGAGTCCACAGTGCATGGCTGTTGGTCACGCTGCTCCCCGCAATTGCCCTGATGTCGTTCGTGGTCATACCGCGCGAGGAGCGATATCTGCATGGTCGATTCGGCGAGGAATACGCGAGATACAAGGCAAGCGTTCGGCGGTGGTTGTAGGCTAAAACGCCGGAGCGGAAGGCTGGACGGCCCGGAGATTCTCCGTTCGTCGGTAGATCAGGGAGGTCTGCGTGCGCCGCAGTGTAATGAATTTGTGAGCTAGATGCACGCCAACGCTCAGTTCATTCCGGAAGAATGCGCCCGTAGCAGGCCCGGGAGATAGCCGTGAGTCAGCAAAAGGCTGTGTTTATCGCTATTGCGCAAATCTCAGAGTCGCTTCTGCCTATCGCTCGCGGTGTCAGGTACGAAGATCCCCTCGACGCTGCACTCAAAGCCGCCGGGCTTGGACGCGTCAACGGGGGCGGGTCGCAGTTGAGCGCGCAGTGGCAGGTCGCATCGGTGGACATCGAGCTCGCCCTGTGGAATTTAGATGACGCGTTGCAATTCGCCCGCATCACCCTGCTTTCGCTCGGGGCGCCCACAGGCTCGCTGCTCCTCTTCCTGCGTGACGGCCGTCCGCGTGCACTTGCCATTGCGACGGGGGAGGAGTTCGACCATGAGCCGGCCCACGACGCACTCGCGCGCCGACTGGCAGTCCCGCAACTCGACGACGATGAGGAGCGCGAGCGGGTGACGGCCACCGCCAAGAAGGTCTTGAAGGACTTTGAGGGCTTGTGGGCCGGCAACTACGAATATCCCCCGGCCGATCTTGCTGCTCATTCAAGCGATTGGTTACGGTGGTACGATCAAGTTACTGAAGCGCTCACCTCGCTGGGCTTTCGGTTCGCTGGCGATATCGCCACTGTACGCACCGATCTGCCGGTAGCAAAATGTTTGGGATTTTCGCGGAAGTTTCTTGCTTCTGACGGCATTACGCGCGTGGACGCTTTCCAGATGATGAGAGCCCAACCGAAAGGACCTATCCAGGCGGTGGTGCTCAAGAGCGAGTTCGAGGACGGGTGCTATCTCGCCACGAGCAACCTCGCGTTGAAGTGGAACACACCCGATTTTATCGACGATGAGCGCCTGCCGTCCGACTCGGTGGCCCAAGCTGTTGTCGAGCGTCACACGGCCCGTCTCGCGGTGTATCGCACTGGGGGTTCATCCGCCGCGCTGCGGCTGAATTCCCTTACCGATTTGCTGGCCTCTGAGGAGCGTGAGCGTGCGCGTACGCGGCGCTTCAGACAGGAACAGCGCGTGCCGCTGCAAGTCGAGCTCGAGCGCTTGGGCGCGGCCCCCGACTTCGCGGCACTGGTACACGAGGAAATGCATCGACTCATCGGCGTGGCCGTGTGAGGGAGTGATGCTGTCATTTGACGAGCCCATACGTGGGTCGTCACCCCAAGTTCGCTCGCCATCTTTTCGCGTCGAGCCGGAATTGCACTGCCCGCGCCTTGCCGACCGTGCTCTGCCGCCACGTACACACCCAGCAGCTCTGAATTACGTGGAACGATTACCGTAGGGTTGCGTCAATGTTCAGCCTCGTGTCCGAGCGGTCCGGCCGCATAGCAACGGCGCGGCCCGTCGGCCGCACAGGCCGGCCAACGCTGGGCGCTCAGCACCCCGGCCCCGCGCAATATCTCCAAAAGCTTCCTTGACACCGCAACGGCAATCCACTACCGTATAGTTGTGGATGAACTCAGCTTAGCTTTCGCGGCCTTATCCGACCCAACGCGCCGCGCCATGGTGCACAAGCTCACGCTCGGCCCGGCCACCATCCACGCGCTTACCCAGCCCTTCGATCTCTCCCAGCAGATGATCTCCAAGCACGTCGCCTGCCTGGTCCGCGCCCACATCGTCGTCAAACAGAAGCGCGGCCGCGAGAGCGTCTGCACCCTCACCCCTGCCGCCATCAAGGCCGTCGCCGACTGGGCGATCGACTTCCGCCGCCTCTGGGAGGAGAGCCTAGACAAGCTCGACGCAGTCTTACACGAAATGAAAAACGAGGAGACAAACCGTGCCCGAACGAGCCACGCCAAACCCCGCTGCGCCGGCCCCCGGCAACGCCGCCAATGAAGTTCAGATCATCACGCGCATTTTCGATGCGCCGCGCGCGCTCGTCTGGAAGGCCTGGACTGACCCCGCATACGTGACGAGGTGGTGGGGCCCAAAGGGCTTCACCTCCCCCCTCTGTCGGATCGATCTGCGCGTTGGCGGCCGCTTCACCTACTGCATGCGCACGCCTGACGGCCATGACTTCTACAATGGCGGCGAATTCCTCGAGATCGTTCCCCTCGAAAAGATCGTCTGGCTTTGGTACTTCGCTGACGCCGACGGCAACCGCGTCAACCCGTCACACTACGGCTTCCCCCCTGAGGACCGCGAAGGCAACATCGAGGAGATCCTCTTCGAGGAAATCGGCAGCAACCAGACCCGCCTCACCTTGAGGCGCAACGACCCCACCGCCACCAAAGAAGAGCAGCAAAGCGTCGCCGAAGGCTATGGTCAGATCCTCGACAAGATGGCAGGGGTCGTCGCCGCGCTGATACGGAATCCATAGCTTCAGTCAGTCCGAGCCTCGTGCCCCGTGTTGCGAGCCGCGTCTTTTACCAGCGCGCACGCAGGCACTGAAGATTACGGGCTCGTATTTGGGTTTCGTTCTCGCCTACTCCGTGGTCGTTGCGATCGTGTTTCGCTTTCCCATGAGCCGTCCCCAGTGAAGCGTCTCCGTGCGGAATGGCAACTCCCCGGATTCTTGTTGCATGCGACCTATATTTCTATATAATTGAAAGTATGAAAATGGACGAAGCGATCGAATCGCTGGGCGCGCTCGCCTCTGAAGCCCGTTTGGCGGTGTTTCGACTGCTCGTGAAGCGGGGCCCCGAGGGCTTTACCCCCTCAGAGCTCATCGAGCGACTCGAGATCCCTGCGCCGACGTTGTCCTTTCACCTCAAGGAGCTCGCGAATGCAGAGCTCATCGTGAGCCGCCGGGAGGGGCGGAACCTCCACTACAGCCCCCACTTTGCGCGCATGAACGCGCTGATCGCCTTTCTCACCGAGAACTGCTGCAGCCTCGCCGACGAGGCCTGCGGCCCAGGTTGCCCGCCGCTCGCGGCTGCGCCTCAGAGGAAACACGCATGAAACGCCTACACGTACACATCTCCGTCGAGAGTCTCGAAGCCTCGGTCCGCTTCTACTCGCAGCTCTTTGCCGCCGAGCCCGTAGTGCTCAAATCCGACTGCGCCAAGTGGCTGCTGGAGGATCCTCGCGGCAACTTCGCCATCTCAACCCGCCGGTATCAACCATCTGGGTTTCCAGGTAGATACCGATGAGGAACTGCGCGGCATGCGCGCGCAGCTCGAGGCGGCCGATGCGCACGTGATCGAGGAAAACGAGCAGGCGTGCTGTTACGCGCGATCCGACAAGTACTGGATCACGGACCCGAGCGGGATCGCATGGGAGACCTTCCACACTCTCTCGAGCACCCCGCATAGGATGAGGATACGCCGCATCGGGAATTTCTCGCGCAGCGGGTATGAGCGAGCGGCAACCGTCGCGTCCATAGCCTTGCGCACCGTGGGCGCAGACGATCCCTCCGCACATCCCTGATCAGGTTGACAGAGAGAGGCGCAATCGCTATGGGATATTCCCACACCCGGCGCGCGGTCCTGACCGCAGGTGCAGTCGCAGCCGGCTCCGCGATCCTCCGCCCGGGTGATGCTGCCGCCCGCGCGCTCGGCGCCGGCCGATCGGAATATGGCCGTCGTTCGAAATACGAGAGGTCGGAGCGCATTGTCACACCTGGAGGGTTACCGGGCACAGGATCATCCCGGACGCCCATGCAGGACCTGTATGGGATCATTACCCCCTCTTCGTTGCACTTCGAGCGCCACCACTCAGGTGTTCCCGCCATCGACCCCACACAACACGAACTGCTTCTTCATGGCCTGGTCGAACGCCCGCTCAGGTTTTCGATGGCTGAGTTGCGACGCTTCCCTTCGGTGTCGCGTCTTCACTTTATCGAGTGCGGCGGCAATGCAGGTCGCGAGCAGGACGGCAATCCCGGCTCAACCGTGCAGCTCAGTCACGGCCTGCTGAGCTGTAGCGAATGGAGCGGGGTTTCCTTGAGTGTGCTGTTACGCGAAGCAGGCCTAAAAAACTCAGCGCGGTGGATTCTTGCCGAAGGCGCCGACGCGGCTCGTCATTCACGCAGCATCCCCCTGGAGAAGGCACTCGACGATGTGATCGTCGCTTACGGCCAGAACGGCGAAGCCGTCCGACCGGAACAAGGGTACCCTTTGCGCTTGGTCGTGCCCGGCTGCGAGGGCAACGTGAACGTAAAGTGGCTTCATCGCCTGCAGGTACTTGATCAACCTGCGATGTCGCGCGATGAAGCTGCAAGCTACACGGACCTGATGCCCAGCGGGAAGGCGCAGCGGTTTACTTTTGAGATGGAAACCAACTCGGTAATCACCCGCCCCTCCGGCGGCCAACACCTGGACGGTCATGGCTTTTTTGAGATTACCGGGCTCGCCTGGTCAGGACTCGGAAAAATCGTCCGGGTGGAAGTTTCTGTCGACGGTGGCGGCACTTGGCGTGATGCCGAGCTGCAAGCGCCGGTCTGTACCAAAGCGCTGACCCGTTTTCGATACCCCTGGCGGTGGGCGGGCGAGGAGACGATCCTGCAATCCCGCTCGACAGACGAGACGGGCTACGTGCAACCAACGCGCGATATGTTGATCGCTGCTCGTGGAATGAGCAAAGGGCCCGACGGCTTCGATCACTACCATGGAATCAAGCCGTGGAGAATCAGTCGCGATGGCAGCGTCGTATGCCTACCCGCGTAGGCCTCCTCGTACTTCTCATGGGGGCGTCCGCGCTGTGGGCCGGCGAGCCAGCCAACGGCCCATTCGGCATAGGGCAACCACTTACCCCTCGAGATATCGCCAGCAACGATCTCACAGTACTTCCGGACGGAACCGGACTGCCACCCGGTTCAGGTACCGCCAAGGAAGGCGCGGCACTTTTTGCCGCGCGATGCGCAGCGTGCCATGGCGACCATGGAGAAGGTCGCCGCAATTTTCCAGCCCTTGCCGGCGGGCGCGGCTCATTGTCAACCGATGAACCCGTGCTCACAGTCGGCAGCTATTGGCCATACGCGACGACGGTCTGGGATTACATCCGGCGCGCAATGCCCTACCAGAATCCGGGCAGCTTGAGCACTGACGAGGTCTACGCGTTGACGGCCTATGTACTCTTCGTAAACGGTATTGTGCGTCAATCGGACGTCCTCGATCGTGCTCGCTTGCCCCGCATACGGATGCCCAATCGCGACGGCTTCGTTGGCGACCAGCGGCCGGATGTTCGGCGTATGAAGCCTAAGCGCAGATCGGCGGCTACTACGAACTGACAGTGGCTGCCCAAAGCCTAAGATCGTCTGCGCCGATACCTGTCACTGGCGTCGACGACCATTCATATCCGCTCCATCAGCTCGATGCGGTTTCCGAAGGGATCTTGGACGAATGCGCGCCGAGTCGCCTCGATCAGCTCCGGTTCCGTGGCTTGGAATCCCTTCTCCCGGCATCGACTGAGAACCCGGTCAAGATCGCCGACGAGGAGTCCTGGGTGAGCCTTGGCAGAGGGCCGGAAATCCTGCTCCACCCCGAGATGAATCTTCACGAATTCGCTCTCGAACCAGCAACCGCCGCGCGTGGCGAGCTCCGGCGGTTTGGGTCTTTCGGGAAGCTCCAGCACATCGCAATAAAACTCGCGCGCACGAGCTTCCCTGCCTGGCGGCATCGCGAGTTGCACGTGATCTACTCCGATGATGGACATGCTCGCCTCTCAGCTCTTTTGATGATTACACCGTATCGGCGTATCGGCCGGTCTCATCGCAGCACATGATTTCAAGGGCAGCTTCACAGAGGTAACCTACCCGAGTCCCGGGAAAACGTCTGATCAATCAGTGCTTACGATCCAGTTCGAGTCCAATGGATTTATTTAATTTTCAATGTGTTATAACATAAATATGATATAGTTTATATTATCGCTTCGGCGAGAATGAACGCCCGCCACGAAGCGTTCGATCCGATCGGCAGCCTCGGGGATCCCATCCACCTTATGCACGGAGTCGGCGATACGCTGCGCCGCCTCCCGCCATCGCGTCACTGATATCCTGAATCCGTGACATTCGCGGACACTCAGCCCCTGCACGAGCCCTACGCTTATCTCTACGTCGGCGACTATTTCTCCGACACGCTCCGCTTTGCCGCGCATGAGCACCGGGCGCTGCGGCTGTTGCTTCTGGAAACTTGGGTACGCGGTCCCGTGGGCAATGTCCGCCTGGCCAAGGTCGCGGGCCTGACGACCGCGCAGTGGCAGAGTGTCAAACCGGCCGTCCTGCCGTTGCTGCGGGCCGTTGAGCCGCGCATCGCAGAGGCCCACAAGCATATTCGCGCCTTTGACGGGCAACGGCTGCCGGCCGATGACTGGCACATCGTGCGCAGCATCGTGCTGGAACGCGACGGGCACGCCTGCGTCTATTGCGGGGCCGAAAACCCACTCGAAGGCGACCATATCGTGCCTTTGAGCCTTGGCGGCTCGAATGCCCTGACCAATCTGGCGACGGCGTGCCGACCGTGCAATCTCTCGAAGGCATCGAGCACGCTGGAAGAATGGCTCGTTCGCCGTGCTGCGGCGGTTCCTACGAGGCGCGGGACTCGTCGACGCACGATTCGATGAGGTCGAAGGCGCGGCTGAGCGTGAGCTGCAAAAGCTGCTCCGGCTTCTTCTCCCCGAATTCTCCTTTCACGACCACCGGCTGCGCCCCCAACCTCGTGCAACAGAAATAAACGAGTCCCACCGGGTTGCCGTCCTCATCTTCCTCCGGCCCCAGCACGCCGCTGACGGCGAGACTGACAGAAGCCGGCGAGTGCCTCAGGGCGCCCGTTGCGAGTTGCGTCACGACTTCTTCGTTGACGGCGCCCTTTTCGCGCAGCAGGTCCGCGGAGACGCCGATCAGGCCTGGGATGCGCAGCATCTCCAGCACGCCTTGCGGGGCCTTTTCGCGCAGGGCTTCCAGGCCGGAATGCCGTCCCGTCTCGTGAATCTTCGCAATGACCGCCGCGAGCGCGTCGCCGATGCCCGGAATCTCCTTTGAGTCGTCCTTGCGCGATCAGTTGGTCCAGCGGCAGCGGACACAAGGCCAGGTTGTCGGCCGCTTTCGCATAGGCGCGCGCCCGGTAGGGATTGCCGCCATCCAGCTCCATGCGCTGGGACAGTTCGCGCAGAATCTCTGCAACGGTGGCGGCATCGGATAGGGTCATGGTCCTTTAACGGGCAATTCTCCGTAACAGCCCCAACTGTCGAACTCAGGCGAGGTTCCCGACGGGGCCGCATTCGGCCCTCCGCTGCCGGGCGGCTCGTCTCGTCCGCCCGAACTTGCCAGGACGATCCTCCACACCTTCACGGCTCGATGCTCAGATCGGCACTCCGTGAATCATCGCCCGCGTGAACTACTGGACAGGATCACGCCGTCACGGTTTGCCCTGTGTGCGCCGTTCCTTTCGCCGGACACCCATTTCGACGCTGACGGCGTCGGAGCGACTCTTTACGTGGTCGATGAAGGCTCGCAGCTTCGGCATCGTCTGCCGGCGACTGGGATAGTAGAGAAACACACCCGGCGCCACGGGCGCGAATGGCTGCAGCACTTCCACCAGTTTCCCTGCCTTCAGCGATTCGGCGGCGATTGGCTCCGGCACTTGAGCAAGACCTACACTCTTGAGCGCCGCGCCAAGCATGGTCGGGAAGTCGTTGGCGATGAGGGGCCCCGATACGGCAATCTCGAGGGCGCGGCCCTTGTCGTTGAGCGACCATAGCGCGAGCGAACCATTCGATCGTCGCAATCTCAAGCATGCGTGTTGGCGCAAATCGTCCGGGCGCTCGGGCCGGTCACGGCGAGTGAAGTAGCCTGGACTGCCTACGATGATGAAACGAAACGGCGGGGTGAGCCGCACCGCAACCATGTCGGCGGCGATGAACTGCCCCAGTCGGATTCCGGCGTCGAAACCCTGGGCCGCGAGGTCGATCAGCTCCTCGCTCACGGCGATCTCCACCTCGACCTCCGGATAAGCCTCGGAGAAGGAGGCGATCAGCGGCTCCAGCAGAATCGGCACCACTGCCCGCGGCACGGAGAGGCGCAGCAGTCCGGCTGGCCGCCGCCCAAGCTCACGCGCGACCTCGCTTGCGGCGACGAGCTCCTCGAAGGCAGGCTTTGCGCGCGCAAGGAATCGGTCGCCCGCTTCGGTCAGACCGACACTGCGAGTCGTACGTAGGAAGAGCGTAGCGCCGAGGCGCGCCTCGAGCACGCGTACCGCCTGCCCGATCGCCGAGGGAGTCACTCCCAGCTCCGCGGCCGCTTTGCGAAAGCTGCGGTGCTGCGCAACGGTCAGGAACGCCTCGACACCGTCGAGCGCGCCTTGCCTCTTTGTGAAGGACTGCTTCATAACCTGCTCACATTATCGTGAATAGTCACTCGCGGAAAGCGGCCGTACATTGAAACCTGAAACCAGCACCCGAAGCCTCAGAGGAATCCCGCAATGACCGATGAACTCGATGACGTGCGCCGCCACTATGACCCGAAAGACCTGATCAAGCGGCTGAAACCGGCGCTCAATTCGCTGGGACCGGAGGATCAGCGGCTTTCGCCGCAGCAACTCGCCGGCCTCGACCAGTTCCATACCCGTAAGCTCGCCGCGACCGCAGAGCTCGCGAAGTTGGCGGGCATCAGTGCAGATATGGCGGTTCTGGACGTAGGCTCGGGCCTCGGCGGGCCGGCGCGCTTTCTGGCAGCGACCCATGGCTGCCGGGTTACAGGCGTCGATCTCAGCGAGCAATTCGTGGATGCGGCGCGTTACCTCACCGACCGCACCGGGCAGAGCGGCCAGGTTTCGTTCCGGACCGGCAGCGCCCTGCAGCTCCCATTTCGGGAGAGCTCCTTTGACGCCGTGTTGCTGCAGCATGTGGCGATGAACATCTCCGACCGGGCGCGGCTCTATGCCGAGATCCGGCGCGTGCTCAAGTCGGGCGGCACGTTCGCCTGTTTCGACGTCGTGTTGAACTGCGGTGAGCCGCACTATCCCCTCCCCTGGGCGCGAACGCCGGCGACGAGCTTTCTTTTCACTGCCGCAGCGACGCGCGAGGCAATCGAGCTCGCCGGCTTCCGCACAGTGGTATGCCAGGACGACACTGAGGCTGCGAAAGCCTGGGCTGCTCAAATGCGCTCTGCGGGACCGCCGCCTGCACCCAATCTCGGCGTTGTGATGGGCCCGGACATTGCGCAGCTCGTGGCCAATCTGGGACAAAATCTCATGCAAGGCCGACTGGGCATCCTGACAGGGATTTTCGAGGCTGCGCCGGTTGCCTCAAAAATAGCGCCGCACTGATGCGACAACACTTTAGGAAGTGGGCCGGCTCCCGAAATCCGATCTCGCATGGGAGCCGAATTGACCCAGCCCACCCTCGGATGTGAGCCCGCAGCGCCCGCCAGTCCGAGCACCGCGCCGCTGCGGGCCTCGGCGCGCCGATGGGCCCCAGACTCCTGCGCTGGCAGGCGGTTCCCCCAAAGCCGCCTGTAACACCTTGCCTCCCCCTGCGAAATACGTCGCAGAGTGGGTCATCCCCGAGGAGAATATTCATGGTTTCGACTTTACAGAAATGGAGCTTGCCTGCGGGCTAGGCAGTGGCCAGGTATAGCCTCGTTGTCTTTTTCCTGTTATTCGGGGTCGCCAAGTTCACGGCTGGAGAGGCGGCGACCATCCATCCTTTGCTCGTTCACAGCCCATTCCTCTTCTGGCTTCCCCTCCTCTTCGACCAGCAGATCGCCTCGAACATCATCGGGATCGTCGAGATTGCACTCGGCGCAATGGTGGCTGCTCGTCCAATTGCTCCACGCATCTGCACCATCGGCAGCTATGGCATTGCGATCTCGCTCATCGTCACGCTAAGTTTCTTGGTCACCACACCAAAGCTTGATCCGGCACTCAGTGGATTCATCATCAAGGATCTCACCCTCCTTGGCGTGGCGCTGTGGTCTGCCGGCGAGGCTGCCCGTGCGAGCGCCGCGCGTCTGATATCGACACCTGTACCGGCTTGAGATGGCGGCACTACCGCCGGATCCTCTTCGTCCAAGGATCGCATTGGCGGTCTCTATGGCATCGAGCGAGAGATCCGAAGTGGCCTGAGCACGCCACGAACAATGGCTATAGGGGATCGTGGTTTCAAGAGACATACTCTTGAGTATCACCGTACGTCATTACCGCATCGTATAGCTGTCGGGTACCAAGGCCTTACGCGCAGGCTCAACCAGCAGTCGCGTGCGCAGGTAGCTCATAAGAGAGGAAGGAACATGAGTTGTACTAGTTTCGACTTGATCTGACACCCGACTTGAAGAGAGCGGGGTTACCCGGTTCAATGGTTGTTACCAAGCAATCACTGAACTTTCATGGGAGTAACCCCGCAATGAATCTTGTAAATCAAAGCATCATCAAGCACA
>DASRDO010000002.1:0-78336 GCA_035652555.1 Steroidobacteraceae bacterium | reverse complement strand
ACCTCCTTGTCGACGCCTTTCTCGTTGGAGACTGCATCGACGACCATCAGGATTTCCTTGTTCACTACTGTCACCTCTCGCCAGCTAGCCTGTCAGCCTGGCCTTGCCAATCTCTGCAAAAGACACCGGTACGCGCTGCCCGTCGACCTCGAGCGCGATGCCGGCCTCGTCCGCCGACAGGAGCGTCCCGGTGTAACGGCGGCGCCCTTCGCGCGGCGCAGCCAGCTCCACGAACACCCGCGAGCCGACGAAGCGCGCGAAATGCGCCTGCGTGCGCAGTACCCGGTCGAATCCCGGCGAGGAAACCTCGAGCGTATACGCGGTGGGAATCGGATCCTCGACATCGAGCAGCGCCGAGACCTCGCGGCTCACCCGCTCGCAGTCCTCGAGTCCCACTCCTTCGGGACGATCGATGAAGAGTCGCACCACGGCACTACCGCGTCCCGCAGTATGCTCGAGCTCCACGAGCTCATAGCCCAGCCGCCCGACGAGGGGCTCGATGAGGGCGATGAGCCGCTCTCGCAAGGTGGCTGACATGGTCGTCATAAAACAAAAAGGGCCGTAAGGCCCATTCGATTACCCGCCAAAACAGCCCTGCTGTTGCGGTCGCACATAAACAGAAAAAGCCCCTCGGGGGGCTTTTGGCTTCTCGCGCTGGCGACGGGGCCGACACCTGAAAGTCCGCAGCCTCGTCCGCTCCCCACGGCCGAGGCCCGCGGGGGCGCGCATTGTACCCAAATGGCGTCGGTAGTGAAACTCCCGTTACCATTCATGGCATGTCCGACCCCTCCGCCACCCGGGAAGTGCTCTGGCGCAACGCCCGGCTCGCCACGTGCGATGCCGCGATGAGCCGCTTGGAAGGGGGGGCCCTCCTCACTCGCGGGCCGCGCATCGTGTGGGTGGGACCGGAGCGGGACCTCCCGGGCGAGTACCGGCCGGAGGAGGCGCACGACCTCGGGGGCGCCTGGGTGACGCCCGGCCTCATTGACTGCCACACCCATCTGGTGTTCGCCGGCAACCGCGCGGGGGAATACGCGCAGCGCCTGCGTGGCCGCTCCTACCAGGAAATCGCCCGCGCCGGAGGCGGAATCCTGGCGAGCATGCGGGCCGTGCGGGGCGCTTCGGAGCAGCAGCTCTTCGATCAGAGCCTGCCGAGGCTCGAGGCTCTGCTGGCCGAAGGCGTCACGACCGTCGAGATCAAGTCGGGGTACGGTCTCACGCTGAGCGATGAGGCCAAGATGCTACGGGTAGCCCGGTCCCTCGCACAGGCATTGCCCGTCACCATTCGCACGACGTTGCTCGCTGCGCATGCACTGCCGCCGGAGTACGCGAATCGGCCCGACGCTTACATCGACGTTATTGCGGGAGAATGGCTGCCGCGCCTGTGCGAAGAGGGTCTGGTGGACGCGGTCGATATCTTCTGCGAAAGCGTTGGATTCAGCGTGGCGCAGGCTGAAAGGCTTTTTGACGCTGCGGGTAGGCTCGGCGTACCCGTGAAGATGCACGCGGAGCAACTCTCGAACTTGGGCGGCAGCCTCCTTGCGGCGCGCCGCGGTGCACTCTCCTGCGATCACCTCGAGTACGCGACTGCCGTGGAAGCGGAGGCACTCGCCGCGGCGGGCACCGTGGCCGTACTGCTACCCGTGGCATTCTTCTGCCTGGGCGAGGAGCGCAAGCCGCCCGTGGCGGCGCTGCGCAAAGCGGGTGCGGCCATGGCCATCGCGACGGACTGCAATCCAGGCTCTGCGCCCGGCAGCTCACTGCTCCTTGCCATGAGCATGGCGACTCGCCTCTTCGGCCTGACGTGCGAGGAAGCGCTGGCGGGAGTGACCCGGTACGCTGCCTGCGCGCTCGGGATGCAGGAGGAGCGCGGCACGCTCGCCCCGGGCATGGCGGCCGACTTCGCCGTCTGGAGCATCGGCGACCTCGAGGAGCTCGGCTACTGGAGCGGCTTCAACCCCTGCCGCGCCGTCGTGCGGGCCGGCCGGCAGGTGTCCTGATGGAAGAGCCGGAAAGCGGCCCGGGGGCGGCGCGGATCGACCGCTGGCTGTTCGGGGTGCGCCTCTTCAAGTCCCGGTCGCTCGCGGCCACGGCCGTGAGCGGCGGCAAAGTGCACGTGAACGGCGCCCGTGTACGGCCCGCGCACAGCGTCCGCCCCGGGGACCTCGTGAGCTTCAATCGGGACGCCGTCGATTTCGAATGCGAAGTGACCGCGATTCCGGAGCGCCGCGGCCCGGCCCGGGAGGCAGTCGCCTGCTATGCGGAGACCGAAGCCAGTCGTGCACGGCGCGAGCAGCACGTTCAACGGATGCGCCTCGCTGCTGCGCTGGCGCCCCGGCCCGAGGAGCGTCCAGACAAGCACGGCAGACGCCAGCTCCGGCGCCTGCGGGGTCGCTATTGAGTCCCTTCGTTTGACGGATAATCGCCCCACATACATCGGATCAGCCGGCGCCATCGGTGGCAGCCTGGCGCGAGGTTCTCACGAATGTCTCTGAGCGTCTTCGACATCTTCAAGGTGGGCATCGGACCGTCGAGCTCCCACACCATGGGACCGATGCGCGCCGCGCGGGAGTTCGTCCTCGGCCTCGAGCGCGACGGGCTCCTGGAAGCGACGCGGGAAGTGACGGTGCGCCTCTACGGCTCGCTCGCTCTGACGGGGCTCGGCCACGGAACCGACCGTGCGGTGCTGGTGGGTCTCGAGGGCGCGGATCCGGAGACGGTCGATCCTGACAGCATCGATCCGACCCTGCAGCGCATTCGCACGAGCAACCGCATCCGCCTCCTCGGCCGGCACGAGATCGACTTCAGCGAGAAGGCGCAGCTGCTGCTGCTGCGCACCGAGCGCCTCCCGGGCCACCCGAATGGCATGCGCTTCGCGGCAACTGCAGACGGCAAAACACTGCGCGAGGAAGATTACTACTCGATCGGCGGCGGATTCATCGTCCGCGGCGGGGAAAGCCAGGCTCGTGAGGCAACCGAGAGGCCGCAGCCGCCCTACCCCTTCAACTCCGCCGCCGACCTTCTCCTGCTCTGTCGGGACAACGGGCTGGAGCTCTTCGAGCTCGTGCTCGCGAACGAGCGCACCTGGGCGAGCGAGGAGCAGGTACGCGCGGGGGTGCTGCACCTCTGGCAGGTGATGCAGCAGTGTGTCGAGCGCGGCTTTCATCAGAGCGGGGTGCTGCCCGGCCCGCTGAAGGTGCGCCGCCGCGCACCGAAGCTCTACCGCGTCCTGACGGAAAGCGGCGCCCCGAAACCGTTGGATGCCATGGACTGGGTCAACGCTTTTGCCCTCGCCGTCAACGAAGAGAATGCCGCCGGAGGGCGCGTCGTCACGGCACCCACCAACGGTGCGGCGGGGATCGTGCCGGCGGTGCTGCACTTCTACTGCCGCTTCGAGCCCGGCGCGAGCGATGAGGGAGTCATCCGCTTCCTGCTCGTCGCGGCCGCGATCGGCATGCTGTACAAGCGCAATGCCTCGATCTCCGGGGCGGAAATGGGGTGTCAGGGCGAAGTCGGTGTCGCCTGCTCCATGGCGGCGGCGGGACTCGTCGCGGCGCTCCAGGGAAGCAACGAGCAGATCGAGAACGCGGCCGAGATCGGGATGGAGCACAACCTCGGCCTCACCTGCGATCCGGTGGGAGGCCTCGTGCAGATCCCCTGCATCGAGCGCAACGCCATGGGCGCCGTGAAGGCGATCAACGCCGCGCGCCTCGCGGTGCGTGGCGACGGCTCACACAAGGTCTCGCTCGATCACGTCATTGCCACCATGCGTCAGACCGGAGCGGACATGTCGACGATCTACAAGGAGACCTCGCAGGGCGGCCTCGCGGTGAACGTGCCGGAGTGTTGATGGGCGGCGGGGGCCGCGGGGCCCCGATGGGCCCCCGGTCCTGAGCTTCACGTGAGGCGATGAGTCAGCGCCGGCGCGCGTGGAGCGGGCTCGACCGCTGGCCGCGCCCGCCGCGGGAGCGGCCGCCGGTCTCGGTCTCCTCCTCCATCCCCTCTTCCGTGTCCTCGCCCATGAGCTCTCTCTTGCGCTCCTCGAGCCGCTCGCCGAGCGCCTCGAGATCGAGCGAGGAGCGCTCGAGTCGGGGGAAGAGCTCGCCTTCCTCCTCCTTCACGTGGTGCTGGGTGTACTCGCCGAGGACGCATACCTTGGCCTCATACTCGTCGTCGACCTCCTCACGGCCCTCGATTTGCTCGATGAGATCCTTGAGGGAGGCGTGCTCGACGCGGGCCTCGGCCACGAGGTGGGCGTCGTCGGAGTCGAACGCATCCCGCGCAGCCGGATACAGCAGCTCTTCCTCGATCTGCGCGTGCACGGTGAGCATCCTGCAGATGCGCTGCGCAATGGCCTGTTTCTCCTCATGCTCGGCGGACTCGAATTCCTCGAGCGCCTGTGCAACCGCACGGTGATCCTGTTTCAACAGCTTCACCGCGTGCGATGCGGAGGAGTTGGCGCGCCGGCCACGCTTGGCGCGCGCAGTGTTGCTTGCGCCGCGCCGCCCGGCGCTGGCCGAGCGGGAGTGGGCAGAGCTGCGCCCGGCGCTCTTGCCGCCCGAGCGGGCGCCACGTATGCGGCTGGCGGAGCGGGACCCGGTCCTGGATTTTCGTGGTGACATGAATGTGCCCCTTGGGTCAGATGAACTGGGGCGGGTGAGCAATCCATGTACCGTTCCCGGCGCGCCGGTACTCGCGGGCGCGCCGGGAAGGCACAGTGCTTTGCGATGTCAGGCCATGTCAGGCCCATGTCAGGCCTGTGTCAGCCTGCCTCAGGATGCGGTTGAGCTGTCGGCCGGGTCGGCGAGCGCGACGCGATTGCGGCCTGCGTCCTTGGCGTCATAGAGCGCCTCATCAGCGCGGTGGCGCAGAGACTCCAGGGTGTCGCTGAGCTCACCGACTGCGACGCCGATGGACAGCGTCACCGCACCGTTGTACTGCATGCCGTCGGCGCGAGTGATGACGGTGAGATTGGTGGTGGCGCGGATCCTTTCCGCGAGCACGGCGGCGTCCGCGAGAGATTTTCCGGGCAGGAACATCGCGAACTCATCGCCCCCGAGGCGCGCCGCGATGTCCTCGCCCGTCAGGTGCTCGCGCAGGATCTCCGCCACCTTGGCCAGTACCTTGTCGCCGATCACGTGTCCATGCGAGTCGTTGATGCGCTTGAAGTAGTCGATATCCGCAGCCAGGAAGGCGATGCCGGTGAGATCGGACGTGCCGCGCGACTCGACGGCGCGGCGCAGGCCGTGCAGGTTGTTCAGGCCGGTGAGCGGATCGCGCAGCGGCTCGGTCTGGGCGCGCTCCAGGCGCTCCATGACCTGGTCGACTTCCTGCCGCTGACGCACGAGCTGCTGATGCAGCACGCTCAGAACGCCCTGTAACTGGGCCGCCTCCGCCAGCACATTGGTCACCATCTCGGCGAAGGAGTCGCACTGTCGGCGTGCCGGCGAGCGTCCTTGATTGCATCGTCCAGGCACACCGTAAAGCGCGTGACCGTCCGCTCGGCGTGGAAGGCCTGTTTCTCCGATTGACCCAGCACTGCGCGCAGCTGGCTCTGTGCGAGCTCGAACGCCTGCACGTCGCGCCCGGCGATGTGCAGCGCGTGCAGCCTGCAGATCTCGGCATCCGACAGCAGGGCATCGGCGGCGAGGAGCTTGTCCAGCTCCTGGGTCAGGCCCGGGTTCAGGTCGGCGGCATGCTCATACCACACCGCATAGCTCACCGGGTGGTACCCGGCTTTGTGAGGCGACATGAGCTGCAGCGCCCGGCGCAGGATTTCGGCGCTTTCTTCCCTCGAGTGCTGGTAGCGCATTGTTATTAGTAACGCCTCTCGCGCGACGGGCTTTACATAATAGTAACATCCCGGGTCGCGCTGGGCGAGAGACATACCACGGCGGCCCCCAAAATGCCGTGGATCGAGGAGGTCGCCGCGGACGCGTTGGAATGCGTCCGCGACGTCGACCCCACACCCCCGTCAGGCGGTTGGAGACGGTGCGAAGCTGGTCTTCTGTTTTTCGGCGGCTTCGGCAGCGTGCTCTCTCTTGATGCGCTCGTAGATCTCCTCGCGATGCACCGCAATGCTCTTCGGCGCATTGATGCCGACGCGCACCTGATTCCCCTTGACCCCTAGAACGGTGATGGTGACGTCGTCCCCGATCATGACGGTCTCACCCACGCGCCTGGTAAGAATCAACATACTGGTAATCCTCTGTACTTGGTGATGATCCAAAAAAATGCAGTGGAACTGGCAACTACGCGGAACAACTCAAGGAGACTTCGTGCCCTTCCCGGGATCGGCAGCGGGCGGCGGGCGGTAGCCGAGGACCACCTCGCCGTTCTCATGCCTCACGGTGACCGGAGCAATCCGGCCGAGGCGGTCGAGCGTGCTGTCGATGTTGCGAACGCTGAAAGCACCACCCACCTTCTGAGTGGCCGCACGTGGATCGGCGATGACGATGCGCTCCGTCGTGTAGCGGCTGAGATCGCTGACGAAATCCGACAGCGGCTCGCCCTGGGTCTCGAGCATCCCCTGACGCCAGCGGATGACCTTCGGTGCCACTATGGAATGCACGTCGGCAACGAGGCCCACTGGTGAATACTCGATCTGCTGGCCGGAGGTCAGGCGCCTGCTCCAGGAGGGCGGCGCGCCGACGCCGTTATCCAATCCCTCGACGGCTACCGTGCCGGTGACGACGCTGACACGGACGTCACCGTTTGCCATCTGGTAGACATCGAAGCTCGTGCCGAGCACCTGCACCTGACTGTGCGCAAGCAGGATGCGGAACGGCCGACTGGGGTCGTGAACGACCTGGAAGTAAGCCTCACCGTGGATGAGGCGCACTCGCCGATCGTTCGGATTGCCGACCCATTCGAGCTCCGTCTGGGTGTTGAGACCAACGATGCTGCCGTCCGGAAGCACCACGTTACGTACTTGGCCCGTAGCGGTCTGATATGTCTGTGGGATGTACCCTTCGCTACGGAGGGTCGACCATCCAACCGCGACGAGTAGGAGAGCAGCCACGCCGGCCGCCCACGTTGGTGCGGATGCGAGCCAGCGGGGCAGCAACGCCAACGGCGACGCAACCTCCGGCTCAGCAATGCTGGCGAGGACCTCCGCCTGACGGCGTCCTTTGAATTCGGTCGCCACATCGAGGATGAAACGCTGGGTGCGAAATTCCCGCCCGTTCCCCGAATTGGCAATCCAGCCCTCGAACCCGCGGCGCTCCGCGTCCGTCAGACCGCTGCCAATGCGCGTATGCCAGTCGGCCGCCTGCGATCGGACGAGGTGACGCTTCAAGATGTTCAAGATGTTCAATCGACCTCCGCCAGGTCTATGCCCTGGGAGCAGAGGCGCTCACGGCAGGCCTTCAGCGCCTTGGTCATGCGCTTGTCGACCCTCTTCTCGGAGATGCCGAGTGCGGCGGCGATCTCCTTGCGCGGCTTGCCTTGAACGTGTGCCATCACGAAAACTTTGCGAAGATTTGGGCGCAACTCTTTGATTACATTGGCCAGGTGCTGTCCGATCTGGTCCGCCATGGCCTGCCGGTCCGGACCCAGGCGATGGTCGGGCACTTCTTCCATTCCCGCCGAGCCCTGGATCATGGCGCTCTCGAGGCGCCGCCGCCGCAGATGCATCAGCGCGAAGTTCGTGGCCACCTTGAAGAGCATGGCGCGCGGAAACATCACCTGATCGGGCCGATACATGCGGTGCATCTTCTCGAAGGTGTCCTGCGCCACCTCGCGCGCAATATCCGGCCGTCCGAGCATCTGAGTGAGGTAAGCCAGCAGTTGCGCCTCGTGCGTACGGCACAACCGCTCCACGAACTCGTCGGGCCTCCCCGGCAGGGGAAAGCGTCTGACCTCACCCATGTCGATCTCTTCCAATCCCTATCCCTTCTACCTGTGAAATGCCCGTGGGAGTGAAATACCCCCCTCCCGCGGGGCGCGAGAAGGCTTGGCGCCCGGCAGGGGTGCGATACTATTCTCCCGGGAGCCCGGTCGTGCAAAGTACCGCCGCGCGACGGCCCGGCTTGTGGACTATATCCTACAACAGGAGTGCGGTGTTGGTGAACGCCGCAAGCCGCTACCAGGCTTTCCTGATGTCGAGGCTCACGACGCGGCCGAGCGCCTGCACGTTGTAGATGTCATAACCGAACTGCGAGTCGACGAACGGCGGATCGTGGTTGAGGACATTCACGGCGTTCAGCGTGACTTGCGTTCCGCGCAACCAGCCTCCGTCGCGGCCGAGGGCGTACGCCGCCTGCAGATCGAGCGTGGTCCAGGCAGCAACCCGCGGCAGCAGGGTGCTGCCCGGATTGCGGTACGCTCCCAGGTAATTGACGGCGAGCGCCAGGCGCGGCCCGGCCTGCTCGAGGCCGTGGCGGGTCCAGGCGAGCGTGCCTCGCATCCTCAGAGCCAACGGATTGCCGGTCGTGTCGAGAATGCTGGTTGGCGGCGCACCGGCAGTGAACGCCTGCGCGAACTGGAGCACGTAGTTGCCCATCACCCCGAGCTGGAAGTTGCCGCCACGGCCGTGCAGGAGCTGGTGCACTTCGAAATCGATGCCCGAGGTCCTGGTCGCGGCGAGGTTCGCCAGCCGGGCATCGACGATCGCCGCCGGCGCGCTCAGCAGACAGCTCGACACCGACCCCTGATAGACCGGACTCTCGCAAATGGCCGCGATCTGCGCCTGCGAGGGCGCGCGCGTGATGACCGAAGCCCACTCGCTCTCGCGGACCAGGATGTCGAAGGGATCGCCGGCGGCCGGCTGGGCGATGCGGTTGTCGTAGTCGATGGAATAGTAGGTGAGCGACAGCGTCGAGCCGCCGAAGTACGGCGGCGCGAGGTCCAGGCCCGCGGTCCAGGTTTTGGCGGTCTCCTGCCGCAGGCTCGGATTGGAGCCCTGCTCCACCAGGACGAGCGAGCGCCCCGAGGGCGACTTCGGATCCGGCAGGACCAGGGAGGCTGCAGCGTCCTCGGCCGTGTCGTAGAGATCGTCGAGCTTCGGTGCGCGGAAGGACCGGCCCCAGCTCCCGCGCAGCTTCAAGGCCTGCAGGGGCGTCCATCGCAGGTCGGCCATCGGGTTGAAGGTGTTGCCGAAGTCGCTGTAGTGCTCGTGCCGTGCCGACAGGCTGAGCTCCAGAGACGGAGCGGCGCGCGGCTCGTGCGGATCGCCGACGAGCGGCAGCACGAGCTGCGAGAACGCCGACGTTATGTGACGCACGTAGCGCTGCGGGACGGTCCGCTCGCCTGGGTCCGTCGGATCGGGCACATCGTGATCGAGCGTCTCTTCCCGACGTTCCACCCCGACGGCGAGCTTGACTTCGCCAGCCGGCAGTTTGAGCAGCGACCCGTCTGCCACCAGGCTCGTTGACTCGATCCCGGAGGCCGAGCGCAGCCGGAAGTCCCTGCGGATCGCGGCAATCGTCGCGGAGTTGGTGTGAGCGCCGTCGCCGAACGGATCGAACGCCGTCAGCGGATTGGGATCGGCCAGCGCAGCCGCGAGGGCCTGAGGGTCGGGGACGTTGTATTCATCGTCGAGCAGCGTCTGGCGGCCGTATGACTCGCTCAGCGTCGTCTGCCAGTCGCCGGGCAACTGGAAGCTCCCGCCGAGGGTTGCCATGTAGGCGTCCGTTCGCGAGGCGAACACGGTAGGACCCAGATCGCGCGCGAAGCTGTAGGCCTCCAGCGTGTAGGGCATACCGGAGAAGGGATTGACGTAGAACGGATTCGTCGGCGGTACCACGAGTATCTGCTCATCCGGCAGATTGCTCGCCCGCGAGTTTCGCCGGGTGGCGCGCCCCTGCGCGAAGAGCCGGACGCGGCTGCCGAGGCTCTGCGAGCCCGACGCATACACCTCATGCGCGACCGTCTCGGGGAAAATCTGTGCCTGAGCGAAAGGATTCGCGAGGTTGATGTCCGCCGACAGGCCGGCCGCGGACAGCGCCTTCCCGTCCTGGCCGGCAGGAATGCCGTACGCCGGCTGCTCGGTCATGGGATCGAGGATGTTGCCCGGATTGCTGTAGTAGCTGTCGTAGTTGCCACCGCCGTACGGGGTCTTGTCGGCGTTGGCCGCATAGCGGCGATCGGCCGAATCGAGCGGCGTGGCATCCGAGAACTCGTAGGCCAGCATGGCATGGCCCCCGTCCCAGCGGGTGCCGAAGAGCTGCGAGGCCATCCTCTCACTGCGACCCTCCACCGCCGTGCCATATCGGACCTGGGTCTCGGCGCCCTGGAAATCGTCGCGCATGATGATGTTGACGACGCCTGCGACGGCATCCGAGCCGTAGAGCGCTGATGCGCCATCCGGCAGCACTTCGATGCGCTTGACCGCGCTCCAGGGAATGGTGGAGATATCCACGAAGTCGCCGGTCAGTCCGGAGAGGGGCTGGCGATGGCCGTTGACGAGCACGAGCGTCGCGCCCACACCGAGCCCGCGAAGATCGATGCCGGCGCCGAACTGATAGTTGTTGTTGAGCCCGAGGTCCTCTCGCGGGCCGTTGAGAGAGGCGACCGGCAGGCTGTAGAGCGCGTCCTCGACGGTCGCGTAGGCCGCCTCGGAGAGTTGCTCCCGCTCCACGGACAGGAGCGGCGCGATGACACCCTGGACCCCGGGGATGAGGCTGCCCGTGACCTCGACCTGATCGAGCCGCTGCCCGCTCTCCTCGAGTGCCGCCGCCGCACTCGGCGGTCCGCGGGGGGTCTGCGGGGCTGGCGGCGCGAGCGGCGCAGACGGGCCTTGCGCGGCAGGCTCGATCAGCACCGAATGCGGTGTGTCGAATTCGAACGTGAGCCCGCTCCCCTGCAACATGCGGGTGAGCGCATCGGAGCTCGACATCGGGCCCTTCACTGCGGGCGTAACCAGCTTCTGCATCGATGGCGTGAGGCCATAGATGGTCGACAGCCCGGACTGGTGCGAGAAGTCGAGCACCGCCTGGGTGAAGGGCTCTGCCGGCAGATTGAAATCGACGAGCGGTCCGGCGGCCCAAGCGGCCGGTATCCATAGCGCCGTCAACGCGAGAAATTTCCTCAGATCCGGGTGAGTGCTCAAAATCCGTGTGTTCCCTGACGTCAGGTCACAGTCTGCCACGCCCGGCCGGGCATTGGTGAGACACGGGCCGAAGTCCTAGGCGGCCGCGCGACGGCCCATCTCGCCCCAGCGCCGCAGCCAGGCTTCGATGCCGGCATATTCGAGGAGCTCGCCCGCGCCGCTCGCGATGCGGCTGGCCCTGCCGGAGAGCACCTCGGCCAGGCGCGCGCGGTCGACGATCCCTTGCCGCACCAGCGCGCCGTCCAACAGCAGCTCCCGGAGGAAGGGGCGATTGTGCTCGAGGGTGCGGCGCAGGTGCTCTTCGATGCCCCCTTTGTGGCGGCGGTTGCGGATCTCGGGCGGCAGGTCATCGTAGAACGCCCGGCGGGCGACGGCGCGGTCCCATCCGCCCTGTGTCAGCACATAGGTCGGGATGCGCAGGCACAGCTCCATGAGCGGCTGCGAGCAGAGCGGCGCGAGCCGCTCCGCCTCGCCCTCCTGCCCGAGCGGATCGTAGAAATCGAACGGCTGGCTGATCTGGTGGGCGTGCCAGAGCTTGCCGCTCGGGGCACCCCGCGGATGGCGCAGCAGCGGATGCAGGAATGCGGCGCTTCGCCTCGCCTCCTCGATCGCTGCCGGCACCAGAAGCGGGCGCATCCGCCCGGCCTCGTGAAGGACGCTCCAACGCTGCTGCGCGAGGTACCCGGACGCCGCCTCGCCCAGCACACGCCACACGGAGATCTGGTCCATCTGCGCGGCATCGAGCGCCACCCTGAGGACACCGGGCCGAAGGCCGCGGCGGTGCAGGAAATCCCCTGGCGCCCACTCGGCGCGCTCCTGATAGAAGAGCTGATCGCCGCCGTAACCGATGAGCACCGCGGTGGCACCCTGCTCGGCGGCGAGCTGCGCATCGAGCCTGCTGTGCTCGAGGAAATAGGGGTAGTTGGTCGGCTCCGGAGCACGGTGGATGCCGAGCAGCGGCTGCAGGCTGAAGGACGAGTCGCGTGCACGCTCGATGAGTCCGAGCCCTGCCTTCGCGGCGGCAGCGCGCGCGAACGCCCGCTCATCGAGATCTGCCCCCAACGGGTAGTAGTGAAAGCAGGTGACCTGCGGGCGCGAAGGGGCATCCCGCAGGCATGCCAGCACGATGGAGGAGTCGAGCCCGCCGGAGAGCGAAAGCAGCACGTGATCGTGGCAGGAGCCCCAGGCGTGTACGACGTCGCGCACGCACTGGCGCATTGCCGCCGCCGCCGCGGCCGGATCCTCGATCACCTCGGTGTTGGCGATCTTGAGCGGATCCCAGTAGAAGAAGCGCTTCGAGGCACCCGCGCGAGTCTCCACGCACTCGCCGGCGAGCACCTGGGTGACGGCGCGCAGCGCGGTTCCCGGGGAGTGTTCCCGCAGAAAGCAGACCGTCGCGATGAGGTATGGCCAGTTGATCTCGAGCGGTGTTTCGAGGAGACCCAGGACATCCTCGATCCAGGAGAAGTAAACATCGACTCCGCGGCAGCGCACGAGATAACACGGCAGCCCACCCGAGGGGTCGCGCAGCACCCATGTGGCGGGCAGCCCGGCATCGTGCAGGAAGGCGACGTAGCGCCCCCAGAAGCTTTCCATGAGGTAGCGGCCGTCGCTATCGAGGATTGCCCGGCTGTCGGCCTCACCAAGAGCCTCGGGTGCCGCGGTGGAAACACCCTCCTGGGAGCGCGCGAAGAGGGTACCCAGGACGACGCCACCGCCATCGTCCAGCAGGTACGCGGCGCACGCATCACTGGCGCCGCCGAGATGGCGCACCTCCACGCCCTTGCCGCGCAGCGCCACGTGCCAGTCCGGTCCGCTCGCGCACTGCGCCAGCAGGGCCTGCGCAGATTCCCGGCACGCAGCGTCCCGTTCGTTCCACACGAAAGCCACGTAGCGGAACATGAGGTGCTACACGACGAGGATGGGCGAGTACTGCCGCACTCGATCGGGTACGTCGTTGAGCAGGAGCTCGCCCTGCTGGATCCAACAGTGGGCGTCGAACGGCTCCATCTTGACGCCAAACACCCAGTCGGGACAGATGCCGTCGGCACTCAGGAAATGCAGCAGTGTCAGCGAGTCGAGCAGGCAGGCGGCCCGCAGGGTGTAGAAAATCGGCCGCAGGCGGGTGAACGCCGTCACCAGCGGGCGCAGGCGGCTCGGATCGGCCGGCTGCAGGCCGCGGGCCGTCAGGCGGGCCTTGCGAGCACGCACGGCCTCGACGATCGACTGGATCGGGCGCAGCTTCAAGGAGAGCTGCGCCTGCAGGCAGCTGCGGCCGAATCGCCAGAGCTGCGCCGTGCCGGCCTGGGGACGCGCATCGAGATCGAACTCGATGAGGGATCGCTGCGGGCGGGTGGTCGCGACGGGAACCGCGTGCTTGCCGACATGCGGATCGGTCACGAGCATCCCGTGCGCGAGCATCTGAGATACGAGAGCGTCTACGCCCTCATCCGCACTGGAGGGTCCATCTGACGCCTGCATCGCACCAACCGGCCAACCGCGCACCCAGGGAGCCAGGCGATGGCCGGGTACGACCGCGACGTACTTGTCGCGCTCGAGGTCCATGAGGACTACGTGTTGCCCGCTGATGCACGGGTACACGTGCGGAGCGAGAAGATACGGCTGCATCCCATTCCCCCCCGGCCTTGCCGAGGCGCCGAGTGCGCGCATTGTTGAAGTCCCGTAGCCCAAAAGTCAATCGAGGCGGCCCCGCGGGAAACACCGACAACCAAGGTCTTTGCGTCGCGGCGAGTCGGGGCGGCGGGGCCCTGAGCGGCGCCTCGGCAATAGCCGGCCGGACCGAACCCGCAGTTACGGCTCGCGCGCCCGCCGGGTATCACTGTTGCTACTCGCCGACGGCGTGACCATCGCATGCCCCGATTGCGGAGCTTTGGAGGAGATTCCGCGGCTGCTGCGGCGCGACACTGCCGTCTGCATCCGCTGCCAGAGCGACCTGGAGAAGACCAACGGCCGCAGCATCGGCGCGGCGCTCGCCTGCTCGTCGGCAACATTGCTGTTGCTGGTGCCGGTCAACGTGCTGCCGCTGCTGCGGGTGGACCTCTTCGGCATGCACTCGGAGAACATCACCGCCCTCGGTGTGGCGCAGCTCTGGGGACGGGGCTGGGTCTGGCTCGCGGGTCTGAGCGCGCTGTTCGTCGTGGTGCTCCCGTTCCTGCGCTTCGGACTGCTGTCGGCCGTGCTCGCCGCGCTGCGGTTCGACCGCCGGCCGCGCTGGCTCGGAGCGGCATTCCGCTGGGCACTGTGGCTCGATCCGTGGGCGATGTTGGATGTTTACCTGCTCGCCGGCTGCATCGGCTACTACCGCCTGATCCAGATCGATCAGGCGCGCATCACCATCGAGCTCGGCGGCGCCTGCTTCATCGCGGCAGCCTTCCTCACCATGCTGTCGCGCGCGACACTCGATGCGCGCACTGTCTGGCGCGCCATCGGCGGGGAGACACGCAACACGGGGAGCGAGCCGGTGTTGGGATGCACGACGTGCGACCTCGTGCAGCCTCTCTCCCGGGAGGGCGAGCGCTGCCCGCGTTGCAGCGCCCGGCTGCGGGTGCGCAAGCTCGATGCGGCGGCCTGGACCGCGGCGCTCCTCGTCGCGGCGCTGGTGCTCATCTTCCCGGCCAACCTCTATCCGATGAACATCTCGAACCATCTCGGTCAGCAGGAGCACTATACGATAATGACGGGCGTGCAGGACCTCTTCGAGGCCGGCCTCTGGCCGCTCGGCGCACTGGTCTTCTGCACCAGCATCCTGACGCCTGCGGTGAAGATCTTCGCGCTGGGGTGGTGCGTGCTCTCGGTCTGGCGCGGCTCGCGGCGGCATCTCATCACCAAGACCAAGGTGTTGCGGGTCATAGCCGAGATGGGACGGTGGTCGAAGACCGATCCGTTCGCCATCGTGTTCTTTGTGCCGCTCATCCACTTCGGCACGCTCGGCTCGGAAGATGCCGGCTGGGGCGCGACGGCCTTCATGATGATGACCTTCCTCACCATGGTTGCTTCGGTGACGTTTGACCCGCGCCTCATGTGGGACGTTGCCGGGGGCCGGGCCCGATGAGCGAGCGCACGGAAGAGGCTGCTCACGGCGATCCGGGAAGTCCCGAGCGCGTCCAGGCGGGTGTGCGCCACGGCTGGTGGCCAGGCTGGATCTGGGCGATCCCGATCGCGGCGCTGCTGGTCGTCATCTGGCTCGGCGCACGCGCGCTCCTCGCGGGCGGGACGAGCATCACCATCCGTTTCACCGATGCCCACGACATGAAGGAGGAGAATACGGACGTCGTCCTTCGCGGCGCGCAGGTCGGTCATGTCACGAGCATCAAGCTCAACGAGGACGGTACCGCCGTCATCGTGAAAGCATCCATCGATCAGGAGGCAGAGAAGTTCCTGACGACCGGCACGCGCTTCTGGCTGCGCGGCGCCAAGCCCTCTCTCAACGACCTGTCATCGCTCGGCTCGCTCATTTCGGGCCCGACGATCATCATGGACCCGGGACCCGGCAAGGAATCCCGGCACTTCATCGGTCTCGCGCGCGCGCCGCTGGTACCGGCCACCGCCGCACGCCCGCTCCTTTACGAGGTCTCGCTCGAGGCCGAAGCAGGCTCGCTCTCGGGCGGCGACCCGGTGACCCTGCGCGGCTTCACGGTGGGTGAGGTGCGGGATGTCGGCTTCGCCTATGATCCGGGCAGCGGCGAGATCTCGACCCCGGCCACCCTCGCCCTCTATCCGTCGCTCTTCCATGCGAGCGGCGCGGATGCCGCCCCGAGCGCCACCGCGGTATCGAATGAGCTCGCACTCCTCATCCGCAAGGGGATGCGCGCCCGCCTCACCCGCAATCCGCCGCTCATCGGCAGCTACCAGGTGAGCCTCGAGAGGGTTCCGGGCGCGCCGGCCCCGGCCGGGCCGGCCACGGTGGACGGCATGCCGCAGATTCCGACGGCGCCGGGCGGCAGCATCACGAGCATCGTCGATCGGATCAACAAGGTGCCGATCGAGCGCATCGCGCAGAATGCCCTGACGACCACCCACAATCTTGCAGGCCTGACCTCCTCACCGAAGCTGAAGGATGCGATAGTGCAGCTCGATGCCGCGCTGCGCGAAATCCATCGCACCACCGCCAAGGCCGGACCGCAGGTCACGGCCCTCACCACGAGCCTGCGCCGGGCGGCGGCCGACCTCGATGGCACGGCGAAATCGGCTGACCGGCTGGTGAGCGGCACGGCCACCCAGAACGGACTCGGCAACACGGTGCAGGAGATCACCGAGGCCGCGCGCGCCGTGCGCTCGCTCGCCGACTACCTGGACCGGCACCCCGAGGCGCTGCTGCGGGGAAGAGGAGATGCGCAATGACACACCGGCTCACCCCCGTGCTCGCTCTGCTGACACTGGCGGCCTGCGCCTCGAGCCCGACCACGCGCTTCTTCGCCCTCAATCCCGTGGCGCCGGCGGACAGCTCCCACACCGTCGCCGGCGAGCCGGTCAAGATCGACGCGGTGCACATCCCGCCGACGCTCGATCGCAACTCGCTCGTGCGCGGCGAGAGCGGCAACCAACTCGAGATCTCCTCGCAGGACCGCTGGGCCGGTGACCTCGGCGAGATGACGCGCAGGGTGTTGACCCAGAATCTGGCGAGCCGCCTGCCCGCCGGCATGGTGATCGCGCCGGAGTCGCCTGCCCCGCCGAGCGCCCGCGGCGTGGTCGTCGACATCCTGACTTTCCAGCCGCAGGCCGCCGGTGAGGTGGTGCTCGATGCCGACTGGACACTGCTTCGAGGTACGCAGTCGAATCCCGTGCTGCGCCGCTCCGTGCATCTCACCACCACCGGGGCGGCCTCCCCGCAGGGCGAGGCCGCCGCGATGAGCACGCTTCTCGGGCAGCTTGCCGACAGGATGGCGGCGGACATCGGCAGCGCATCGCACGGGGCGCAGCACTGACCGGCCTCTTCCGGCGGCTGCCGCGCCACCGCCGGCCAGCTCACCGGCGGGCGAGATGCCCGATCCAACGGTAGAGGAGCCACACGATGAGCGCGAAGCTGAGCCCGCCGAGCCAGATGGAGGCAGTCTCGAACTTCGCCCCGACGAGCGCGATGGGCGCCGGGTTGCCGGAGAAGCCGACCGCAAAAGCGAAGATGACGCCGAGCAGCCCCTCTCCCACGAGCAGGCCCGAGGCGAGGAGCACCCCGAGCTGCTGGGTCGCTTCAGGCTTCGGTCCCCGGGCCGCGCGCTGCTCGAACACGTAGCCGACCACCGAGCCCACGGTGATCATGAGCGTGCTCATGGTCGGGAGGTACATTCCCAGGCCGACGGCCAGGGGCGGCAGCCGTGCCCCCTTCACCGCGCGCCTGAGCACTTCATCGAAGGCGACGCTGACCGCTCCGATGACGCCTCCAATCCCGAGCGCGCTCCAGTTGATGTTGTTCTGGATGACTCCCTGCGCCAATGCAGAGATCAGCCCCGCCTGGGGCGCCGCGAGTGCGTGCGCGGGATTGACGCCCGGCGCGCCGAGGAAGCCGTAGGCATGATTGACGACGTCGAGGACGGGCGGAATGATGAGTGCGCCGGCGATGACACCGACGACGAGGGCCCACTGTTGCTTGGCGGGTGTCGCATCGACGAGCTGTCCCGTCTTCAGGTCCTGCAGGTTGTTGTTGGCGATCGAGGCCACGGCGAACACGATCGCGGTGACGAAGAGCGAGAACGCCACGAGCGCCTTGCCGGCGCTCACCGGCAGCGCCCCCTTCAGCGCGAACACGAGGATGAGCGCGCAGATGACCACCACCAGGATGCCGATGCCGGAGAGGGGGCTGTTGGATGAGCCGATGAGGCCGGCCATGTAGCCGCAGATCGCGGACACCAGGAAGCCCATGATCGCAACGAAGATCACGCCGGCGATGGTCAGCACCCAGGCCTGCGATCCCAGGCCGCTCGTCACGCTGAAGTGCCAGAGAAGCGCGGCAACCGGCACCAGGCAGACGAGCGATACCAGGGTCACGGTGCCGATCGGGATGTCCTGCTCCGTCCGTGGGAGCGTGTCTGCGTGGCCCGACTTGCGCACCCGCGAGGCGGCCATCGTACTGGCGAGCCCGGCCAGGACGGGCTGCACCAGCGTGCCCAGCGTCCAAACAGCGGCAACACCTATGGCGCCGGCACCGACGTACCTGACATAGTGACTCCAGGCAGCCTGCGCGACATCCGCTGCCGCACCTGCGGCGGGGTGAAGCGAGGTGAAGTGGGGCACTCCCCATCCCCACGAGATCGACGCGCCCACCAGCATGGCGAGGCCCACGGCCGGCCCGACGAGGTGTCCGATCGCGAAGAGCGCAAACGACAGGTTGAAGTCGAAGCCGGTGGCCCCGCCGTGGCTGCCCACGCGAAAATAGCGCACCAGGTCGCTCGCAAAGATGCGCGTCTGCACGATGATGTAGAAGCCCGCTGACACGATCGAGCCCCACACCAGAGCTTTGAGGCCGGCGTCTCCCGCGGCGATCTGCTCGGCCTCGTCATCGCAGTCACGGCCGACGCCACACTTGAGCACCTGCGCACAGGCGATGCCTTCCGGATACGGCAGATCCGACTGCGTGACCAGCGCACGCCGCAAAGGAATGGTGTACATGACGCCGAGAATGCCGCCGGCCGCGCATATGGTGAACGAGACCCAGAACGGGAAGCCGGTCCACCAGCCGACGATCACGAGGCCGGGAAGCACGAAGATGATGCTGGAGAGCGTGCCGGCGGCGGAGGCCACCGTCTGCACGATGTTGTTCTCCTGCATCGTCGCGCCGCGGAAGCTGCGCAGGATGGCCATCGAGATGACGGCGGCGGGAATCGAGGTGGAGAAGGTGATGCCGGCCTTCAGCCCGAAGTAGACATTCGCGGCCGTGAACAGGGCGGTGATGATCACCCCGATGATGAGGCCGCGCAGGGTGAATTCGCCGAGCGCCGCGGCGCGGACCGGTACTGCCGTTTTCAAGATGTAATCTTCCGCATGACCCCCGATGCGGCTGCACCTTAACCCATTGCGCTGCCGCAGGGAACAGGCACGCGTTGCATGCGCCGGCATGAACCTGCAGCGGGTTTTCGGGGTCAAACAGGACCCGACCCTCGAGCAAACGAGGGAGGAAACCATGAGCAAGTCCGTCTGCCTTGCCGTGTTGGTCGCGCTGGGCGCAGCGACGCCCGCGCTTGCGCAGCACGGTGAGAACGATTCCACATACTCCGCCGGCTCATCCTTCAGCGCTTTCCGCTATCGGCCGTTTCACGTCCAGATCGAGGGGGGCCCCACCCTCGCCGAGGGTGCCTTGCGGCAGGATCTCGATGACGGCGTGAACATCGGCCTGGGAATCACTTGGCAGCCCTTTTCCCACCTGCCACTCGCCCTGCGCGCCGACGGGATGTATCAGCACTTTCACATCAAACCGCCCCTGCTCGCGGTGGCGGCCGCCGCCCTGAACACCCCGGTGGACTGGGGACGCACTGAAATGTGGGGCGGAGATCTCGACGCGGAGCTCGACACGATGCTCAGCCCGCACATCCGGCTCTACTTCCTCGCCGGCGGCGGTTGGTACGACCGCCGTGACAACTACTTCCAGCACGCCCTGGTCGACGGGATCTTCTGCGGCTTCTACTTCTGCTTCCGCGGGCCGTTCGTCGCGAGCCTCAAGATCGGCGAGGCCAGCACCGGTCTGAAGTTCGAGGAGAATGCCGGCGCCGGCTTCGAGTTTGCCCTCGCCCAGGGAGGCTCGTTCTTCGTCGATGCGCGCTATATGCGCTTCGACGAGGGCGGGCGGAAGCAGGAGTTCATCCCTGTCAGGATCGGGCTGCGGTTTTAGCCTCAGGCTCGTCGGGGAGGCAGATGCTGCCCGCCGCAGGCGAGCGCCGGATCGGCTGCGTCCTGGCTGCCGTAGGTGCGAAACTTGTCCACGACGCGCCGCATCTCCCCCTCATCCAGCAGCCCCACGTTGCCCAGGGCCCGTGCGGCGCAGTACTGCGCGGCCAGGCTTTCCACCTCGCCCGCCAGCTTCAGCGCAGCCGCGAGATCGGTTCCGGTAGCAATCATTCCGTGGTGCCCGAGGAGGCAGGCCTTGCGTCCTTCGAGGGCGGCCAACGCGGCGTCAGACAACTCCTGCGTGCCAAACGTGTGATAGGGAGCGCAGCGGATATCCTCTGCGCCTGCGACCGCCACCATGTAATGAAACGGCGGGATGCCGCTGCCGGTGCAGGCGAGCGCAGTCGCATATCTGGAGTGGGCATGCACGATGGCGCCGACGTCGCTGCGCGCCGCCATGATATCCCGGTGAAACCGCCACTCGCTCGAAGGCTGACGGCGCCCGAACCAGCGGCCATCCAACGTCACGAGCGGAACGTCGCCCGGCTGCAGGGTTTCATAGGCCATGCCGGTGGGGCTGACGAAGAAGCTCGACGGGTCACGGCGCAAGCTGACATTGCCCGAGGTGCCGTACGTCAAACCGAGCCGTATCAGCTCCCGGCAACCCGTGATTACCGCCGCGCGAAGCCCGGCGTCGGCCTGAGCATCCTCAGTCATGTCGTCGGGCCCCTCTCCGGATAGAGGCTCAACAGACCCTCGGAGCTGGCAGAGCAGACGCCGCGCTCGGTGATGATGCCCGTGATGAGGCGCGCCGGTGTCACATCGAAGGCCAGGTTGAGTGCCATGCTGCCTTCAGGCACGATCCTGACGCTGCTGACATCACCCGCAGGCGTACGGCCAATCACCTCCGTAACCTCTGTCGGCGAGCGCTCTTCGATCTCGATGTCGCGTCCGCTGTCGAGACTCCAGTCGATGGTGCTCACGGGCAACGCTGCATAGAACGGCACATCATTGTCTTTCGCCGCCAGTGCCTTGAGGTACGTCCCGATCTTGTTGCAGACATCGCCGCCGGCCGTGGCACGATCGCTGCCGACGATGACCAGATCGACCGCACCGTGCTGCATGAGATGGCCACCGAGGTTGTCGGCGATCACGGTATGCGGGACACCGTGCGCCCCGAGCTCGTAGGCCGTGAGGGCCGCGCCCTGATTGCGCGGCCGTGTCTCATCCACCCAGACGTGCACGGGAATTCCGGCATCGTGCGCCATATAGATCGGTGCCAGCGCCGTGCCCCAGTCCACACACGCCAGCCATCCTGCATTGCAGTGCGTGAGGATGTTGACGCGGCGCGCCGTGAGCTTCGCGAGCAGTCGAATGATGTTCAGGCCGTGGGCGCCGATGGCGCGGCATTGCTCTACGTCGGCCTCGCAGATTTCTCCCGCCTCGCGGAATGCAGCCGCGAAGCGCTGCTCCGGGTCGAGGTGCGCGATCACGGCGCGCACTCGCGCCAACGCCCATGCGAGGTTGATCGCAGTGGGACGGGTTGCACGCAGAGTCTCTGCAGCTTCCTCGATGCGCCGGTCGGAGGCATCCGCCCGCAGCGCGAGCGCAAGCCCGTACGCTGCGGTTGCGCCAATGAGCGGCGCTCCCCGCACCACCATCGTCGTGATGGCGTGAGCCGCGTCCTCGAGCGTCGCCAGATCTCGCGCGACGAGCTCGAACGGAAGCCGCGACTGATCGATCACCCGGACGGCCCCGGACTCGAGCGGCCAGATCGTGCGGTAAGGAACGCCTGCAATCCTCATGGTGCCGGGATAGTAATGCGCGGAGATGACAGATGTCATTCCGCGCCGGTGACGATCGACACTGGGACGGCGGGTGCGCGTGCGCGATGCTGCCGCCGCCGCCCAAAGATCGCGCCGCGGCAGGAGACGAGCCATGTCGATGACCCTCACCGCCCCTCCCGGCGCCTCGCCGGCCGAGCCCACCACCCCGACAGCCGCCGCAGACTCGAGCCCCGTGACCACGAGCCCGGTCGCGACTCTCGAATCCGTCGTGAAGCGCTACGGGAAGGCCGAGGCGTTGCGCGGCTTCGACATGACGCTGCGGCGCGGCGAAGTCGTCGCCCTGTTGGGCCCTAACGGCGCCGGCAAGACGACCGCGGTACGCCTCCTGCTCGGACTGATCTCGCCGGACGAGGGGCGCGTGCGGGTACTCGGGCGTGACCCGCGCTCGGCGGAGGCGCGGCGGCGGATCGGCGCGATGCTCCAGGTCGCCCGCGTGCCGGAAACGCTGCTCGTGCGTGAGCACATCGCGCTCTTTCGCAGCTACTACCCGCATCCTCTGCCCACGGCCGAGATCATCCGCAGCGCCGGCCTCGCGGATATCGAGAGCCGGAAATTCGGCGACCTCTCGGGCGGTCAACGACAGCGGGTGCTGTTTGGACTCGCACTCTGCGGCGATCCGGACCTCGTGCTCCTCGATGAGCCCACCGTCGGGATGGATCTGCAATCGCGCCGCCGCCTCTGGGACGAGGTGCGCGCACTCGCCGCCGCCGGCAGATCGGTGCTGCTCACGACGCACTATCTGGAAGAGGCCGACGCACTCGCCAACCGTGTCATCGTCATCGACGAGGGCCGGCTCATCCGCGAGGGCACGCCGAGTGAGATCAAGCATGGTGTGTCGGGGCGGCGTATCCGCTGTGTGACTAGGCTCGACCCCGACCATGTTCGCACGTTGCCATCGGTCATCTCCCTCGAGAGCGATCGCGATGCCATCGTCATTTGCGCCGAGCGTCCCGAGGAAGTCGTGCGCCGGCTGTTGCTCGAGGACGAATCCCTGCACGGGCTCGAAGTCTCCGCCGCGCCGCTCGAGGAGGCCTTCCTCGCGCTCACCGGCGGAAACAGCCCACACGACTGATCCGACACCTCGAACCCTGCGCAATCCCAGGACCCCTGCCGGAGTACGCCCCATGAGCACCCACACGCTGGCCATTCCCCCGCAAACCGCCGATGTCCTCTTTCCGCTGCGCATTCTGCTCAAGGAGACGCAGTACGAGCTCGCGCGCCTGCTGCGCTCGCGCGCCTACTCGCTGTCGGTCATCGGTTTTCCCGTCATGTTCTACCTGATCTTCGGCGTCGCCTACCGGGGCACGCCCGCGGCGCTCTATCTCGTCGCCGGCTACACCTGCATGGGCGTCGTATCGTCGTGTCTCTTCGGAATAGGGCTCGTGCTCGCGATGGAGCGGGCGCAGGGCTGGCTCGACCTGAAGCGGGCGAGCCCGATGCCGCGCTTCGCCTATATCGGCGCGAAAGTGGTGAGTTGCGCGGCATTCGCGCTGATCATCGCGACCGTGCTCATACTTCTCGGCATTACGCTCGGCGGCATCACCATCGCGGCGACTCAGGCCGCCGCGCTCGCCGGTCTGGCCGTTGCCGGCTCGATCTCTTTCGCCGCCATGGGTTTCTTCATCGCCTACCTCGTCCCCCCGAACGCCGGACCCGGCATCATCAACGTGTTCTACCTGCCGCTCTCGTTCGCTTCCGGCTTCTGGATGCCGGTGAGCACGCTGCCGCACTGGCTGCAGGTCGTTGCGCCCGCGCTACCGAGCTATCACCTGGCGCAGATCGCTCTGATCTGCGTGAGACTCGCTCCGGCCAACGGGATGGCGCTGCATGGGGCGGCCCTCGGTGGCTTCACGTTGTTGATGCTCGCCGCGGCCTGGATTACCTTCCTGCGCAGCGAGGAGACCTGATGATCGACTCTGCCCGCCACGCCGGATTGACCCTGCCCGAGAAAGCCGGCAGGTGGCGGGCATGGAACCTCATCTGGCTCATTTACTCCGTCTTCTTCCTCATCGAGCCGCTGCAGCGCGGCTCCAGAGGCGACTGGCTCGTTCTTGCCGGCGTGTACTCCTGCTTCCTCGGTGTCTACGCGGGGGTCATTTGGTCGCGCCGCCACCGCACGCGCCTGCTCATGCTGTTGGCAATGGCCATTCTCGGCGCCGCCTACTACCCCATGAACCCCAGTGCGGGCGCCACCATATTCATCTACGTCGCCAGCATGATGCCGTACGCGACGGGCTCTTTCTTCCTTGCCATCGGGACGATCGTTGCCTCTACCCTCGTCTCCGCCGCCGAAGGTCTCCTGTTGCGTCAGAATCCCTGGGAATGGGGGAGCCTGTCGTTCCTCGCCGCCTGCATCGGCACCGGCAATCTCATCCAGGCGCTGCGCAGCGGCGCCACCGAGCGCCTGCTGCGCGCCCAGGAGGAGATCGAGCATCTCGCCAAGGTTGCCGAGCGCGAGCGCATCGCGCGGGATCTGCACGATGTCCTCGGCCACACCCTCTCGGTCGTCGTGCTCAAATCCGAGCTCGCCGGCAAGCTCCTCGGCAGCGATGCGGCGGGCGCGCGCCGGGAAATCGGTGAGGTGGAGCAGATTGCCCGCCAGGCGCTGAGCGAGGTCCGGGAAGCGATCCGCGGCTATCGGCCCGAAGGGATCGCCGCGGAAATCGCCCGCGCCCGCCGGGTATTGGAGGCGGCGGGTGTCAGGCTCGACTGGCAGGCGCAGAGCCTGCGGCTCGAGCCCGCGCACGAGTCAGTGCTCTCGCTGGTGTTGCGTGAAGCGGTCACCAACATCCTGCGGCACGCGGGCGCCACGCGCTGCCGGCTCGAGCTGGCAGCCGACGCCGGCGGTGCGCAGCTGTCGGTTCAGGATGACGGCCGGGGCACCATCGAGCGCGAGGGCAATGGAATTCGCGGCATGCGCGAGCGTATCGAGGCGCTCGGGGGCCGGCTCGAGATCGACTCCCGCAAAGGCACGCGCCTCATCGTGGCCATTCCCGCGCGGGCGGGGGCCTGAGATGGGCAAGATCCAGGTCGCCATCGCGGAAGATCAGGCCATGGTGCTGGGCGCGCTCGCCGCCTTGCTCGGGACGGAACCTGACATCGCCGTCTGTGCGCGCGCAACCAACGGCCGTGCCGCGCTCGCAGCTCTTGCCGCACACGCGGCAAACGTGCTGGTCACCGACATCGAGATGCCGGAAATGACCGGCCTGACACTCGCCGGCGAGGTGCGTGAGCGATACCCGGAGGTGCGCGTCATCATCCTCACGACCTTCGCCCGCCCCGGCTATCTGCGGCGGGCCCTCGATGCCGGCGCGAAGGGGTACCTGCTCAAGGACCGGCCCTCGGCGGAGCTTGCGGATGCGGTGCGGCGGGTGCATCGCGGCGAGCGCGTCATCGATCCCGAGCTCGCCTCCGAGGCCTGGAGCAGCGAGCCCGACCCGCTCACCGAGCGCGAGCGGCAGATCCTCTGGCGGGCCGGAGAAGGCCGCTCGAGCGCCGAGATCGCCGCGGAGCTGCACCTCTCCGAAGGCACCGTGCGCAACTACCTCTCCGAGGCCATCAGCAAGTTGGGCGCGGCCAATCGCATCGAGGCCGCCCGCCTGGCGCGCGCCCGGGGATGGCTCTAGCCGATCAGCCGCCGGCGGCTGGCTCGAATCCGCGGCGATCCGCGCCCGGCCACCTCGCGCCTTGCTGCCCGGTGCTGGGGATTAACAGGATTTAATCATTCGCCCATCGGGGCCCAATGGGGCCGGAGCGATCATTCCGCGCGGGTCTCGATCCGGAGGCGTGGATGATTCGTGGGGCGATGATTCGGGGAGCAATGCAATGGCGGGGCGCCGGTGCGATGGTGGTGCTCATCCTCGGCGGCTGCAGCCTCGGGCCTGCGTACCACCGCCCGGAAAACCCGGCGCCCGCCGCGTGGACCCTCCCTGAAGCGGCGCGCCTGCCCCAGGGCTGGCCCTCGAGCGACTGGTGGCGCGCATTCCACTCCGCAGAGCTCACCCGCCTGATGAGCACCGGACGATCGGCAAACGATGACCTCGCCGCGGCAATCGCGCGAGTACGTCAGGCGGACGCTCAGGTACGCATCAGCAGCGCCCCGCTCCTGCCCTCGCTCGGAGCCAACGCGAGCGGCTCCCGCCAGCGCCAGTTGAGTCCGGCGAGCGACAGCTCGCAGCTCTTCAATGAATTCGTTGCGGGATTGAGCGCCACCTACGAGCTCGACTTCTGGGGGGAGAACCGCGCCATCCGCTCCGCGGCTCTTGCGAGTGCGACGGCCAGCCGCTACGACCGCGAAACCATCGAGCTCAGCATCATGACGAGCATCGCGGATACCTACTTCTCGGTTCTCGAGCTGCGCGACCGCCTGCGCATCGCGCACGAGAATCTGGCGAGCGCCGAGCAGATCCTTCAGGGTTTCCAGACGGATGAATCCGTCGGCACCTCGACTGCCCTCGATGTCGCCCAACAGGCGACCGTGGTGGCGACGGTCGCGGCCACGATCCCGCCGCTCGAGCAAGAAGAGCGCCGGCAGATCGATGCGCTCGCCATATTGGTCGGCACGACGCCTCAGTCGCTCGAGGTCGCGGCCAACTCGCTGACGGGCATCTCGGCACCCCCGGTGGTTGCCGGAGTGCCATCGCAGCTGCTCAGCAGGCGCCCGGATGTCGCGAGCGCGGAGGCGCAGCTCATCGCCGCCAACGCCGACATCCGCGCCGCCAGAGCCGCCTTCTTTCCGACCATCCAGCTCACCGCGAGCGGCGGCTTCGAGAGCCCTGCGCTCTCGCGTCTGCTCGAGCCGGGCAGCCGCATCTACTCACTCTCCGGCGGCATCACCCAGCCCATTTTTCACGGCGGTGAGCTTCTCGGGCAATATCGGTTCAACGAGGCGCGCTACCAGGAGCTGCTCGCCGACTATCACAAATCGGTGATTTCGGCCTTCGGCAACGTCGAGGATGCGCTCAGCGCCGTGAGTGCGACGGGCGAGCAGCTCGCGCGGGAGCAGAACGCCGCCGCGAAGGCGCGCAGCGCCTATGAGCTGGCGCAGGATCAATTCCACGCCGGCACCATCAACATCCTGACCGTGCTCAATACCGAGACCGCGCTCTTCACGGCCGAGGATGCGCTCGCGCAGACGCAGCTCGCCCATCTTCAGGCCGTGGTCGGTCTGTTCAATGCATTGGGCGGCGGGTGGCGCACATGAGCGCGCTTCGCCTCCGCCGGACTCTCTCGAGGCAACACTCGTGAACATCGCAATTCGATTGGGCCGGACCCGGCTCGTCATGGCGGCCGGCGGACTCGCGGCGCTGGCACTCTTCGCATGGCTCATCGCCCCGGCGGGATCGAGCTCGGCCCGAGCGGCGCATGATGCGGCCCCCGCTGCGGTTCAGGTGGATGCCGCACGGGTCACGCGGCAGAACGTTCCCGTCTATCTCGACGGACTCGGCACCGTACAGGCGTACTACACCGTGAAGGTGACAGCGCGAGTGGACGGCGAGCTCACCAAAATCGGATTCACCGAGGGCCAGCAGGTCGCGCGCGGCCAGCTCCTCGCCCAGATCGATCCCCGTCCGTTTCAGGCCGCTCTCGATCAGGCGCGCGCCACGCTCGCCAAGGACGAGGCGCAACTCGCCGATGCTCGTAAGGACCTCGCCCGCTACGTCATCCTCGAGCCGAAGAGGCTCGCGAGCCAGCAGACCGTCGATACCCAGCGCGCGTTGGTCGCTCAGCTCAAAGCCCAGACCGAGGCGGATGGCGCCGCGATCGAGAATGCCGCGACACAGCTCAGCTACACCCGCATCACCGCACCGATCGATGGCCGCACGGGTATGCGCCTCATCGATCCGGGCAACATCGTGCATTCGACGGACACCGGGGGCATCGTCGTGTTGACGCAGCTTCAGCCCATCACGGTGATCTTCACTCTGCCCGAAGATACGCTCGTGGCCGTTGCCGATGCGATGTCGCACGGTCAGGTCAGCGTCGAGGCGGTCTCCCACGACGAGGACGGCAAAGCGCTCGATCGCGGCACGGTCCAGCTGATCGACAATCAGATCGACCAGACGACGGGCACGATCCGCCTGAAGGCCGTCTTCCCCAATCCGAAGCTCGCACTCTGGCCGGGGCAGTTCGTCAACCTGCGCCTGCTCGTGCGGACGGATGCGAGTGCGCTCACCATACCGGCCGCGGCACTGCAGCGCGGACCGCAGGGCACGTTCGTCTATCTGGTGAGACCCGACTCGACCGTCACGGCACAGCCGGTCACCATCGCCAACAACAGCGAGACGATCGCGGTCGTCACCCAGGGGCTCGAGGCAGGCCAGCAGGTCGTCACCAGCAATGCCTTCCGGCTGCAGCCCGGTGCGCGCGTGCGGGTTCTGTCTCCAGAGCATGCGGCGGGCGACGCTGCAAGCGCCGCGCGGGCCGGGACCGCAGGACACCGGGCCTCATGAGCCTCTCGACTCCCTTCATCCGCCGGCCGATCGCCACCTCGCTCCTGATGGCGGGGATTCTCCTCGTCGGCCTGGTGGCCTTCCCGCTGCTGCCCGTCGCGCCGCTGCCGCAGGTCGACTTCCCGACCATTCTGGTGAGCGCCAACCTCCCTGGCGCGAGTCCGGAGACCATGGCCTCCGCGGTTGCAACACCGCTCGAGTACCAGTTCATGGACATCCCGGGCGTCTCGCAGCTCACCTCGCAGAGCGTGCTCGGCTCCACCCAGATCACCGTGCAGTTCGATCTCAACCGCGACATAGACGCCGCTGCGCAGGACATCCAGGCCGCGATCGATGCCGCCGCCGGCCAGTTGCCGAAGGATCTGCCGAGCCCGCCCTCCTACCGCAAGATCAATCCGGCCGACTCGCCGATCCTCATCTACGCGGTTCACTCGGACACTCTGCCGCTCACGACCGTCGATGACTTCGCGGAGAACATCCTCGTCCAGCAGATCTCGCGCGTTTCGGGCGTGGGTCAGGTCTCGCTCGGCGGCCAGCAGAAGCCGGCGGTGCGCGTCCAGGTCGACCCCGCCAGGATGGCCAACATGGGTGTCCAGCTCACGGATGTCCAGAGCGTCATCCAGTCAGCAACGGTGGACGCCGCCAAAGGCGCCATCAACGGGACGTTGCATACCTTTGCCATCTACGACAACGATCAGCTCGTCAGCGCGAAGCCGTGGAACGACGTGGTGGTCGCCTATCGCAATGGTGCGCCCGTGCGCATCAAGGACATCGGCCGCGCGGTGGCGGGACCGGAGAATCTGCAGGCCGCCGCCTACCAGAACGGCAAGCCGGGCGTGCTGCTGATGATCTTCAAGCAGCCGGGCGCCAATGTCATCGATACGGCGAAGCGCGTCGAGGCCGTGTTGCCGCAGGCCATGGCCTCGCTCCCGCCTGCCATCAAGCTGGACAAGATCAACGATCGCACGGTAACCATCGATGCATCGGTGCACGACGTGGAATACACGTTGATGGTGACCATTTCGCTCGTCGTGCTCGTGATCTTTCTCTTCCTGCGCAACGTGTGGGCAACCATCATTCCCGGCATCACGGTGCCGCTTGCCCTGTTCGGCACGTGTGCCGTGATGTACGTGCTCGGGTACAGCCTCGACAATCTCTCGCTGATGGCGCTCACGATTGCCGTCGGATTCGTCGTCGATGACGCCATCGTCATGCTCGAGAACATCTATCGGCACATCGAGGCCGGGATGACGCCGCTGCAAGCGGCGCTCAAGGGGGCCGGGGAGATCGGCTTCACCATCATGTCGATCAGCCTGTCGCTCATCGCCGTGTTCATCCCGCTGCTGCTCATGAGCGGGATCGTCGGGCGCCTGTTCCGTGAGTTTGCGATCACCGTGACCCTCACGATCGTGGTGTCCGCCTTCGTCTCGCTCACCCTGTCGCCGATGATGTGCTCCCTCTTCCTGCGTGACGAGCGCCACATCCGGCACGGCCGCCTCTACGAGGCCAGTGAGCGGGTCTTCCAGAGGGCACTGGCGCTCTATGAGCGCGGGCTCGATTTCGTACTGCGTCATCAAACGCAGACGCTGCTGCTCTTCGCGGCGACGGTGGTGCTGGCCGGCGGTCTCTATGTCATCGAGCCGAAGGGATTCTTCCCGCAGGAGGACACCAGCCTCATCAAGGGCCTCACCGACGGCTCCCAGGACATCTCGTTCGCCGAGATGAACAGGCGGGTGCAGCAGCTCCTCGCCGTGGTCTCGAAGGATCCCGACGTTGCCGCCTCGATGGTGTTCCTCGGCGGCGGCCATCCACTCAACAATGCGTTCACCGAGCTCAGCCTCAAGCCGCGCGATCAGCGCAAAGCGAGCGCCGATCAGATCATTCGCCGGCTGCGCAAGGAGATCGCCAACGTACCGGGCGCGACGATCTATCTGCAGTCTGCCCAGGACGTAAACGTCGGCGGACGCACCTCGCGGACGCAGTATCAGTACACGCTGCAGGATTCGGATCTCGACGAGCTGAGCGAATGGGCGCCGAAGATGCTCGAAGCAATGAGGAGGCTCCCTCAGCTCGCCGACGTCGCCTCCGATCAGCAGACCAACAGCACCCAGCTCAAGGTCGATATCGACCGCGACCAGGCTGCGCGGTTCGGCATTCCGATCTCGCTGATCGATCAGACGCTATACGATGCGTTCGGGCAGGCTCAGGTGGCCCAGTATTTCACCCAACTCAACGCCTATCACGTCATCCTGGAAGTTCCTCCGAAGCTGCAGCAGGACCCGAACACTCTCCACGAGCTCTATATCCGCTCGCCCCTCAACGGGCAGATGGTGCCGCTCTCGACGATGGTGAAGTTCGATACCCACCACGCCTCGGTGCTCTCGATCAATCACCAGAACCAGTTTCCGTGCGTGACCCTGTCGTTCAATCTCGCCCCGGGCGCCTCGCTCGGTCAGGCGGTGACCGCCATCCAGAAGGCGTCCGACGCGCTGCATCTACCCGGCACGATCACGGCTACCTTCCAGGGGACCGCCCAGGCCTTCCAGGCCTCCCTCGCGAGCGAGCCCTACCTGATCCTCGCGGCCATCGTGGTCGTGTACATCATTCTCGGCATGTTGTACGAGAGCTACATCCACCCCCTCACGATTCTCTCGACACTGCCGTCGGCGGGGGTTGGGGCGCTGCTCATGCTGATGGCCTTCCACTTCGACCTGTCGATCATCGCGCTCGTCGGCATCATCCTCCTCATCGGCATCGTCAAGAAAAACGGCATCATGATGGTGGACTTCGCCATCCAGGCCGAGCGCGAGGAGCACCTCTCGCCGCGCGACTCGATCCGCAAGGCCTGCCTGCTGCGCTTCCGGCCGATCATGATGACGACCATGTCGGCCCTGCTCGGCGCTCTGCCGCTGATGCTCGGCCACGGCACCGGCTCGGAGCTGCGCCAGCCGCTCGGCTACACCATGGTGGGCGGCCTCCTTCTCAGCCAGACGCTGACGCTCTTTACGACGCCGGTGATCTATCTCTATCTGGATCGGCTCAATGAGCGTTTGACGGCCTGGTGGCACGGCCACCATCATGAGGAAGTCCCGGACACCCGTGCGGCCGTCGAGGCCATCGAGTCACAGTCATGAAGATCCTCGTCGTCGAGGACAACGAGCGGATGGCGAGATTCGTCACCAAGGGGCTGAAGGAGGCCGGCCACACTACCGATCACGCCGAGAACGGCCGCGACGGTTTGTTCCTCGCGGTCAGCGAACGGTACGACGTCATCATCATGGACCGCATGCTCCCAGGCAACATCGACGGGCTCACCATCATCGATGCGCTGCGCAAGGCGGACAACCCCACGCCCATCCTCATCCTGAGCGCGCTCGGCGATGTAGATGAGCGGATCAAGGGTCTGCGCGCGGGCGGCGATGACTACCTCACCAAGCCGTTCGCCTTCGGCGAGCTGCTCGCGCGCATCGATGGGCTCAGCCGGCGGCGGCGGCAGGATGCCGCACAGACCGCGCTGGAAGTCGGGGATCTGCGCATAGATCTGCTCGGCCGCAAGGTCTGGCGCGGCGCGCGCGCGATCCAGCTGCAGCCGCGGGAGTTCAAGCTGCTCGAGTACCTCGTGCGCCACGCCGGTCAGGTCGTTACCCGGACCATGCTGCTCGAGAACGTGTGGGACTATCACTTCGACCCGGAGACCAATGTCGTCGACGTGCACATCAGCAAGCTCAGGCAGAAGATCGATGCGGATGAGGAGCGGCAGTTGCTGCGAACCGTCCGCAATGCCGGCTACATGATCAGCGCCGAGCCGCCGCCGGTTGCCGGCGCGGGCTGAGCACCACTCGGCGGCAGCACATCACGTGACCCGCGTCATCCGCTCCTCTGCCGTGACCCTCGCCACCGGCTATGTCCTGCTGGCATTCACGGCGCTCGTTCTCTTCGCCGCGCCGCTCCTCTATGCCTGGCAGGAAACCATCAAGGACTTTCGCTTCGAGATCCTGCAGGAAGACTCCCAACGGCTGGTACACGTCTTTGATCTGCGGGGTGCGGCCGGTCTCAAGGCCTTTATCGATGAGCGCGTCGGGATGCAGATCGCCGGCGAGCGGATGCTGTTGCTCTCCGATGCCGCCGGCCGTCCGCTCGCCGGCAACCTGCCTGCCTGGCCGCAGAGCATCCCCGCGCATGCGGGCAGCTACACGCTCCCCGTCACGCTCGACGGGCGGCACACGATGGTCGCCATGGTGCTGGCGACCCTGCCGGGCGGCTGCCGCCTGCTGGTCGGCCGCGATGTCGATCGCTTCGCGCCCATCGAGCGGCGCTTCTGGTACGGCCTCGCCGGCGCGGTGGCGGTTTTGACGGTCGCCGGGCTCATCGGCGCACTGCTCATCCGCCGCGCGCTGCTCGCGCGCGTGCAGAGCACGCAACAGACCGTCGCCGCGATCATGCGCGGCGATCTCAGCCACCGGCTCAAGGTCCGCTCGAGCGGCGATGAGCTCGACACGCTCGCGCAGACGATCAACCGCCTGCTCGAGCAGATCGAGCAGCTCGTGCACGGCATCGCCAACGTCTCCAACTCGATCGCTCACGATCTGCGCACGCCGCTCGCCGAGCTGCGCTCACGCCTGGAGGAGCTCTCTCTCACACGGCCGCCGTTGCAGGAGACCTTCGCCGAGATCGATGCCGCGGTGGCCGACGTCGACGGAGTGATCCGCATCTTCAATGCCTTGCTGCGTCTCGCGGAGATCGACGCCGGCCTGCGTCGCTCCAACTTCGTCGAGACCGATCTCGCCGAGCTCGTCGCCAAGGCGGTCGAGTTCTATCTCCCGGCGGCGGAGCTCAAAGGTCTCAGCCTCTGCTTGCGCGATCACGGTCCGACCGGAGCCCGCTGCGACGCCGTGCTCCTCGCCCAGGCGATCAACAACCTCATCGACAATGCTCTCAAGTTCGTGGCTCCCGGCGGCCACATCGAGCTCGAGGTCGCACGCCTGGCCCAGGGCCTCGTGGCCGTCACCGTTGCCGACGACGGTCCCGGCATTCCGGAGGCCGACCGGCCGAGAGCGGCCCAGCGCTTCTTCCGCGGCGATGCCAGCCGCGGCACGCCCGGGGTCGGACTCGGGCTGAGCCTGGTCGAGGCCATCGCGAGACTTCACGGCGGCTCGCTCGAGCTCGCCGACAACCATCCGGGCCTCATCGCCCGGATGATCATCGAGCGTGGCGCGGCCGCCGCCGCGGCCCCGGAGCAGCAGCGTAGCGGCTCAGTAGTGGAACCGGTAACGTAACTGCGCGTAGATCTGGAACGGATCGTTCCAGTGCACGCCGCCGAAGGTCAGGCTGTTGTCGGTGAGCAGATGGCGATTGGTGATGTTGAGCGCCGTGACGGAGAGAGTCAGGTCGCGCGTCAGCATCCTGCCGACGGCGAGGTCGAGCTCGCCGTGGCTCGGCAGATGGCTCGGCGGCGCCGCGCCGTTGGCGAACCCTGATCCGTAATAGAAGCTCAGCGACGCGTAGAAGTGCGCCGGCAGATTGGTGTCGATGCCGGCGTTGAGGGTGTTCCGCTGGTCGTGATCGAGGGCGAAATAGCCGGCGCCGGGCTCGAAAGCGGTGAGCCCGCCCGTAATGCCGCCAAAGCCGTCGGCCGTCTGGTTGGAGAAGGCGAGGTGCAGGCGCGTGTCGCGCCAGAAAACCGCCGAGCGCACCGACAGCTCATAGGCCTTGATCAGCGCTCCCTGGATGGTGAGCGGGAAGAAGACATTGGAGTTGCCGATGGCATCGTGGTCGAAGAAGTTCCTCGCCTCGTTGACGAAGTAGTCCGCCTCGAGGCTCCAGCCCCCGAGCGGAATCCTCACGCCGAACCGCCGCTCCCGGTCGCGCTCGCCGTGCAGCGGCAGGAAACCGGTATCGCTGCTGCTCGCGAACGGAATCAGAGGCCCCGAGAGCGTCGCGAGCGGCGGCGCCTGGTAGTACTTGCCCCAGAAGGCGGTCAGCACCCAATCGAGCCGCGGCAGGATCACGGCCACGCCGAGCCGCGGGTCCGTCGCATTCTCGGTGACGTTGCCCCGGAAATGGGTCTGGCGCACGCCGGCCGAGAGCGACAGCCAGTGGGCAGCCTGAAACGTATCCTGCAGGTAGGCGGCCGCGAGGCCGCCGCCAGGGTGGATCGACTCGGCGATCGGCGGCAGCGGCGAGGCGGTGGGGTCATTGAAGAGCAGATGGAAGTCCTCCCGGTCCTGCTGCGCAAAGCCGAACACGCCCGCATCGAAGTGATTGCGGCTGAAGCTCAGGCGCAGATCCTCCTGCGCACCCTCGTAGACCGATGAGCGCCGGTCCGTGGTACTGATCGGGCGGTCGTCGGGGCCGCCGTCGTAGTTGGCCCGGTTGTAGTGATAGAGAAGCGAGCTCGTGAGCACGCCCTGGCTCGGGAAGGTATGCACCCAGGAGAGCACGGCAAACGTATCAGCCTCGCGCTGCACGTCAGCCAACGCATCTCCCGGCGCGTTCGGCACTTCGTACTGGTCAGCGCGCGCCTGGGCAACCAGCCGGATCTCGTTCTCATCGCCCGGTCGATAGATGAGACTGGTGAAACCGCCGTAACCCTGCTGGGCGTCATGGATCACCTGTGAGACCGGAGTCTCGACTCCGAGGTCGCTGCGGTTGCCGTTGATGCTGGCGTAATAGGCGAATTTGCCCGTATGGCTGCCGATACCCAGATAGTCGTTGGTCTGGAAGAAGTTGCCGGCACTGACATCCAGCACCCCCTGATTCTCGAGCCCAAAGCCACTCTTCGGGATCACGTTGAAGATGCCGTAGGTGCGATCGCCCTCGTCAGCCTGATAGCTGCCGCCCTCGGCGCCGAGCACCTGGACGTCCTTCGGATCGATCTGCGGACCGAGGTTGCTGCCGATGTTGGTATTCGGGATCTCGACGCCGTCGACGAGCCATGCCGTCTGATGTCCGCCGCGCACGTGCAGCTGATCGTGGACCACGTAGGCGCCCGGCACATAGTCGGTGATCATCGCGAGACTGTTGGTGCGATCCGCTCCGGGCGTGCCGCGAATGTCCTCCTGGCTCACGAGCGTAATCGGCGTTATCGCGGTCACGATCTGCGGCGTCTCCGCGGGGGCGCTCACCGTGACTTCGGTCAACCGGGTGCTGCGCAGCAGCAGGATGTCAGGATTCGGGAAATATCCGGACTCGACCGTCACCGGCTGCCTCGAGGTGATGAACCCCTCGTGCAACACGGAGAGCTGATAGGTACCGAGCTCCACGTTCGGGAAGTTGAAATGACCCTGTGCGTCGGTTCTTGCCATGAGCACGGCATCGGAGGCAGTGGACTGAAGCCGCACGCAGGCTCCGGCGACGGCCTTGGACTGCGCATCCTGAACCGTCCCGGTGACGCTGCCGAACGCTGCAGCGTGGCTGCTTACGGGCACGAAGAGGAGGAGCGCAGCGATGAGGGCGGGTCCGATCGCTCCGATACGCCGCCGTGACGTCGGCCACAACGTCCGTGCCCAATAGATACGGCAATGCGCCGCTCGCGCACTGCCAGCCGAGTCTCCTGCCAATTACATTCTCCCGCGGGCCGCGAGGACCCGATCACGCCTGCAGCGCACGCGCAGGCGACCGCCGGGGGTCAGCCCCGGGCGTCAGTACGGCTCATTGTTGAGTCGCGATCAGGCCGCGGCAGGAGGAGCGCGGGCCTGGGGGACGTGGACGAGACGGCTGCCGCCGGGCGCGGCCAAGTGCGTGAGGGCAACGCCGAGGCTCGCAGCAAGGAGTGCGAGCACCGCAAGCAGAGGCAGCGGAGGCGGTGCCGGGCTGCATCCCGTAGTGAAGGCGCAGAACCCGTCCTCCATGACTCCGTGCCCGTGATGATGCGGTTGCGGCATGGGCGTCCCCATGCCGTCCTGCATCGTCTTCTCCTGCGGCAGGAGTGCGAGCGGCAGGCCGCCCGGGCAGATCATGAGCGACAGCGTTCCGTCCGAAGCCGGCATGAAGCCGAGCGGAATGAGCGCGCGCAACGCAAACACCAGCAGGATGCCGGGCAGCAGCCGGGTGCGGCTCCTGCGCCCCGACAAGGTGGGCAGTAGCGGAGTGCTGGGATGGCGTACGCGGCCCATCCGGCCAGACTATCGTGCCTGCATCCCGACTACAATCCGGATGGCGGCGCGCTCGCCGCTCAGAAGGAATAGCCCGCGGAGATGACGAGCGTATTCGGCCAGAAATGAATGTTCGAGGTGCGCGCCAGGCCGGCCGTGGTCGCCGTCAGCTTGGAGTTCACTCGCGCGACGGAGTAGGAGGCGAAGAGATGCCAATGCTCCGCGAGCGCATAGTCGAGGCCCGCCGTTGCGGTCGGTCCTACCGATGAGGGCAGCGCTATCGAAGTGGGACCGCCGCTCGCCGCATTGCCCGCCGCCGTCGACTGACGCGCGAGGAACTTCGTGTAATTCACGCCGACGCCGACGTAAGGCCGCAGCCGAGTGCTCTCATCACCAAAGACATAATTGATGACCAGCGACGGCGAGAACCAGCGCGCGGTGGAGATGACCTGGCCGTTGTAGCGCACCGAGCCGAGTGTCGCAGGTCCCCTACCTTCCGTCTTGGTGAGCGGCGGATAGCCGAATGCAAACTCGGCGTTGAAGTGAGTCGAGAGCGTGCGGACGTACGCGAAATACAGCGTCTGGACATCGTCCAGATGAACATTGAGACCCGGGGGCACGTAAGGACCCGTGATGTCGTCCGCGCTGGCATCGAAGTGCACGAAGTACACGCCGAGGCGGACGGTGTTCGTGCCGCCCTCCTCGGCAAATGCTCCAGTCGTGGCGAGCGCGAGAGCAGCCCCGATCGCCAGAGTCACGATTTTCTTCTGCATGATCGTCCCTCGCCGCTTACGGAACCTGCGCAAAGAAGCCGCGTGCCGCCACCAGACAGAACGGCGCCTCTGTGGCGTGGAAGGAGGCGATCGCGTTGAGACCGCCCGCGGCGAGGAGCTGCGCCTCGGTCTCCTGCAGTGCGACCTGCAGCGGCGCAAAGGGGCTGCCCGCCTGCGGCGCCCCGTTGAGGTCGAGCACGCTCACGAGGCCACCCGTGACGAAAGGCGTCCACAGCGCAGCCATGATTTGCGCATTCTGGAAGGCGACGGTCGGATCCTGGTCCCCACCGCACATCAGCATCGGCTCCTGCGGCGACCAGCCACCGGAGCGCATGTCATTCATCGCGAGATCCTTGCGCAACCCGATCATCGGCGTCGCGGCGAGCCCCACGTTGCCCGAATTGAGCGTCCCACCGCCGATCAGCGTCATCTCCGCCTGATCTGCATTGATCACCGCATCGTCCACGTAAGCCACGCGATAAGTGTCGTTCACGAGGTAAGGATTGCCGAACCCCAGGTCGAACAGGGTCGCCTCGGAGGGGCTGTAGGGCGGACTCGCGGGGAGGGCGAGAAGCTGGTCTGCCGCCGCGTCCACGGCGCCAATGCCCGTTTGGGAGGTCGGCGTGGTGCTGTTGAAAAACGCCGTCTGCGGCAGCTTGCCGCTCTGGAACAAAGCGTCGATCGGAGTCGTGCTCGGCAGCAACGTGTCGATGCCGCTCGCGAAGGTCGGGGAATAGACGTCCGATGTCTGTGCGTAGACGTTGCTATAGGCATGCTGGTAGCTCGTGGTCACGAGCGGTCCGAATACCGTCGAGCCGATATTCACCTGACCGAAGAAAATCGCATCAGCGAATGCCTCGAGCGCGTAGGGGCCGGACGCAGGCGCGGATGCGGTGACGGGGGCACCTGCCGCCTGCATCGCCTTTACCGTCGCCATCGCAGCGTAGCCGCCTTCCGAATATCCGGTGATATAGAGCTTGGCGTTGTCGCTGGTATTCGGGGTGAAGGTGGTGAGCAAGGCGGCCCGGGCCGCCGTCAGCGCGTCCATCATGACCGTGGCATTCTCGGAGCCGTTGAGGTAGGGGTGATAGCCCAGCGTCGAGATGTCATAGCCGAGATCATTCGGCGCCACCACGATATAGCCCTGGGCGGCGAACACCGCAGCGATGGTCGCCGCCTCGGAGTTGGCGGAGTTCGAGGTGTCGCTGATATTGGCGATGTTGTAGGCCGAGTCGGTCGTCGTGCCGTGGGCGTAGAGGACGATGGGCCGCGGTCCGGTGCAGGGAGCCGCGGAGCCGGTGGGCACCATCAGCGCGCCGGAGGCCATCTGCGCGGAGTTGTCGGGCCCAACGGTCCAATACTTGAAGTAGTAGAAGTCGACACCGCACGCCGGTGTGCCGGCGAGCTGCAGCAGCTGCGGGCCTGAGGCGGTCGCACTGAGCTGCGCGGCGAAGTCGGTCGCATTCACCGAGGCGATGCGCAACGCCGGATTGTCGATGAGGGTGCCTCGCTGATTGGAGCTCGCCACCTTGCCGGTCGGGCTGTTGGTGCCACCGCAGGCAGCGAGACCGAGGGTGGCCACCGCCACCCAGAGCACGCCAATCTTCCGCAACATGCTCCCCTCCCGTTCAGGCCCTGCGGCCGCGATTGCCCTCGCAGTCTTGACTCGCAGACCCCTGTATCGTGGCGGGAAGCATACACTGTCTCAGCGAGAGGCGTATCGCGCGGTGGCCGGGGCACTGCTGTTGCGGTGGCGCAACGCGTGCGGCCGCCAAGATGCCCTCCCCCGCGGGGATGCTCGGGGGCTCGCCGGCGAAGGCCGGGCGGCGCCTAGGGGCGGTACAGGCGCAAGAGCTTGGCGCGCGAGATGACCACCCGCGCGTGATCGCGGCGCAGCACGGCGGCGCGAAAGGCGATCGGGTTGGTCGCCAGAACCAACATCACCATCAGGATGTTCTCGCCGATAAGGCGCAGGAACCCCGGCCGGCCGGCGCGGGGGTCTGTCGGAGTCTCGAAGCCGAACCGCGACACGATGCGCGTGAGCTGCGAGCATTGTTTTGCAGGCGCCAGCCGCATGTCGGCGCAGACGGCCACCACGCTGTTGAGATGGTCAGATTGCGCGACATGACGTGCGAGCTCGCGCAGTGAGGCTTCGATGGCGCGGCTCACCCGGCGGGCCCACGCGATGGTCGGTCCCTGCTGGCCCATGACGGGAACGTGCTCGTTCCAGAGATGAACCTTGAGGACCGGATCACCGCGGCGCACGCGCACGCCGTCAGAGAGCAGCAGACTCTCCTCTGCCAGACAGTGCTCCACGCGGAACAGGCAGTCCCGGTGTGCGGTGAACTCGTAGATGCCCAACCATCGGCGCAGCCAACGGTCCAGGCTGAACACCCACTGCTCGGGATGAATCGCGCGCAGGCCGCGCTTCTCGGAAAGCTCGACGGACACGGGAAATGCTCCTTGCATGCCGGCGACAGGACCAGAACTCCGACAGCTCACAAAAGTTCCGGCGTGGCCTGCGGCTCGCCCTCAGGAGGCGCCGCCTTCCGGCTCCTGATAGATCACCTCGAGCAGCACCTTGATGCTGAGCGCGACGGGAACGGAGAGGATGACACCGACGATGCCGAAGAGCAGTCCGCCGGCGAGAAAACAGAAGATCACGAGTACGGGCCGGACGGCGGCAGCGCGCCCGAGCACGAGCGGGCCGAAGAACTGATCGATGGAGATTCGTAACGCAGTGGCGTAGAGGATGTAAGCGAGGATGCTCCAGGCCGAGGAGGCCTGCTGCACCGCCACGAGCCCCGCGATGATCGCCGAGGCGGCCGGCCCGACGAACGGGATGAGCTCGAGGAGACCGGTGATGAGCGCGAGAAAGACCGCGTGCTGAATGTGCAGCACGAGGCCGAGCCCGATATAAGCCGCGGTCGAGGCATAGACGACCACGAGCCCGACGCCGATGAAGTAGCGACGCAGCAGCGGCTCGAGGTCCCGGCCCACTCGGGTGGTGAAGGGGCGGTAACGCGGCGGGATGAGCCAGGCGAGCCCGCGGCCGATACGGTGGGCATCGAGCAGGAAATAACCGAGGAGGACCAGTGTCAGGATGGCGCCGAAGACGCTTGCGATGCCGAGCGCGGCCACTTCGAGGATGCGGCCCTGTGACAGCCACGATTGTGCCTGTTGCGCAATCATGGCGCCGATTGCGGCGGCATCGACACGCTTGCCCATCAGGTCGAGCGTGTGATTCCCGAGCAACGCCCGCGCGAAGCCCGTCACCGTTCCCTCGAGATTGCCGCCAATCCGCCCCAACTCGTGTACGAGCGGCGGTGCGCCGAGCCAGCCGAGGAGCGCTCCGAGCCCGATGAGCGTGAGCAGGATTGCAAGCGCATAGAGCGAGCGCGGCAGCCCGGTCCTCACGGCCAGCCGATCCACCAGCGGCGTCGCCACGAAGGCCACGATGGCTGCCACCACGAAGGGCAGCAGAATCTCTCTGATGAGATAGAGGAAGACGACGAGCCCGACCACGACCGTGATCGTCGTGAGGTTGGAGAACCGCTCGACGCGGCCGTGGGTCGCACCCGGCGGTGAGGCGTCGGGCATTTCGTGCCGGGAGCGCTTGTCGAGTCTCATGAGGTGTAGACGCGCCCTTTCCAGTGGACGCGCCGGGTGAGACGCCAACGGATGCTGTCGAGCGCCATGACGGCGCCGGCGGTGTAGCCGAGCGGAAAGAGGAGCCCGTACCACCAGGGGATCCGAAAGTGCACCGCACCTCCGACATGCAGGCCAAGCAGAGCGCCCGTGCCCAGACCTGCGAGAGCGAGCGCCACCGCTGCACCGCTCGTGCCATGGAGCACCGCCGCAAGATCGAGGAGCGGCAGCCACACGGCAACCCATGCAAGCAACACGATGATGGGGGCGGCGAGCAGAGTGCGCCCGGCACCGCCCAGGAGCTGAACCAGGTTCTTCGCAAAGCCGGGCCACAGAGTCGCCCATCCCGTATACATCCGCGTGCTGAGGAGGCTATTGCCATCCATGAGCAGGACGCGATACCCCTGACGTTTCATGAGGAGCGCGAGCTCGAGGTCCTCGCAGATCTCATCGTGCACCGGCGCATGACCGCCCACGGCATCGTAGGCAGCGCGCCGGATCAACATGAATTGACCGGTCGCCACCACCTGATCGCTGTCGGGTGCCTGGATCCGGGCGAGATTCTGGTAGAAGCCGAGCAGATAGAGCCCGCAGGGCAGCATCAGACGCTCGGCGAAGCTCTCGAGCTGGTGCCGCGGCGCCAGCGTCAACAGATCCAGGTTGCGATCGGCCGCTGCCACTACCGCGCTCGTGAGGGCGCGCGGAGCCGCCCGCATGTCGGCATCGAGAAAACAAAGCCACTCCGCATCGCGCGGCGCGGCAGCCGCCCCTGCGCAGCAGGCGTGCACTTTTCCTTTCCAGCCAGGCGGCAGGGGTGGCGCATGAAGGAGCGTGATGCGGCGGTCGCGCTGCGCCAGTTTCGCGACGATGGCCGCGGTATCGTCGCTCGAGTCATCATCGACCACGATGACGCTGAGACGGTCCGGCGAATACTGCTGCGCCGACAGCGATTCGACACACGGACCGATATTCGCCGCCTCGTCGCGCGCAGGGACGATCACCGCCACCTGGGGCGCATCGTCGTCGGGGGCCCCGGTGCTCACAGGGACGCTCGCCAGGACGCTGCGCTGGCGAACGGCTCGCGTGATGAGCCAGGTTACGAGGATGAGCCAGAGCGATGAGAGGAGGAGCTGCATGGGGGTCGATTGCCCGGGACCGGGTCAGGCCCGGCCCACCCGGACCCCGCGCCGGGCCGTGCAACAGTAACTCCCAGGCCCGCCTCGAGGTTGCGAGCCAGGCCCCGCCGGACCCTCAGGCGGCGGCAGCCTGCGGCGAGCGTCCTGCGCCCCGGGTCATCGCCCAGTCGAGCAGGCGGCTCGCGAGGCCGCCGCCCAGGCTGGCCCCGGTGACACCATCGAGACGGTACTCTTTACCGTGCAGGATGGCTTCCGCGGCCTCGAGGCCGCTACGGATCGCCGGGCCTATCCCCTCGGCCATGTCGCGCGTCGCGAGGCCCGCGGCGTCGCCGACGATGAAGGCGTTCCCTTGCCGCGCCACATCCACTCTACCCCGCAGATAGTAGCTGTAGCCCGTCGGGTCGTAGTGCGCTCCCTTGGCGAGCCTCGCGCCGAGCATGCGGGTGAAGAGCGACCAATGATCATGTATGGAGCGCCGGCTGCCCTTGATGCGGTCCGCCATGCCGCCGATGCCGACATTGAGCCAGCCGTTCTGCTTCGGCACGTACCAGGCATATCCCGGCAGGCCGTTGTCGAAGAACCAGAGATGGCAGTCAGGCTCGCTCCAGTCGTACTCGATCTCGTGCTCCAGGGTGACGGTCTGCAGGTCGCTCGCGCGCGGATTGAGCTCGCGGAAGAGCGTGCGGTACACCGGGCAGCGGGTGCCCCCGGCGCCGATGAGATAGCGGCTGCGAAACGCCTCATCGATGAGGTAGGCACCACCCTCCTCGCGGATGTTGCGGACCGTGTGCTCCACCACCTCCGCGCCGGAGCGCTCGAGCAGCCAGGCATCGAACTCGACCCGGCGGATGGAGTGCTGCACGCAACGCACCGGCAGGTGCAGCCCCTTCACGTGCACGTGCAGCCGGTCGAAGGTGAGGAAGCGATGCGGATAAGCGGCGATATCCATCCCGAGGTCGCGCACCACTTCCGGTGTGATCCAGCCGGCGCAGAGCTTCAGACGCGGGAAGCGCTCCTTGTCGAGCACCACGACATCCGCGCCCGCCTGTCTGAGCTTCCACGCAGCGCTCGAGCCCGCCGGCCCGCCCCCGACGATCAGAACGTCACAGGTGCGCACCCCTGAGACCCGCCTTACCGAGGATTGCTGCACGGGGAAACGCTGCTCAGCGCGCGTACAGGTGCTCGCGGGTCATCGGGACGTCGTTGTTGTCCCGCGGCGCAAACACCACCTGGAAGAGCTGCAGCGCGCCGGTCGTGAACCCTGCGATCGATCCCGCCAGATACATGCGCCACATGCGCACGAACTTCTCATCGAACATCTGGCGCACCCGGCCGCTTGCCGACTCGAACAGAGCGAGCCAGTCACGCAGCGTCTGCGCGTAGTGCAGGCGCAGGTTCTCGACGTCGAGCACCGAGAAGTCCCGCGGCTCGAAGATCTGCATCATCTCCGCGAGCGAGGGCGGATAGGCGCCGGGGAAGATCCGCTTCTCGATCCACGGCTGCAGCGGCGCCGGCCGGTTGCGGCCGATGGAATGGATGAGACCCCGGCCGTTGCTGCCCAGGCTGCGCGCGATCACCTCACCGAGCGCAGGGTAATTGGCGACGCCCACGTGCTCGAGCATGCCGACCGAGACGAAGGCGTCGTAACGGCCTGAGATGTTCCGGTAATCGTCCTCGACATATTCGACCTGGGAGCTCAGCCCCAGGCTTGCCGCGCGTGCCCGCGCATAGGCCACCTGCTCGCGCGAGATGTTGAAAGCGCGCACCTTCACGCCGTAGTGCTGCGCCATGTGGACCCCGAGCGTTCCCCAGCCACATCCGGCCTCGACGACGCTCTCCCCGGCACGCAGGCGAAGCTTCCGGCACACATGGTGCATCTTCGCAACCTGCGCCTCATCCAACGTAGCGGTCGGCGTTGGGTAGTAGGCGCAGGTATACGCCATGGTCTCGCCGAGCCACAGCGAATAGAACTCGTTCCCGATGTCGTAGTGGCGGTGGATGTTCTCGCGCGAGCCGGTCAGTGTGTTCACGTGCGGCCGGTGCAGCCGCTCCACCAGGCGGCGCAGCGCCGAAGGCTGCGGGCTGCTGCGGCCGGCGTGATAGACGGTCTCGAGAAGCTGCACCAGATCGCCCTCGATCTCGAGGCGCCCTTCGCTGTAGGCGTCGGGAAAGCGAACCTGGGGATCTGCGAGAATGCCGAGCAGGGTCGCACGGCTGGAGACCCGTACGCGCGCCACGACGGCTGCGCCCGCGGGGGCGATCCGCTCACCCGTCCAGAGCACGAACTCCAGGGGCGGATTGCCGAGATACTCGAGCAGACGCATCAGCAGCCGCCCCTCGACCGAGCGGGTACCGGCGGCCCTGGCAGGCCTCTCGCCAAGCTCGTCGGCGGTCTGAGGAGGCGGCACCGGCCGCCGCTCGCTCTGTACCGTGCCCTTTACGCTCTCGTCCCAGGCATTCACCGTTGCTCTCCCCTTTTTCTCATGCGTCGTAATTTACCACGCCTGCCAAAGAGGGTCCCTGGGCGCCTCGGGAGCCCCGTCAGGGAGCGAGCGTCATCCGATAACAATCGATGAGTCGTCGGACGTGCGCCTCGACGCCAAAGCGCTGGGCACTCGAGGCGGCGCCTCGTGCATAGGAGAAGCGCCGGCCGGGATCGCGCAGCGTCTCGATCACGGCATTGGCAAACGCCTGGCAGTCTCCTGGGGGCACCAGCCGTCCATTGAGGCCGTCGGTCACGACCTCCGGCAGACCACCGGCTGCAAAAGCTACTACCGGGCGCGCCGCCGCCAACGCTTCGATGGCGGCGAGCCCGAGTCCTTCGGACTGCGAGGGCATCAACACGAGGTCGATGGCCGAGAGCAGACGGGGAACATCACTACGCCGGCCGAGAAACCGTACGTGCCGCGACATGCCCAGCGTGCGAGCGAGCGCCTCGCAATCCGCTCGCTCCGGGCCATCACCGATCACGAGCAGCAGAGCCTTGGGGCAGCCGCGCACGATGGCCGGCAACATCCCGAGCAGGGCGCGGTGACCTTTGACCGGATGCAGGCGGCCGATGATGGCGAGCACCGGACGGTCCGCCTCGATACCGAGCTCGGCTCGCACACGGCCCTGCTCGCCTGCCCCCGCAGTGCGCAGGGCCTCGAGCGGAATGCCATTGCGAGCCACCCGCACCCGCTCGGGAGAGACGTGATAGCGGCTCACCGCCAGCTCACACACGGCCTTCGAGACGCATACGGCCGCATCCGAGGGCTGCGCCACGAGTCGCTGCAGCACGCTGAGTGCCCCCGGGTCATTGAGGTCGTGCATGTGTAACAGCGTGCGGGCGCCGATGAGCCGTGCGGCGATCCGCGCTGCCAGGGTCCCCTTCACGCCCGTCGCATGCAACAGCCGCACCCCGTTGCGTTTGGCGAGCGTTGCAATCCGCAGCGCGACTGTCGGGTCCCACTTGCCCGCATCAAAAAAGACCGGACGGATGCCCATCGCGTGCAGGTCCTCTGCAGCAGCGTGCGGTGCGCGCAGGAAACACACGGTCAGGTCGAGACCTGCAGCCATGAGAGGCGGCAACACATGGAGCAGGTACGTCGTCACGCCGTGGCGCACTCCGCCCGCGTAGCCGAAGTGATCGGCGAGAATCATGATGGGCGGCAGGTCCGTCGCCACCAGCCGGTCAGAGGTATCGGACTGGCGCGCAGCGCAGGGCGGCAGCTCTCCCGCGGGTGTGAGAGCCAGCTCGATTCGGTTTCCCAGACCTGCTTCCGGCACCGTATGCCGCCCTCAGAGCCGTTCCGATGGGGTGATTCCGCTGCGCATCGTGTGGCCCCGCAGCAAGGCTCATGCCCGGATCTGACTGCTATTTCTTTGTTATCAGCTACTTATGGTAGTTATCTAAGGGAAGCGATGATGTACATCGCGCAGCGGCACATCCACCGCATGAGCGGCACGGCTCGTCGACGGTGGGCAGAACCGAGTGCCGCCTTCCCCTATGATTTCGTCTCGCATTCGGTACGCATGAAAAACAAATACACGGACGGACCGCAGCCGGCCGTTCGTGGGAGGCAAGCGCATGACAGGCACTTCTTGCTTGGCGGGCACACGCGCCCGGCGGATCCTCACCGCCGCGGCAGCGGGACTCGTTCTCGCGACACTCACCGTCGCCTCCGCCGCCACCTCGCAGGGACCGGAAGCGAAGCTCAAGTGGCGCAGTGTCGGCCCCTACATCGGCGGCCGGGTCGTTGCGGTCGCCGGAGTGCCCGGCGAGCGCAATCTCTTCTACATGGGCGCGGTGGACGGCGGCGTGTGGAAGAGCACCGATTACGGAGTGACCTGGAGCAACATCACCGATCACACGCTCCCGGGCACGAGCGACAGCATCGGCGCCATTGCCGTGGCACCGTCAGACTCCAAGGTGATCTACGTCGGGACGGGTGAGAGCGACATCCGCGGAACCTTCATCACGGGTGACGGCGTCTTCCGCTCCGATGATGCGGGCAAGCACTGGCACTCGGCGGGTCTTGCCGACACGCACACCATCAGCGGCCTCGCCGTCGATCCCCACAATCCCGAGGTGGTGTACGCCTCCTCCATGGGACACGTCTTCAAAGCCGACCCCGATCGCGGTGTCTTCAAGTCGACCGATGGCGGCAAGACCTGGAGCAAGATCCTCTACGTCGATGACAAGACGGGCGCCATCGACCTCGTGATGGACCCCCGTGACCCGCAGGTCCTCTATGCCGCCCTGTGGCAAGCGTCGCGCACACCCTGGAAGCTCGATGACGGTGGCCCGGGCAGCGGCCTCTACAAGAGCACCGACGGCGGTGCGCATTGGACCGAGATCTCTCACAACTCCGGCTTCCCGCAGGAAATCCTCGGCCGCGTCGGCGTAGCGGTGGCCGCGAGCAATCCGCAGGTCGTCTATGCCATCGTGCAGTCGAAGAACGGCGGGGTCTTCCGCTCGGACGATGGCGGCGGCAGCTGGCATCGCGTCAACTCCAAGTGGAGTCTGCGCCAGCGCGCCTTCTACTACATGAGCATCTTCGCCGACCCCACCAACCCCGACGTCGTGTATGTCCCCGAGGTCGATGCCCTCTGGGTCTCGCGCGATGGCGGCCGGAATTTCTCGAAACTCCATACACCGCACGGCGACAATCACATCGTCTGGGTGAATCCGAATGACCCGAGCGTTCTTCTCGAGGGCAACGATGGCGGGGCCACGGCGTCCACTGACGGCGGCAAGACCTGGAGCACGGAGCACAATCAGCCGACGGGCCAGTTCTATCACGTGGCGCTCGATGAGCAGTTTCCCTTTCATATCTACGGCGCACAGCAGGATGAGGGCTCCTTCGAGGGCCCGAGCGCGACCTCCGAGGGGATGGTTCCGCTCAGTGACTGGCGCCGGGTCGCCTACGGCGAGAGCACTTTCATCGCGCCGCAGCCGGGAGACGCCGATATCACCTATGGCAGCGGTTACTTCAGTATCTTCCTGAGCTACGACCTCGCAACCGGGCAGTACCGCGACGTCAGTCCCTGGCCGGACTACCTGGAAGGCGCCTCTTCCGGGGAGCAGAAATACCGCTTCGGCTGGACGCATCCCGTCCTCTTCTCGCCGGCGGATCCGAAGCAGTTGCTCATCGCCTCACAGGTCATCCTCGAGAGCACCGACTTCGGACGCACCTGGAAGACGATCAGCCCCGATCTGACCCGCAACGACCCCTCGACCGAGGCGCCGAGCGGCGGTCCGATCGACCTCGACCAATCGAGCGCGGAGGTGTTCCCTGACGTCTCCGCGCTTGCCGTATCGCCCCTCGACAAGCAGGAGATGTGGGCCGGCTCGGCCGACGGCTTGGTGCACATCACCCGCGACGGCGGCAAATCCTGGCAGGCGATCACACCGCCTGACCTGCCGCAGTGGGCCGAGATCAGTGCCATCGAGCCCTCACATACGACGGCGGGGACGGCTTACCTGACTGCCTCACGCTACATGTGGGACGACTTCCATCCGTACGTATACGAGACGACGGACTACGGTCAGCACTGGACCGCGATGACAGCGGGGCTTCCGGACGATGAGTATGTCCTCGCAGTGCGCCAGGACCCGTCCGATCCGCGGCTTCTTTTCCTCGGCACCAAGAGCACGGTGTATGTGACCTTCGATGGCGGCTCGCACTGGCAAGCGCTGTCGCTGAATCTACCGCACGTACAGGTTCGCGACATCGCCATCAATGTCCGTCAGGGGGACATCACCATCGCAACGCACGGACGGGCGTTCTGGGTGCTGGACAATCTGGCTCTGCTCGAGCAGCTGTCCTTGCGGCCGGCCGTGAGTGCCGACCAGGTGCAGGTCTATGCTCCGGAAACAGCCTGGCTGAGCCATGCCTACGGTGCGAGCCCCATGGCGAGCTATCAGCATGATGCCGGGACGAACCCGCCATTCGGTGCGACCGTCTTCTTCCACATCCCCGACACCTATCACGGCAAGGTGCCGGTGAGCCTGACGTTCCTGGATGACAAAGGTCATGTGGTTCGGACCTTCGCGCTGCACCTCAAGACCAGGCAGCCGAAGCTGACCCCGGCGCAGCGTGACAACCGCACGCCCATCGAGATCAAGCAGGAGGCCGAGGAGAAGCTCACTGCCGTCACGGCCGGCTCCAACACCTTCCAGTGGAATTTGCGCTACGCGGAGGCGACCGAAGTGACGGACTTCGAGGCGCCGGCCGCGGCCGGCGGCCTCGAGGATACGGTGGATGGCCCGGTAGTGGCACCCGGGCGCTATACCGTGGTACTCGACTACAACGGCCGCAAATCACAGCGCTCCTTCCAGGTGGCGCTCGACCCGCGGCTACACCCCGAGCCCGGCGCGCTCGATGAGCGCCTGGCGCTCGGGATGCAGATCCATGCCGCCCTCGATACGCTCGATAAGACGCTCAATCAGGCGATTGCGACCCGCCAGAAGCTCACTGCCGCAGTCGCCCACCACAGGGTGAGCGAGGCCAAGGCGCACGATGCGCTCGCGGCGCTCGATAAAGCGATCGGCAGCTATGTGCAACTCGATCTGCATGCGAGCGAAGGGCCGCTGCTACACGAGACCAAGCTGCGCAGCCACCTCGCTTACCTCGCGGCCGACATCGACCTCGCCTACGAGCGACCGACTGCGGCGGAGCATCAGGTCTTCGGCGAGCTCAACCGGGAGGCTCAAACGGGCGAACGGCAGCTGCAGGACGCCATCGCGCAGGGCCAGCGGGTGTTGTAGAGTCCCCTTGCCGCCCCGCGGATGAGACTTCTCGCGCGCTGCTCATCCGCGGGGCGGTGTTTTCGCCGGCGCTGCCGGCTCGGGGAGTCTTCATGTCGCAGAACGGTTTGCCATCGCTGCTCGATCGGCATTGGGCCGAGAGCGCGCTCGCGATCGGCGCAGTGATCATTGCCGCTGTCTCACTCTGGGTAGCCTTCGATACCGAGCGCACGAACCGGGAGCTGGTGGCCTCCGAGCACCAGCTCGTGTCGGCCAACTCGTGGCCGTTCATGCAAATCGGCGAGAACGATACGAACCTCGAGGGCAAGGACGGGATGACCCTCCTGTACATGAATCAGGGGGTCGGACCCGCGAAGCTCGAGAGCTTCGAGCTCTTCTGGAAAGGCAAGCCCCAGCGCGGCCCTGAAGAGCTCCTGCGCACCTGCTGCCAGACGCCTGGAGCTTCCATGAGCTGGATGAGCGGCGGCCTCGGTATGAGCTCGACCGCCGGGCTCGTGCTGCGCCCCGGACAGGCCCTCGATTTCGTCTATATAACGCGCACCCCGGCGAGCGCGGCGAGCATGGATGTGCTGCGCTCGAACCTGCGCAACCTCTCCTTCCGATTCTGCTATTGCTCGGTTTTCGATGAGTGCTGGCTCGGCAAGCGCCAGTTCGGCAAGCCGGCTGATTTTCGGCCATCGCGGGTGCAGGCATGCCCGGTACCCACCGTCCCCTACGGGCATTAGCGGGGGCGCCATGTCGCAAAATGGTCTGCCGTCCCTCCTCGATCGGCACTGGGCCGAGAGCGCGCTTGCCGTCGGCGCCGTCGTGATCGCCGCAGCGTCGCTCTGGGTGGCATTCGACGCCGAGCGTACCAACCGCGAGCTGGTCGCCTCGCAGTCGTGGCCGTACGTCGAGGTATACGAAAGCGATACGCCGAGCGAACCGCGTGCCATGAGCCTGATCGTCACCAACGATGGCATCGGGCCAGCGAAGCTCGAATCCTTCGAGCTCTTCTGGAAAGGTAAGCCGCAGCACAGTCCCTGGGAGCTGCTCGCGAGCTGCTGCACTCAGGCGCAGCAGGGCTCGAGCCAGCCGGTGGACCTCGCGACCCTGCGGCGCAATCCGGATCTGCAGACCTCCACGGACGAAGGCGTCGTACTCAGAGCCGGTGAGTCCGTTCCGATTCTGAGCCTGACTCGAGGCGCCGGCAGCATCGCCATCTGGGATACGCTGCACTCGACATTGAGGGGCAATGTCAGCCTCCGCTACTGCTACTGCTCGGCCTTCGACCAGTGCTGGCTCACTACCCAACAGTTCGGCCACACGCGGAACATGAACCCGCCCGAGGTGAGGGTATGCCCGCATCCGAAGGTGCCGTACGACAATATTGGCGGCTGAGCCCGCATGTGGAAATCGATAGTCGCGATCAGCGTGGGCGCGAGCGCCGGCGCGCTCCTGCGCTGGTGGCTCGGTGATCGGCTGAATGCGGTGTTCCCGCTGCTGCCCCCCGGCACCCTGGCAGCCAACATGATCGGTGGCTACGTGATCGGTGTGGCCGTGGCTTTCTTCGCCAGCTTCCCCGCGATCCCCGCTGAGTGGCGTCTGTTCGTCATTACGGGATTTTGCGGCGGGCTCACGACCTTCTCGACCTTCTCGGCCGAGGTGGTGGGCCTCATTCAGCGCAGCGAGCCCCTCTGGGCACTCGCCGAGGTGGCAGCGCACCTCGGCGCCTCGCTGATCATGACGTTCGCGGGAATCGTGACCGTGGTCTGGGCAAAAGCGCTCGCTGCTTAGGCGTCGGCCAGCGCGCGGCCTGCACTTTGGTCAGGGTATAAGAACCAGTCTACACACCCGTAGGCCATCGATGGATCGACCGCCGGCAGAGCCTGGCGAGCGCGGCCTCGAGCAGTGCCGGAAGACTCCGACGCGCCCGGAGCGGCCGGCGAGGTGCGGCGACGGCCGTCCTGAGCCGGAAAATAGCGCTGACGCGTCTGCGGTGATGATGTCATGTGTGAAATTCCCTCTCTGCAGACTGCAGGATACGTGTCGATTGTGACAGGCCGATGATGCTCCCTGGCGACAGTGGAACACAAGACCAAGTTGTCCCACGCGCCTCGGCTCGCGCTGCGACGCTCGAGCCAACCTGTAGCGTTGCAGGGCGGACGACCTGCGGCAACCTGTCGACGATGAGCGACAGGGGCGCTCGAAGCGCGACATACCCCTTTTCTTGCTCCTGAGCTGCGCGCGTCCGCGGCGGTACGCCCGAGGAGACGCTCCCGGAATGCTTCTTGCGAACTCTCCCGCCAAGCACCTTCCGGAGCTTTCAGTCGACACGATGAGAGTCAGCATCTTCGGGCTGGGATATGTGGGAGCGGTATCAGCAGCCTGTCTAGCCGACCGCGGCCATGTCGTAACGGGCGTCGACCCGAACCCCGAGAAGGTTGAGCTCATCAACTCGGGGCGCGCGCCCGTGGTCGAAGCGGAGCTCGCGGAGCTGACACGCAATGCCGTATCGGCGAAGCGACTGCGGGCCACCCACGATCCGGTCAGCGCTGTCCTCGACTCCGAAGTCACCTTCGTCTGCGTGCCGACGCCGAGCCAAACCAACGGCAATCTCGACTTCCGCTATCTCGAGCGGGTCTGCATGGAGATCGGGGCCGCGCTGCGCGAGAAGAGCACCTTCCACGTGGTGGTGGTGCGCTCGACCATTCTACCGGGGACTCTGAGGGGACTCGCCATCCCGACGCTCGAGCGGGCGAGCGGCCGGCGCGTCGGCGAGGACTTCGGCGTCTGCCACAACCCCGAGTTCCTGCGCGAGAGCACCGCGGTGGCGGACTTCCGCAACCCGCCGAAAACCGTGATCGGCGCGACCGATTCGCGCTCCGGCGACATCGTGCAGAGTCTCTACGAGGGCTTTCCCGGGCCCGTGATCCGCTGCCCGGTCGAGGTCGGCGAGATGGTGAAGTATGCCGACAATACCTGGCATGCCACCAAGATCACCTTTGCCAACGAGATCGGCAAGATCTGCAAGAGCCTGGGGCTCGACAGCCACGCGGTGATGGAGATCTTCTGCAAGGACGCGAAGCTCAATCTTTCCCCCTATTACCTCAAGCCCGGGTTCGCCTTCGGCGGCTCCTGCCTGCCGAAGGACCTGCGCGCCATCACCTACCATGCGCGCAGCCACGATGTCTCCACGCCGCTTTTGAATTCCCTGATGTTCTCCAACCGCGAGCAGATCGAGCAGGGCCTCGCGATGGTGCTGGCCTCGCGGCGCAAGAAGGTCGGTGTCCTCGGCTTCAGCTTCAAGGCGGGAACGGACGATCTGCGCGAGAGTCCGCTGGTCGAGGTCATCGAGCGGCTGCTCGGCAAGGGCTTCGACCTCAGGCTCTACGACCGCAACGTCAATCTCGCCAAGCTCACGGGCGCCAACCGTGAGTACATCATGAAGAGTATTCCGCACATCGAGCGGCTCATGGTCACATCGGTCGAGGAAGTCGTGAATCACGCGGATGTGATCGTCATCGGCAACCGGGGAGAGGAATTCACCGGGCTCGCCGAAAAACTGCGCCCCGATCAGCTCGTGATCGACTTCGTGCGCATCCGGCAGATCGAGGAGCGCCATGCGAATTACGCCGGCATCTGCTGGTAGACGCGTACTCATCATCGTCCAGAACCTGCCCGTGCCGTTCGATCGGCGCGTGTGGCAGGAAGCGACTGCGCTCAAGGCCAGTGGCTATCAGGTGGCGGTGATCTGTCCGGCGGGGCGCGAGCACACGGCGCGCTACGAGTGCCTGAACGGCATCCACATCTACCGCCATCCTCTGCCCCTCGAGGCGCGGGGCGCGTGGGGCTATGTGTTGGAGTACGCCTCCTCGCTCTTCTGGGAGCTCGTGCTCTCGCTCAAAGTGCTGCGGCGCCACGGCTTCGATGCCATCCACGCCTGCAATCCGCCCGATAACATCTTCCTCATCGGCGCGCTCTACAAGGCGATCGCCGGCAAGCGCTTCCTCTTCGATCATCACGACATCAACCCGGAGCTCTACGAGGCGAAATTCGGGCGCCGCGACCTCCTCTACCGCCTGGTGCGCCTCTCGGAGCGGCTCACCTTCCTCGTGGCGGATGTCTCGATCGCCACCAACGAGAGCTACCGGCAGATCGCGCTCGAGCGCGGGCACATGCCGCCCGAGAAAGTATTCGTGGTGCGCTCCGGTCCCAGTCTCGAGCGCCTGAAGATCCGGCCGCCGGTGCCGGAGTTGAAGCGCGGCCGCAAGTATCTCGTCGGCTATGTGGGTGTGATGGGCGCGCAGGAAGGCATCCCCTATCTGATCGAGGCGGCACGGTACATCGTGCGTGAGATGGGCCGCGAGGATGTGCATTTCATGCTGGTCGGCGGCGGGCCGGCGCTCGAGGACATGCGCCGGCTGACTTCGCAGCAGGGGCTCGACTCGCATGTCGAGTTCTTGGGCCGGGTGCCGGATGAGACGCTGCTCGAGGTGCTCAACACCGCCGATGTCTGCGTCAACTGCGACGAAGTCAACCCGATGAACGACAAGTCCACCATGAACAAGATCATGGAGTACATGGCGCTCGCCAAGCCCATCGTGCAGTTCGAGCTCGCCGAAGGCCGTTTCTCGGCCCGCGAGGCCTCGCTCTACGCGCGGCCCAACGACGCCCATGATTTCGCGCGCAAGATCACCCTGCTCCTCGATGATCCCGAGCGGCGGGAGCGGATGGGACAGTTCGGCCGACACCGGGTGGAGCGGCAGCTCGCGTGGGATTACGAGGCGCCGAAGCTCCTCACCGCCTACGATGCGCTCTTCGCCCCGGCCGGCGCGCGGGCACCGGCGAGCGCCGGCTTCAGGGAGGCCATGAACCGCCCGGCAGGCGCGGGCGCCGGATCCTCAGGCCAGACTCCAGACGGGTATCCCCGCGGATATCCCCCGCGAAGACCGCCGTCGTCGCCGCAACCTTCGAGTCGAAGCCGCTAGAGGCCCAGCCGAGCGGGCGCTCACCGCCGCCGGGTGCCCGCCCGCTCACGAGACTGACGGCGAGGTCCCGAGGCGGCTCCAACTCCAACTCGAGGCCGTCGCGCCCGGCTCTGACACGCCCTCCCTCGATCACGACCTGACACTCAGGCGCGAAATGCCAGAAGATCTCGGCCGTGTGCGCGCCGGTGCAGAGGAGCTCGTCGCAGATTGCAAGCGTCGCGTGCGCGCTGTCATAGCGCCAGGTCCGCCGGTGAAGCAGCGGATCGGAGAGGCGCCGATAGCCGCCGTGGTGGGCTACGAGCACCTGCTCGTCCGGCGAGCAGACGAACTCATCGACGGTCGCATCGGCATGGTGCAACCAGAGGAAGGCTCCCGCATCGAGGGACTGATCCTCACCGTCGATCATGACGGTGTTGTGTGCCGAGGTACCGCGGAAGTACCGGCGCCAGTTGCGCTCCGTGTGGTAGGCGAAAGTACCGGGGTCGATCAGGAACGGCTTGCCACCGAGGGTGAGCGTGAATGCCAGTGCATCCGCATGCCCGTGCGCCGCGATGGAGAGATATCCGAGCGCGCCGGCATCGGCGACGATCCTGACTTCCCCGGGAGTCTCGAAATCGCTTCCCAGGATGTAGTAGCCGCCGCACGGAAACGAGCGGCGAACCGGCAGCCCCTCGCGTGAAGCTTGCAACCCCTCGCTGCGGCTCGCAACCGCATCACCCAGGAGCCAGCGGGTCTTTTCATCGACCGCGCCCGCCTTGAAGCGAAACTCCGGGCGGCCGAAGAGCGCCGCGCCGGTCGCGAGCAGCGAACGGTAGACGCCGGACCACGGCTTCGCTCCGGGCGTCTCAGGCACCAGTCGCACGAGCACACCCTGGTCGGCATCACCGATGGCGGGCAGCCCGCCACTCACGTCCATGATGCTCGCGAGGAAGTCGAGCATCGACTCGATCACTCCCCAGTATTTCTCATCGAAGTCGCAGTCATTGCCGCGGGCGAAGAGCCCGGCAATGAGCAGCATGTCGGCGACCGCGTGGTGATACCACACGGCCTGCTCCTTGTTGACGCCGTCCTCGAAAGTCTGAACCCGCGCCTCGCGTGTCAGCTCGGCACGGGCCTGTCTGCACCAGCGAGGACTCTCGGGCCAGAGCGGCCAGGTGAGCGCGCCGACGAAGAGGCCGGTGGCCTCGCCGAGCAGATGATTGTTGGCCGAGGAGTGCCGTGACCAGTGCCCGGCGATGAAGTGGCAGTGCCGGTAGATGCCTTCGAGCCAGCGGGCACGGAAGGCCTGTCCCTCTGCGCCGGCAAAGAGCGTGCAGCCATCTGACCCGAGTAGCTGCCAGGCGAAGGCCCAGTTGACGAGGCGGAAGGCATGCTCGAGGCTTGCGCACCAGTTGACGCCCAGCGGATACGGACAGTCAGCGAGCCAGGAATCGATGAGCGCCCTGGCTCCGAGGGCATAGCGCTCATTTGCGGTGAGATGCCACGCCTGGGCCAGAGTGACCAACTCCAGATGGCGGTTGATCTCCCAGAGATACTTGATGTCGCCGACCCGCCTGGCATCGCGATAATCGAGTCCGAAGCCGAAATCGAGCGGCGCCTCGACCCCGGTCTTGGGATCGACGTTCCAGCGGGGCGGGAAGCCGAGGCTCGCATCCTCGAGCGCAAACACATCGAAGCGGCCCTCGAGGATGCGGTCCGCGGCCCGCGTGTAGCGTGGCGTGTCGAATTCCCGCGGCAGGGGCGAGACCCAGGGTCGGCCGCAGTTTCCCGCCGGAGGGGAGGGACGCGCCAAGCCGATACCGGCGCGCTCGGCGCTACCCTGAACCTTGCGCCGCAGCCTGAAGCCGACTTCACGCGCACTCATGGCCCGCAGCCGGCTCAGCGTCCAGTGCAGCCGGCCTTGAGTGCCCCCTGAGCGTGTCCCGCCGATGTCGTCTCGCCTGGCAGCCATCGCGAGAGAACGCCCAGGCGATGGCTCAGGTTCCGCCGGGCTTGGGCGCGGCGGACTTGCCGAAGAATGCCTGCGCGGCGGCTGCAAATTCTGCGGAGCGGAGGCGCTCCGCGAATACCTTGAGCTCCTCCTCCATGCGGCCCGCCACTTCCGCATGCTGCGCGGACTTCATCAGGCGCTTGGTGGCGCGGATAGCCCCCAGAGGCTGGCGGGCAGCCGCGTCGGCCAGCGCCCTCGCCTGCTCCATCAGGGACTCATCTTCTACTACACGGTTGACGAGTCCCCACTCCCTCGCGGTCTGGGCATCGAGCGGCTCACCCAGGAACAAGAGCTCTGCTGCGCGCCGATGCCCTAGCAGGCGCGGCAGCATCAGCGTGCTCGCGGCCTCCGGAATGACCCCCAGTTGCACGAAGGGCATGATGAGCCGGGTACTGCGGGCCGCGGCGAGCACCAAGTCGCAGTGCAGCAGCAGGGTGGCCCCGATCCCGACCGTGGGGCCATGAACGGCGGCGATGAGAATTTTGCTGAATCCGCTGATGGCGCGCAGGAACCGCGAGATCACGTGGTCCGGCTGAACGATCGCCGGCGCATTCAGGAAGTCCTTGAGGTCATTGCCGCCTGTGAAGCACGCGCCCTCGCCACTCAGCAGGATCACGCGCAGGTGTTCGTCCGACTCGGCCTCGGCGAAGGCCTCAACCATCGCTTCATACATGTCAGAGTTGAGTGCGTTTCGCTTTTCAGGACGATTCAGACGCACTTCGCATACACGGTCCCGCCGCGTGACCAGCACCTGCCGAGAGGGACTCATGGGAACCGCACGGCTTGCCGCCGGAGCTGAATAGTCATATTATATGATCCTCAATTGCCGCTCCATCGGCGCAATGATAACGGGGTCCGCAGTCGATGAACGCCCAAGCGAACTACCGTCCCGCACGCCAGTCCGTCCCCCGCCCCATGCCCCGCCTGAGCCGCCTCGCGCTCGAGCGGGCGAAGTCGAGTCACGATCAGATCGCAGCGATCCTCGGGACGGAGCTGCTGAAAGGCGTCTACTCTCCCGGTGCCAACATGCCATCGGAACCGGAGCTCATCGAGCGCTTCCAGGTCTCGCGTACGGTAATGCGCGAGGTGATGAAGACGCTCGCGGCCAAGGGCTTCGTGATTTCGAAGACTCGCGTCGGCACCCGAGTGCGCGATCCGGTGTATTGGAACTACTTCGATGCCGACGTGCTCGCGTGGCGCGTGCGGCTCGGGCTCGATGACGAGTTCATGAAGAGCCTCACCGAAGTTCGGCGTGCACTCGAGCCTGCCGCAGCGGCACTCTCGGCCCAACGACGCGCACCGACGGATATCTCACGCCTGCGGGAATGCGTGCGGCAGATGGCACGCACCGACCATACGCGCCAGAGTTTCGCGGAGGCGGATCTCGACTTTCACCTCGCCATAGGCAGCGCCTCCGGCAATCCGCTCATGCGCTCCATGGCGAGCGTCATCGAGACGGCGCTCGTCGCCTCCTTCGCGCACAGCTCACCGGTCGACGATCCGGCAGACCATGAGGCCACCGTCAACGGCCATGCGGCCATCGTCGATGCCATCGAGTCGGGGCAGGAGCAGGCGGCGGCCGAAGCCATTCTGAAAGTGATCGACATCGGTGTGAACCGGATCGACATCACGCGCAAAAAGCAAAGAGGACAACAAAAGAAATGACGGCTCACGACGGTCAGGGTGGCAAACGCCGCCTGCGCTCGCGCGCCTGGTTCGACAACCCGGCCAATCCGGACATGACGGCGCTTTACCTGGAGCGCTACTTGAACTACGGCATCACGCTCGAGGAGCTGCAGTCCGGCAAGCCCGTCATCGGTATCGCCCAGACGGGCTCGGACCTCTCGCCCTGCAATCGCCATCATCTCGTTCTGGCGGAACGCGTCGCCGCGGGCATCCGCACGGCAGGCGGCATTCCCATCGAGTTTCCGGTCCACCCCATCCAGGAGACCGGCAAGCGCCCGACCGCGAGCCTCGACCGCAACCTCGCCTATCTCGGACTGGTCGAAGTGCTCTACGGCTATCCGCTCGATGGTGTGGTGCTCACCATCGGCTGCGACAAAACGACACCGGCGTGCCTCATGGCAGCCGCGACGGTCAACATCCCCGCCATTGCGCTCTCGGTGGGGCCGATGCTCAACGGCTGGCATCGTGGTGAGCGCACCGGCTCCGGCACGATCGTATGGAAGGCCCGCCAGATGCTCGCCGCCGGTGAGATCGACTACCCGGGCTTCATCGAGCTGGTCGCCTCCTCCGCCCCTTCCACCGGTTACTGCAACACCATGGGCACGGCGACAACCATGAACTCGCTCACGGAGGCATTGGGAATGCAGCTTCCGGGCTCCGGTGCGATTCCAGCACCATATCGGGAGCGTGGACAGGTCGCTTACCGGACGGGCGAGCGGATCGTATCGATGGTGCTCGAGGATCTGCGGCCCTCTGCGATCCTGACACGCGATGCATTCCTCAACGCCATCGTCGTCAGCTCGGCGATCGGCGGTTCCACCAACGCACCGATTCATCTCGCCGCTGTTGCGCGGCACATGGGCGTGGAGCTGACGCTCGAGGACTGGCAGAAATACGGTTACGACGTGCCCCTCCTCGTCAACCTGCAACCGGCGGGTGAGTACCTGGGAGAGGACTACCACCGTGCCGGTGGCGTGCCGGCAGTCATTAACGAGCTGATGAAGCGCGGCCTCATTCGTGAAGGCGCGCTCACCGTCAATGGCCGCACGATCGGTGAGAATTGCCGTGGGCGAGAGATCGTGGATGCGGCTGTCATCCGGCCCTTCGAGCGGCCGCTCAAGCCCAATGGCGGCTTCCTCGTGCTCACGGGCAACATCTTCGATTCCGCCATCATGAAAACGAGCGTGATCTCGGAGGAGTTCCGGCAGCGATATCTGAGCAATCCTTCCGACCCCGATGCCTTCGAGGGAAGGGTGGTGGTGTTCGATGGGCCGGAGGAATATCACGCTCGCATCGATGACCCTGGCCTCGGCATCGACAGCCAGACTCTCCTCTGCATCCGCGGCACGGGTCCCATCGGTTACCCCGGCGCCGCGGAGGTCGTCAACATGCGCCCGCCCGCTTATCTCATCAAACAGGGGATCACATCCCTCCCCTGCATCGGTGATGGACGGCAATCCGGAACCTCAGGATCCCCCTCTATCCTCAACGCCTCACCCGAAGCCGCTGCCGGCGGTGGGCTCGCGCTTCTCAAGACTGGTGACCGGGTGCGGGTGGACCTACGCAAGCGCATAGTCGACATGCTGGTGCCGCAGGCTGAGCTCACGTCCCGTAGGAAGGCGCTTGCCGACGGCAATGGCTATCGGTTCCCGCCCTCCCAGACTCCGTGGCAGGAGATCCAGCGCGGCCTGGTGGAGCAGCTCGCCGAAGGGATGGTGTTGAAGCCTGCGGTGAAATATCAGAGGATCGACGAGAAGTTTGGCCTGCCGCGGGACAATCACTAGCATTAACGGCCACACCGCAAGCTTGCGGCAGGCTCAGAGTCTCGATGTTTTGTAGAGGCCCGCGCGGATCGCCAACACTACCAGCTCCGTCGCCTTCTTGGCGCCGAGCTTGCGCATCACCGCCCTGCGATAGCCCTTGACGGTCGTCTCGGCGATTCCCAGCATGCCGGCAATCTGCTTGTTGAGCTTCTTTTCCAACACGAGGCCGATCACCTGCCGCTCGCGCAGGGTGAGGCTCGCCACCCGATGCGCAAGGTCCGGATCCGGGATCATCTCGATCCTGCCGAGAAGGTGCGCCTGGCTCTTCATGACCGCGGCGAGCAACTCGACTTCGCGCACGGGCTTTTCGAGAAAGGCGACGATCCCCGCCTCCATCGCCCGGGCGACATCCGGGCGATTGGCGTGGCCGGTGAGCACGATGACCGGCCAGCTGCAGCCGGCAGCGATCAGGCGTTGGTGCAGATCGAGGCCAGTCATGCCCGGCATCAACATATCGACAATGATGCAGCCGGCCGGAAGTTGTGGGTGGGCGTGCAGGAAGGCGCCCCCGGAATCGAAACCCTGCGCCTGGTATCCGGCCTGCGCCAGCCAATGCGCGAGGCCCTCGCGCAGCTGCGGGTCATCGTCCACGATATAAATCCTGGCGGGAGAGCTGCTCATTCCGAGCCTCATTCCAGGCGAGTCCGGTTCGCTTGCCTCGCGGCGATACAACCAACGCACACCTCCCGAGATGGGACTGGAGGTTGTGCGTCAGTCAGTTACCGCTAAGTCTACGCCTGCCTTTCGCTGCTGGCTATCCGCCGTCGGGCGTGGACACTATGTGCAATCAGGCGGCACGGTCCTGCCTCTGAACCCCCTGCTCTGCGAGGCTCTCCACATCCTCCATGCAGTCATCGAGCGTGATGCGCATGTAGTCGTAGCTGCGCCGAATGGCGCAGTGAATGGCCTCGACCTGCCGCGGGCCTGGATCCGCTCCGAGTATGGAGGCAATGATCTCTAGGGCCTCCCAGGGATGGCTGTCATCGTAGCGCGCGTGAGCGCGCAGCCACCGCATGCCGGTCTTGCGCCTCTCGGGCGGTAGCGAGTCGGCGTATACATCCGTGGAGCAGACGAGCTGCGCCCACTCGCCGGTGACCCCCTCGATGGCGTAGTTCGTCGCCGCCATGGCTTCCGCAAGCGGTCCGCGATCGCAGATGTACCAAGACCAGTGCGCCAGAGTCGCCGACGCGGCGGCTTCCGAGCCCCTGAGCAGCGCCTCGCGAGGAACCCCGCTCGCCTCAGCCCATGCCATCCAGTAATCCGCATGATTCTGCTCGACGCGCACGTTGCGCGTGAGAAAAGTACGAGCGAGGTCGTGTCCCGGCTTGCCGAATTCCAGCTTGGCGAGGTTGCGCCCCATGTACTGTGGGAACTCATCGATCACCGGCCACACGCGGACGAAGAAGTTCACGGCGGCGTGGTACGGCAGGACCGCATCCCGCATCTGCCTGAAGAGGCGATGACCTGCCACACGATCCTTGCGCTCGCGCACATCGGCAATGATCTGCACCATCCACTGCGGGTAGCTGGCGAGGTCCTTGAGATCGCCGGCTCGCATCCACTGACTGGCCATAGTAACCCTCCCAAACTGACCGCTGCTCCGCGAGACCGTTCAGGTCCCGCCGGTGTGTCATGTAATTCCCATCCGCGAAAGGGGTCAATCCCGTCTAAAGACGGGGCCGCCTATTTGACACCTGCCAACTTCCGCCCACCCGTCTTTAGACGGGTTGACAAGACGCGTCTCCCCATGCCTATCCAAGACGCACGCCTTCGATCGCACACACCGAGGTAAGTATTCAATGAAATCAATGTGTTGAGACGTGTTTGCAATCCAGAGAGGCGGCTGTGCCACGAGACGCTTCTGCCGCTCCGGCGTGCCCCCCTTGGCCTGTCAGCTTCCAGCAGCTACGAGGCTGCGATAAGCTCGGCCCGCGTCGCAATGCACTGCCACAAGGAGTCGGAGAGTGCGACGGTTCACGAGCGAGATGGCCAAGCGCTTCGAGGAGTTTGACTGGTCGAGGACCTCGATCGGTCCAGCCTCCCATTGGCCGATCACCTGGCGAAAAGCCGTCGATCTCATCCTGGCATCCAGCTTTCCGACTGCCCTCGCACTGGGGCCTGAGCTCGTCTATTTCTACAACGACGCTTTCATTCCGATAGGCGGTCCCGCCAGACATCCCTCGGCGCTGGGCCGTCCCGTCAGGCAGGTATGGCAGGAGATCTGGGAGCCGGTGCTCGAGCGCCGGTTCGCCGAGACCCTCAGCACCGGCCGACCCACCGGTGAGGCCGACCTCATGATGCCGCTCGTGCGCAGCGGATATCTCGAGGAAACCTACATCACGTTCTCGTTCGCTGCGCTTGCGGACGATGGCGGTGAGCCGAGCGGCATCTTCTGTACTGCGACGGAGAGCACGGGCCAGGTCATCTCGAGCCGCCAGTTCGATTGTCTACTGCGCCTCGCCAATCATTGCGCCTGCGCCGAATCACGCGAGGCCGCCTGTCAATTGGCGGCTGAGATTCTCGAAGGACAGCGGCACGACGTTCCCTTTGCGATGCTCTACCTCCTCGATCGCACCAGATCGTGCATCGAGAGTATCGCGTACGCGGGACTGAGGAGCATTCCAGCCTCAGCGCCAGGGATCGGTCAGCTCGATCGCACGAGCGTTCCCTGGCAACTTGCCACAGTGATCTCGAGCCGTGGCCCGACGCTCATCCAGGGAGTGGACCACGTCGTCGGGACGGCCCTACGCGATGGCGCGATCATGCCGCGGCAGGCGCTCGCCATGCCAATCGCTGGCACTGGGATGGACTCACCGACATGCATCCTGGTCACGGGCATCAATCCCATGCGGCCGGCGGCAGAGTCCCGGCGCTTCTTCGAGCTGCTCGCCAACCAGGTGGCCACCGCCATCTCGAGTGCCTGCATGCGGCAGGAGGCCGAGCAACGCGCGCGCGAGCTGGCTGCCCTGGACGGTGCCAAGACGGCCTTCTTCAGCAATGTCAGCCATGAGCTGCGCACGCCCCTCACCCTGTTGCTGGAGCCACTGCGTCAAGTGCTCGATCGTGCGGAGCTGGCCGCGCCGGATCGCGAGCTGCTGCAGACCGCGCGTCGGGCTGGCGCGCGGCTCCTCAAACTCGTCAACTCGCTGCTCGAGTTCTCCCGCATCGAGGGCGGTCGCGCGGATGTACGCTATCTCCCCACTGACGTCGGGACGCTGACTTCGGATCTTGCATCGATGTTCCGGTCCGCGTTCGAGCGTGCCGGCGTCCGCCTGCAGATCGATTGCCCGAGCGGCGCCGAGCAGGCCTATGTCGACCGGGACATGTGGGAGAAGGTCGTCCTCAACCTGCTGTCGAATGCCCTGAAATTCACGCTCGAGGGCCAGGTCAGCGTCAGGGTGCAGATGCTCGCCGACTGCTTCGAGCTCGAGGTGGCGGATACCGGCTGCGGCATCCCGGCGGAGAGCCTGCCGCGAATCTTCCAGCGATTCGCAGTCATAGAGGCCCCGCGGGCGCGCACGGTCGAGGGAACCGGGATCGGCCTTTCCCTGGTGCATGAGCGCGTCAAGCTGCACGGCGGCACGATACAGGCGACGAGCGAGGTCGGGGCAGGAACCACCATGACCGTGCGGATTCCGCGCGGCAACACCCACCTGCCCAAAGAGTATGTGGGCACGGCGGGCTCCAGACCGGAACTGCAGAGCATCGCACAGCCCTATCTCGACGAGGCGCACGGCTGGCTGATGGAAGACGTCCCGGAGGCGGAAGCGGTTGACCGTTTGATGGACGTCCCGAGCGAGCCGGAGGATCCCCGCAGAGAGCGCATTCTGGTGGTCGATGACAACGCCGACATGCGTCGCTTCCTGCTTCGCCTGCTCGAGGGTCGCTGGCACGTGGAGACCGCGGCCGACGGCATCACCGCCCTCGAGCAGATTCGCCGTTATCCGCCCGACCTCGTGATAGCGGACATCATGATGCCGCGGATGGACGGCCTCGAGCTCCTGCAAATCCTGCGCAATGAGGGCCCAACGGCCCAGTTGCCGGTGCTCCTGCTGTCCGCGCGCGCCGGCGAGGAAGCTTCGGTCGGAGGGCTACAGGCAGGTGCCGACGACTACCTGGTCAAGCCGTTCTCCCGTCGCGAGCTGCAAGCAAGGGTGGAAGCTCGCCTCGCCATGGCGAAGCAGCATGCGGCCGAACGCGCGGCCCGCACGCAGGCGGAGCAAACCATCAGAGCGCGCGAGGAGTTTTTCGCGGCGCTCGCCCACGAGCTCCGGTCGCCCGCCGCGTGCCTCTTCACCTGGATCGCACGGCTGCGGGATGAGGATCTCCACGACTCCGGAGCGTTGGACGTCCTCGAGGGTGCAGCGCACTCGGTGCGGCGGCTGGCGGAGGACCTGCTCGATGTGGCCCGCACGACCTCCGGACAGATGCGCGTCGAGCGGCAGCCGTACGCATCACTCTCGCCGCTGGTCGCCGGAGTCATCGAGGCATACAGGCCTGCGGCCGACAACAGGAGCCTCATCATTCGCACCGCGCTCGAGGATGTCAGCGGACCTGTCAATATCGATGCCGACCGCGTCCAGCAGATCGTATCGAACCTTCTCTCCAACGCCATCCGCTTCACTCCGCCCGGTGGACGCATCGAGGTACGCTGCCGGCGGCGCGCGGATACGGTTGAGCTCGCCGTGTCCGACTCCGGCAGGGGAATCACCGCCGACGCCCTGCCCCACATTTTCGAGCGCTACTGGCAAGGCGCAGCAGTGCACGACGGGGACTGCGGCCTCGGACTGGGCCTTTCCATCTGCCGGTATCTCGTGGAGCTGCACGATGGCCGGATCGAGGCGCTGAGCGAAGGTGAGAATCGGGGAACCACCTTTGTCGTGCAACTGCCATTGGCTGCCGCGGCGATTCACCGGCGTGCCGACGACTACGAGTTTCCGCTTCACGCCCGCGTGCGGGATGCGGCATTCGCAGCAGCGCGGCTAGCGGGGCGGCAGATCGCGCGCACGTTCAGGAATGGACTTGGATCCTGACGCGGATACGGGCGGACCTGCACGAACATGAAGTCAACATACTGGTCCGGAGACTGAGCCCACCGCCCGGCATAGGGGTCTCGCCGACGGCGGTGGGTATCGTGCCGGGAAATCCAGCGCGGCACGGTGGCGCAGCTCGCAGAGCGAACGGCACCGAAAGCCGGCGCAAATATCAGAGGATCGATGAGCGTTTGCGGCCCAAGAGACAATCACTAACGATTTATGTGACACCCCAGCGAGTAGAGCGCCGGTTCCGCCTTTCTCCTTTCTCTTAATGTCAGTGGACGGGTGAGGAATGCCCAATGGGCAAAAACTCGAATGAGTCGCCCGACAAATCGAGGCGGCTCCAGGCCGCGGCGTGGTGGGTTGAGCTCGATTGCGGCCCATTTACTCGGGCGCGGAGGGAGGCTTGGCTGGCATGGTTCAGCCGACCTGAGAATCAGCGTGCCTACCAGGAAGTTGCTCAGGTTCGCATGTGGCTACGCGTCCTCGAGCGCCCGCCGGAAGCCGATACCGAGGAGTTGCGAACCTAGTTTTGCCGAATAAACGATTGAAATCAGGAAGCAAGAGAAAGGACATCCGAAACGGAAGCCGGCCGGAGGTCGGCTCTATCCTCTGACGACCTCCGCAAGGATGCTTACGCAATGTTGCATCGTAAGCGCCGGAATACCGCGGCATAAAATGCGGTCCCGCATTGTCACGGCGGCAACCCGCGAGTTCTCAGACTCAGGTTAAACAATGCCCATCATGAGCAATTGTGAGCTGCGTTCAGCATCGTGATAGATCGATTGCTCGGCTCGAACTGGCGGTCCCGGTAGGCCTCCTAGATTTGTATTCCGATCGAAGTGAGGGAAGTCCGCCGAGGATATATCCAACCGTACACAGTGACCTGCCTTGAACCGATTGGCGGTGGCCCACATGTCAATTTCCAGCCGATATACTCGCCCCGGCTCGAGCAATTCCGGCTCTCCCTGCAGGTTCCGGTATCGTGCTCGCAGGATGCCACTCTGCAACTGGATTGCACGTTGATCGGGAAACACGTCGGACAGGCGAGCGACGAAATCGGTATCCACCGCACTCGAGCTTGCATACAGGATCAGTCGCAGGGGTCCTACAACGTTCATGTCCCGCTCAAGAGGCGGTGTTGTATAAGTCAGCACATCCGCGCGTTTCTGAACCCGACTCACATCCACGCTCCCAGGGGGGTATACATAGGACACAATGCTGCCGCCTACGGTAGGCGTTGGATTGGTCGGATCGTACGTGTAACGGTCTGGAGTCGAATCCCGCGGCGGCAGGTTTGGCCCCAGCACCCCGTCGGGACCGAGGTACAGATTGATCGCTCGTGCCTCCGGAGGAGGCCATGCCGTTGCGCAGTACCACTCATTGGCACCCATCAGGTAGTAAATGATCTTAGGCCAGTCGTGTAACTTCTCCTCACGCACGGCGCCGTGCCAGCGGAGGAGCAGCTCGATATTACTTGTACCGCGATGTGCGTGCTGCAGTTCCGGGTGCTCTCCCACCCCTTCATGGTAGCCAGGCGCGTTGTGGGCACTGGGAGTGATCAGTAGCCGGCATCGAGAGCGCATGCGCGAGGGAGCGGCGGCCTGGAGCAGTTGCCAGGTGGCAAGGGCGTCGTTGAGCGCCCAGTCATACCATCCTGTGCACAGCATTACAGGAGCGTGCATGGACGCGCACAGTGTCTCCGGTTGTGGATGCGGCAAAGTATGCGCGTCGTGTGAGATCCGGTGGCCAAAGACGGAAGACAGACTTTCTACCTCAACCATGCTTACATTCTTCACGCCTGTGATTTGTTTCACCAGCTCGCTGCGCCGCGCGCAGGACAGCGCGCAGTAATGCTCCCATAGCCAGCGCTGCGCTGCGCTTGCCGACACCTTCTGCAACTGCGGGAACTGTGCCAGGAGCAGCTCTGCGAGAGGCTTTCGTAGCGGCTCGTTAAAGTAGCCTGTCGCAAGGGTCTCACCAAGCATCCTCCCCTCGAGTTCAAAGAACGGCACCGGAATCTTCTCATCTCCCTTTCCCACCGTTCGCGCGTACACATTGCAGACCATATGCAGGTGAGCGGTATTTACCGCGACCCCGAGTCCGCTTACCTCTGGAGCAATAGACGACATCATCGGATGCATGGCCATCTGCCATTGCGTCTGGCCGCAATACGAGCCTCCGAACGATCCCACGAATCCATCGAACCACGGCTGCCCGGCTATCCATTCGACAAAGTCGTACCCGTCCTCAGGCTCATACATGTAGTAGTCCCACTGATCCGGCTGACTATCCCCAGTACCTCGACAGTCCTGTGAGACCACGACGTACCCTCGTCGAGCAAGCGAAAGGCATATACCTGCCATGCTATCAGCGCCACGGCCGTAAGGAGTTCGCACCGCTATGGTTGGCGCCCGCGAGACTGGGGGCAGATAAACGTCCGTAGCGAGCTCCACTCCGTCCCGCATGAGTACCTTCACCGTTTCGTAGCGCACCTCAGGCATGGCAAACCGCAATGGCGAGAGAATCGCATTGCGATCAAGAACCCGCTTGAGATCCGGAGCGAACTCTGCAAGTCGTCGAAGCTCGATCATGGGATTTCACCTGCGCACTTAGGGACGCAAAATAAAGTGCAGCGAGCTCGGTTAAAAATGCGATCCGAGGGTAGCACACCGGTAAGTAGGTAATCTCACGATACATAAACCAGTGCCACCCATCCCTCTACCGAGACGGACATACGTCTTCGCCTTACGCAGCGAGAAGCGTCGCGTTTCAAAGCCAAGCCCCTCCCCAGAGGCGAGATCTATGACAATTGTGTTACCTGCCCGGCCCGTGACCTCGCGCTGAGACTCTCCAGCTCGACGAACCTTGACTGCCCTTGACCTTTTTCTCGACCAATTTGTTCTTTCGCGCCTCGGCCCAGCCGGTCGTATAGCGACAAAAACCAATTCCGCCGTTTATGACGCTGTATCCAATGAACACACTACGCTCCGTTCCCATACTCTCGGCCTCATTGTTCTTCTTGTGCTGCGGCTTGCTCGCGGGACCCAGAGCTCTCGCAACGCCTCCCCTCGATCAACTAATATCCATCAAAATCTCTGCAGGAACTCCCCTAGAAGTCGCGCTAATAGAGTGGGGCCGCCAAGCCCGACTTCAGGTCATGATGTCGACCAAAACGCTGGCACACCTCAAAGCCCCCTCCATCAGCGGCACTCCTCGAGCCGACATCGCTCTAGCCTCTCTGCTGCACGGCACGGGTCTTTGGTATACGGTCGATGGGAATACTGTCCATATAGTCCCCGCCATCAAGCTGCAACATCGACGCTCGGCGGAAATCACCTCGTCGAATACCCACGTACAAATCAACGCAAGCGCACCACAACCTGATCCCGCGACCTTGCGACCTGATCAAGATACATTGACTGCCACCGAGGATCCACGACCACCCGCGCAAAGTCCGCTTCGCGAGATCATCGTCACCGCTGAGAAGAAGAGTGAATATATCCAGACGGTTCCCATGTCAGTTACCGCGCTAGGAACCGGCTCTCTCGCCGGTGCCAATCTTTTGCGCATGCAAGACTACTCATCTATGGTACCGGCACTCAGCGTCGCACCAATGGCCGCCGGATCAGGGCAGAACATCTCTATCCGCGGAATCACGACCGGCCCCAGCAATCCCACCGTCGGCATTACCATTGACGACGTGCCGATAGGATCGTCCACGAGCAATGGAGGCGGGGATCTGATCCCGGATATAAATCCTCTCGACTTGTCGCAGATCGAAGTCCTCCGGGGCCCGCAGGGTACGCTCTACGGGGCCAGCAGTATGGGCGGCCTCATCAAATTCCTCACTGCGGAACCCTCAACGACGGATGATTTAGCAGGCGTTGAGCTAGGCGCCTCCGCCGTCGCCAACGGCGCAGAGCCTGGCTACACCGCTCATGGCTACCTGAGCATGCCGCTTTCCGCAACCGCCGCAGTTCGCCTAAGCGCGTTTACCCGGCGGGACCCGGGATACATCGATAATCCGGTCCTCAATATTAAAGGAATAAACGAGCTATACACCTCTGGGGGCATTGCGTCCGCGATGTGGAGACCTCTGGACGGACTGTCAATTCGTCTGGACGCTCTTCTGCAGAAAACACACGGCCTGGGAACATCCGGCGCCGACGTCGAACCCGGTCTCCGCGATCTGCAACAGAATGACCTCCGCGGGACCGGAAGTAATACGCGGGAATTGCAAGCATACATTGCCAAAGTGAACGCCAACATTGGCTCCGCAAGTCTGACGTCCGTAACGGGCTACAACGTCATCTCGTACTCCGATTCCTACGATTTCACGTACATCATTGGTCCGTATTCCGCGCTTCTATTCGGCACGCCCGGCACCTTTGTCAGCGAGGACGGCAGGACCGACAAATTTTCCCAAGAGTTCCGGCTTGCCATACCTATCGGAGCCAGTGCCAACTGGCTGACCGGTCTGTTCTACACACACGAGAAATCGCCCATATCACAGACCCTTTTGGCGGAAAATCCCGCTACAGGCATCATTGCCGGCCAGTGGGATTACCTCACTTTCCCCTCTACCTATGAGGAGTATGCGGCATTTACCGATCTCACTTTATTCCTCACGCATTCATTGGATGTCCAACTGGGCGCCAGAGCAAGCCGCATCTCTCAGTCATTCCAGGAAACAAATGTCGGTCCGTATACAGAATTCTTTCTACTCCGCCCTTCTCCTGATATCGGACCTGACGTTCACTCAACGTCAACTCCGGTAACCTACCTGGTTACCCCCCGATTACACCTTTCTCGTTTCATCATGGCCTATCTACGGCTAGCCTCTGGATACCGCGCGGGCGGCCCTAACGCAGTCCCCGGAGCTCCCACGCAATACCAGCCAGACAGAACGCGAGACTATGAAGCTGGCATCAAGGGCACGTTCCTTGACAACACCTTGAGCATTGATACCTCCTTCTATTACATAGACTGGAGCGATGTCCAGCTCACTCTACTTACACCTAGTTTCCAAGGATATGTCGGCAACGCCAGCCATGCAAAAAGCCAAGGAGTGGATATCTCGATGAAAGCCACTCCTGTACCGAGCTTGCAGTTAGCTTCATGGCTTTCCTTGAACCATGCCGTAGTTACTCAGGGTTTTCCCGCATCTAGCACGGTCCAGGCCACATCCGGCTCTAGGTTGCCCTATGCACCTCGTCTTTCAGGGCATTTCTCTCTCGATTACACACACACGTTGGGAGAGCGCCTTTTCGGACACGCGGGTTTCGAGGTGACTTATACCGGAGACCGACTCTCGGTATTTACGCCGACTCCTCTGCGGCAAGCCTTCGGCGGCTACACCAGGATCGACCTCCACGTGGGCCTCGACACCGGCCCCCTGGACGTCAACCTTTATGCGAACAATGTCGCTAACCGTCGGGGAATTCTGAATGGGGGCCCCGGCTCGTATCCACCGTACGGCTTCATCTATATCCAACCTAGAACTGTTGGTCTGCTGCTCTCGGTTAGCCGGTAAGTCAGCAATCGGGTATGTCACGTCTGGTCGTGGCATTCTGGTTCGCGCGTACGGATAGTCGTTAAGCTCGGGGACGGTAAGTACCTCGGAAAAACCACCGCCACGAAAGGAGGATCCTTGCAATCGCATCGGAAGACATTTCGGAATAGAAAAATTCCTGTGGGATCCAGGCCTTCCAGCGAACGGCTTTCGCCTGGCACGCGCCGCGCGTTCGGAGTTGGCCGGGCCACCCAAGTGTATCGGACGCGTCTGATGCAGGACTTAATGGACGAGGAAGATCTTGACGGCCTTGCATTTACTTCGTCGGACTACATCAAGTTCGCCACCAACTTTGACGTGGACGTCAGTGGGTTTGAACGGCCCTGTCTGTGCGTGATACCGCGCAACGGTCGGCCTTTCGCAATACTTCACGAACTATCCGAAAACCACTGGCACATGAGTCGAAACCTCGACTCCATATGGATTTCTGAAGCGTCCTTCTATTCAGAGCATCCTCGCACTACGCAACGATTGCCGCTTACCTCCCAATGGCAAGAGCTGGTTGCTTCGCGATTGCGAGAGGCGCGCCTTCACCGTGCACGTTTGGGTACCGATGGAGGCCTACCGGCCCGGCTCATCGAGTTCCTGCCAAGGCTTCATTTAGAGAATGTCTCCCGGCAGTGCGAGCGCCTTCGCTGGATCAAGCACGATGAAGAGCTTTCAATCATGCGTGCAGCGGCGGACCTCGCCGACTGGGCGCAGGAACGCTACCGGGAGAATATCCGGCCGGGCCGCCTCGTTGCCGACTTGGACACCGCAATGGCGTCGTTGATGGCGCACGAGGCCGCCAAGCGCATGCCCGGCGCTGATATAGGCATCTACTGCTGGACGCTTTCGGGACCCGTAAGCGCTTCTCCGCACGGTCTAAGCCCCTTCGGAAATCTTGCGGGCGCTACTATCAAAAAAGGACATGTCCTGATCACATCCGTTTATCCCGCAATAGATGGGCTGTTCATCGAGAACGAGCGCACCTGGATATGCGGACCTCCTTCCAAGCGTCAAATCCATCTCTTCGAGGCTGCTCGCGCCGCAAACGAGGCCGCGTGTGGCGCCGCAATATCTGGGAGGCCGATATCCTCAATAGACGCCGCGGCGCAAGAAGCGTTCTTTCATCGTGGAGTGGATCATCTAATTCGTCACCGGACCGGGCACGGCTTGGGCATTGGAGGCCATGACTATCCGATCGACATGCCATTCAACGGAAATCCCCTGCAAGACAACATGGTTTTTTCCATCGAGCCCGGTGTCTATGAGCTCGGCATAGGCGGATTCAGGCATGACGACACAGTAATAGTAGGGCCAACAGCCTCCATAGTCACCAAAACCACGCGCGACCTGAAAAGCCAAACAATTCTGTGAATCGCCATATGCGCATGTACACGCAGCGACGGGGCGCACTTCCGCGATACGCCGCCAGAGCTCATATATGACACTCACGCAACAACCTAAAGAGTCCTTCGCCGCGGCGGCAGCCCTCCTGCGGAGTTGCGACGTTTGGGAAATGACCCTTCCGTGGTTACCGGTATATTGGGATATCGAGATTCTCGCTCGTTATAAACGAGCAGGATACACATTCGTCTCAGCAACGCTGCAAGACTGGCCGCCGACCCTGGACGGAATGCGCGGCGCTATCGATCGATTTCGCGCGCTCGCCGCGTGCGATGCTCCTTGGCTCGCATTTGCAAGCACCTTGGCCGATATCGACCGCGGCCGTCAAGAAGGCAAACTCGTCTTGGGCCTAAATTCCCAGGAAACGCTCCCGGTCGCGGAAGATCTGGCTAACCTCGAATCACTGCATGCACTGGGCATCCGTCATATGCTCCTTGCGTATAACGTAAGAAATCGGGTCGCTGACGGCTGCGCCGAAGCCTCAAACGCGGGCCTTAGCAACTTCGGCCGCAGGTTGATTCGTGAGATGAATCGCGCGGGAATCATCGTGGACTGTTCCCATACTGGTCAGCGCTCCTCCCTCGAGGCGATGAGCTTAAGTGAGCGACCGGTGATCTTCTCGCACTCCAATCCCGCCGCTCTCTATGCTCATGTGCGAAACCTCTCTGACGAACAGATCAGAGCATGTGCCGCAACCGGCGGCGTAATTGGGATCGTAGGGGTCGGCGCATACCTGGGCGATCCGAACGCACAGACTGACACCCTGTTCCACCACATCGACTACGTCGCCTCGCTGGTAGGTGCAGCGCATGTGGGTCTTGGCACCGATTTCGTGAATATATTTCCCGCGCATGAGCACCAGGCCAGGTGGGACGAGATTGCTGACATTCAGAAGTCATGGCCAGACCCAATTGACGCGTGGCCGAATCCATCCGGGCTACAACTCGCAGCCGAAGCTACTCGATGCTTCTCTCCTGAACAACTACTTCCGCTCGTTGACCTGATGTTGCTCCACCAATACCCCACCGAGGCAATCAAGGGGATATTGGGGGCAAACTTTCGTCGGATATACGCCCAGATAATGTAGAAACACCCACGCCATTCTGCATGCTTCGACTTTGGCTTCAAGCACCGCTAGGAATTCGCACATATGGCCGCCAGCTCGAGAACTCAGCCGCAAAACCCTCTCCTCAAAGGCAAGAGTCTTCGCTCGATTCTGCCGACAGAAAGCCACGTACTCCGATCCGACCACATTAAGCAGTCGTTCAAGGTGGACGTGATGCTGCCCGCAAGACTGCCCGGAGAGTTGACGCAGTATCCTGTTGTGTACATTACGGACGGCAATTGGGTATTCGAAATGTGCCGGGCCATATCGCTCCTCCTGCAGTTGTCGAAACATGACGCGCCCCCCTACATCCTCGTCTCCATTGGTTACCCGAGTGACTGCCCTTTTGCCGGAATGTTTCTCCGAGCACGCGAGTACACATTCCCCCCATATCCAGCCTTCGACCTTAGCAGGGTCACGGAGTACATCGAGCGGCGGCTATCGATTGATCTGTACGACGGGATACTACTTCCGGAAAAGGATGCCAAGATGTTTCACGGGGCCGAGGACTTTAGGAAATTCTTAGGCGATGAGCTTATTCCATTCATCGAGCGAACATACCCTGTCGTACCAGGGGATCGCACGTATTTCGGCCATTCCGGCGGCGGGTTTTTCGGCCTGCACACACTTTTTACGCAGCCCGACTTGTTCCGCAATTACATTGTCAGCAGCCCGGGACTTCTGTTCCACGGAGAAGGACCCGGAGGAATTCGATATGAGCACTGTGATTTTGGTGCCCAAATGGTCCGTACCTTCGTTGCCTCGAATCCGACCCTTTCAGGGCAGAGACTCTATATGTCTGCTGGAGCAGAAGAGGAATTCGAACCTGCTCTCGGTTCATGGCAGGTGGTAAGCGGCTTTTATCAGGTCGCAAAACTTCTCAGAGCCGCGTCGATCAAGGGGCTAGAGCTGATGACTGAGGTCTTCTCAAATGAAACGCACATAACTGCATGGCCTATTGCCTTTACCCATGGCGTACAGGCCATGCTCGGCACACGACGCATCTTGGGAAGCGTCTACTACTAGCATGCACTCCTCGAGCCGCCCCCTTTCAGCCTCCCGAGCTGTCGGTACCATGACGGCAGACTGGTACAAGCGACGGCTACTCCTAGTTCTGTTGTTCATATTGGCATTCAACTATGTAGATAGGCTAGCCCTCGGCGTCTCTCTGCAGAGCATTAAAACTAGCCTCAACCTCAATGACACGCAGCTAGGTCTTCTGAGCGGTATCGCGTTCGCCCTCTTCTATTCGACCATGGGGCTTCCCATCGCCCGATGGGCAGACCGAGGCAACAGGGTAACCGTAATAGTCGTCACCACGACACTATGGAGCGTCGCGGTGTCTCTGTGCGCAGGCGCACGAACTTTCGCACAACTAATCTCCATCCGAATCGCGGTTGCAATCGGCGAGGCAGGGTGCATACCCCCTGCCCACTCTCTAATTGCAGATAACTTTGCGCGCCCCCAGCGAGCGCGTGCCGTCTCAATATATATGTTGGGGGCCCCTCTAAGTGCGATCATTGGGTACTGTGTCGCCGGCTGGCTAAATCAGTTCTATGGTTGGCGAGCAATGTTCGTATGCCTTGGGCTTCCTGGGATAGGACTTGCGTGGCTATCCGCCCGGACATTGCGAGAGCCCAGATTGGCCGTTCCCCTTACGGACGACGACGCCCACGCATCCATGCCGCTCGGAAGCCGGGTCGGCAACTCGGCGGCGCAACCTCTAGCTGAGGTAATTCGCGCTCTCACTAAAAATAGGACTTTCCGGCACTTGCTCTTCAGCTTTTCCATCGCTTCATTCTTCGGCTACGGAATTACTCAATGGCAACCGTCCTTTTTTATTCGAAGCTACGGAATTAGTACCGGGGAATTGGGAACTTGGTTCGCCGTGATCTATGGGGTCGGAGGCCTCATTGGAAGCTACATTGGAGGTGACCTTGCGTCACGATGGGCAGCCGACAATGAGCCTCGACAATTGCGCGCCATGTCGGTGATGTATGGTCTGTTCGCTCTGGTGTCAGCCTCCATTTATTTGTCTCATAGTTTCCACTTCGCTCTAGTCATGTTGGGCATCTCGGGAATTGGCGGCTCGATGGTCTTAGGCCCGCTATTTGCCACTATTCAGAGCGTGGCCCACCCGCGCATGCGAGCCATTGCGATTTCCATAATCTATCTTTTTGCAAATCTCATCGGCATGGGTCTTGGTCCACTGGCAGCTGGGTCACTGAGCGACTTGCTCAGGCCGGCTTTTGGCCAGGAGTCGCTCCGCTATGCCCTGCTGGCGCTCTGCCCCGGTTATCTTTGGGGAGGATGGCATCTATGGCTGGCAAGCGGTGCGGTCCGGCACGATATTGAGGCAACGCACCGCCATGTCGCACGAGAAACGCAAAATTGAGCCTCCTCCCGCAAGAACCTGGATTGCAGCCCAGGCAGACCAGTGACCAAGCGTACACCAAGAAGCGTGAGTTTCTCGAACCCAACTAATGAGGCAAACATGAAAGTCATGGTTTTGGCGAAGGCTACCGTAGACAGTGAAGCAGGCGTAATGCCGAGCAAAGAGCTGATCCGTGAAATGGGAGAGTTCAACGAATCGCTCGCCGCGGCAGGGATTATGCTAGCCGGCGAGGGCCTGAAGCCAAGCCAGTACGGTAAGCGGATTCTCTTATCCGGCAAGGAGCGCATCATCGTCGATGGGCCATTCGAGCTGAAGGAGCTTCTCGGTGGATTCTGGCTTTGGCAGGTTAACTCCATGGAGGAAGCGCTCGATTGGATCAAGCGTTGCCCCAATCCCACTTTTCCAGACTGGCAGATCGAGATTAGACCAGTTTATGAGCCCAAGGACTTTGCGAATACCTCTATTGGCGAGAGCGGGTAACACAAACGGTGGCGGTCACCGGGAGTCGGCAAAAGCCGAAGCCGTGACGCCGCAGTGGAGGAACCAACCTGTGCTGTCTACGTCTTCCGTGTGATGGAGAGTCAATCAACCAGCGCGATGTCGGCAGCGCGTTTCCACGGCTCTTCCCTTAGTGCGGCCAGGAATACAAAGAAATTACGCGCGAATCTCTCCATGGATGCAACGGAAAACCTGTTGCGCGGAAAGTAGATTCCCCCTGTGATATCGTGTGGGCCCTCGATGAAGCCCATCATCGGCTCAGTGTCGCGCGATATATGTTTTAAAAGGGTGGTTTCCAATGCCTCCCGGATAAAAAGCACCGGCTCGGTGCTCCCTCCCTGCTTCGGTGCGAGACCTTGATGCTCTGTTACCTCCTGTTGACGCAGCCAATTAAAACAGCTATTCCGAGTAAAACCCGGCCTCGTCGACAGAGACTCCATGTAGGAGAAATCAGCGTGGTCATACGCAGCACAGTACTCCTGCATCACCGCATGCAACACGTCCAAGAGCGTATGATTCTTACATAGCTGGATGCGAAGATAGAGTGGAAAAGCGAAATACCCGATGGCGTTACCAACGTCTCGACTGGATCGGCCGTCAGACTGAAACAGTACAACCGTATCTCTAGTGCTACACCACCGCAGCAATAGACTTACGTATGCTGTTAGGGTACCCATGACGAGAGTTGTCTTCCTGGAGCGGCACCAGGCCGCTAATTCGGATTTTATCCTGTTGCTGATCTTGAACGGCGCCACCCCCCAACCCTCACTTTCTGCGGCAGAGCGGCGATCATCTGGGAAGCGGACACGATCACAGCCCGCAAAGTGCTCGGTCAAATACTGTCCATTCTCGCGCAGCCATGCAGCGGTTGATGCTCTCTGCAACAGCGCATATTCGGAAAACTGGAGCGGAATCGCTGGCAGGGAAATATCGAGCCCATGAGCAATCTGCCTGTAACCGGTGAGCAGCTCGTCCAGTAAAATACTTATGGACAACCCGTCGGATACGATGTGCTCCATCATTGTTATCAATATATGCTGCTCAGGCGACAGCCGTGCGAGCCTTACGGTGAACAGTGGATCGCGTGTTACGTCTACGACGTCCGGGGCTTCCAGAAGCCTCGAGATTTCGGAGCGTTGCTTGTCTTCGGAAATGAGACTCCAGTCCTCCAGCTTTACCAGATCCGTAAGATCGCGTTGATCTTCAACCTCTTGAACCGGCACACCGTCATAGATGGCGATACGTGTACGTAGTGCATCATGACGGGCGACAATTGCGGAGAAGCATCGACGGAGCGCGCCAATATTCAGAGGTCCGGCAATTCGGGTCACGGATGGAAGAATGCACGCGCTGGGAGCATGCTCCAATTTATAGAGGTTCCAGTGAGCCAGCTGAGAATAGGCAAGCGGGGCGATCAAAGGGGCTGGACGTTGGGCACCCGCCTTGTCAGGGTGGCCCCGATGGCATTCCAAGTGGTACAAAATAGGTTGCTTTGATGCTCTCAGTAACTCCAATTCCGCTTCGGTGAGTGATCCCCTTGGGATGCGATAGCAGAGCTGTCCGTGGTCAGCCCATAAGTTGTAGTAGTCACGACCCGATCTGACAGTTACCCGGTTCTCCGGTTCTGTCTGTCAGATCAAATTACGCGATCATCTTCTCCCGACAGATCTGTTTGCCGTCTTCGAACGTCGCCATCGGCGTGCGTCCACAGCACATCTTGCCCTGGTGCGTGCGCTCATGGTTGTACAACGAGATCCACGCGTCAAGGTCCGTCTGCAGCTCCTCAAGGGAGCTGTAGATCTTCTTGCGGAAGGCGACCTGATAGAACTCGTTCAGGATCGTCTTGTGGAAGCGCTCGCAGATTCCATTGGTTTGCGGTGAGCGAGCTTTGGTGCGCGTGTGGTCGATGTCATTCAGCGCCAGGTACAGCTGGTAATCGTGCTGCTCGACCTTGCCGCAATACTCACTCCCTCGGTCGGTCAAGATTCGCAGCAACGGCACCTGCTGCTCCTGGTAGAACGGCAGCACCCGATCATTGAGCATGTCCGCCGCGGCGATCGGGGTCTTGGTCGTGTAGAGCTTCGCAAAGGCCACCTTCGCGTACGTGTCCACGAAGGTCTGCTGGTAGATGCGGCCCACCCCCTTCATGTTCCCGACGTAAAAGGTGTCCTGAGAGCCCAGATATCCGGGATGGGCGGTCTCGATCTCCCCGCATTCCTGCTCGTCCTCGTGCTTGCGCTCGAGGGCTGCAACCTGCGTCTCGGTGAACACCAGTCCTTCCTCGGCCGCCTTCTTCTCCAGCGCCGCCAACCGCAGCCGAAAGGTCTGCAGTCCATGGCGCAGCCATACCGAGCGCACCCCAGTGGGGCTCACGTGGATATTGCGCTTGCGCAGCTCGTTGGAGACTCGAACCTGGCCAGCGGCCGGATTCTCCAGCCCGAAGACCAGGATCGCCTGCTCGACCTGCTCATCCACCCGGTTCTTCAGATTCGATCGGCGCCGGTCCTTGTGCAGCAGCGCCTCCATGCCGCCGCTGTCCTTCGCTTCCTTCACCCGGTAGAAGGTGTCCCGTGACACCCCCATGATCCGGCAGGCCTGCGAGACGTTCTTGAGCTCCTCGGCCAGGTTCAGCAGGCCGACCTTGTGCTTGATGATGCTTTGATTTACAAGATTCATTGCGGGGTTACTCCCATGAAAGTTCAGTGATTGCTTGGTAACAACCATTGAACCGGGTAACCCCGCTCTCTTCAAGTCGGGTGTCAGATCAAGTCGAAACTAGTACA
>DASRDO010000001.1:0-17807 GCA_035652555.1 Steroidobacteraceae bacterium | reverse complement strand
ACGCTCGTAAGCGTCGAGGCGCCTTGCGATGAAGGCGAGATCCACATTCGAAGGATAACTCACGTCTGCAAAAGGTCCTTGCGCCCGCCGAGCCAGCGCTCAACGTGCGCCCGCGCCGCGGCCGGATGGCGTTCGAGCATCTCCTGTGCCGCCTCGACCGCCCGCGCGACCAGCTCGCCGTCGCGCTCCAAGTCGGCAAAACGCAGCAGCGGCTCGCCGCTTTGCCGTTCGCCGAGGTATTCGCCGGGGCCGCGCAGCTCGAGGTCGCGCTCGGCGATCTCGAAGCCGCTGGTGCTTTCAAAGATGACCTTCAGCCGCGCGCGCGCCGCCTCGGTCAGCGGCTCCCCGTACAGCAGGATGCAGACGCTCTCGCGCGCGCCGCGGCCGATGCGGCCGCGTAGCTGGTGCAGCTGGGCGAGACCGAAGCGCTCGGCGCTTTCGATCACCATGAGCGAGGCGTTGGGCACGTCGACGCCGACCTCGATGACGGTGGTGCAGACCAGGACGTCGGTGCGGCCGGCGGCGAAATGGGCCATCACCTGCGCCTTCTCGGCGGCGGCGAGGCGCCCGTGCAGGAGAGCGACGCCCAGCCCGCTGAGTTCCTTGGCCAGCAAAGCGTGCGTCTCGACCGCGGTCTGCACATCGCCGTCCCTCGATTCCTCGATCACCGGGCATACCCAGTAGACCTGCTGGCGCTCGGCGCAGGCGGCCCGGATGCGCTCGAGAAGCTCGCCGCGGCGTCCTGCCGAAAAGAGCCGTGTGGCCACCGGGCGGCGCCCGGGCGGCAGCTGGTCGATCACCGACACGTCGAGGTCGGCGAAGTAGGTCATCGACAAAGTCCGCGGAATCGGCGTCGCGCTCATCATCAGCTGGTGCGGCACGACCTCTTCGCCTTTGCGTCGCAGCGTCAGGCGCTGCTGCACGCCGAAGCGATGCTGCTCGTCGACGATGACGAGCGCGAGGCTCGAGAAATCGATGCCTTCCTGGAAGAGCGCGTGCGTCCCGACGATGACCCGCACCTCGCCTGATGCGATCGCCTCGAGCGCGCTGCGGCGGGCGCGCGCCGGCTGCCCGCTGGTGAGCAACGCCACGGGAAGGCCCAGCGGGCGCAGCCACTCGCTCAGGCTCCGCCAGTGTTGCTCCGCGAGGAGCTCCGTCGGCGCCATCAGCGCGGCCTGCAAGCCGGTTCCGGCCGCTCGGGCTGCCGCGATTGCGGCGACGACTGTCTTGCCGCAGCCGACATCACCCTGGATCAGCCGAACCATCGGCACCCTGGAGCGCAGGTCACTGTCGACTTCGGTCAAAGCGCGGGCCTGCGCGTCCGTGAGATTGAAGGGCAAGGAGGCGGTGAGACGCGCCGCAAGGCCATCGGGATCCTCGAGCGGCCAGGCGGGGTCGGTCTTGGCCGACCGCTTCAACAGCCGCAGGCTCGCCTGATGCGCGAGCAGCTCTTCGAATGCGAGGCGGCGCTGTGCCGGGTGACGGCCGGCCGCCAGCTCCGCAAGCTGTGCCTCGCGCGGCGGACGATGTACGTACCGCAGCGCATCGCGTAGCGGCAGCAGATCGAGTGAGCTCAGGACCTGTGCCGGAATCCAGTCCCGCACGGCTGCCCTGTCGAGCTCCTGCAAGGCCTGCGCGATGAGTGCTCGCAGCCGGCCCTGCGGGACGCCCTCGGTCAGTGGATAGACGGGCGTCAGAGTCTCTTCGGGTGCCGCCTCCCCGCCGCTCACGCGACGATACTCGGGATGCACCATCTCCAGGCCCTGTGGGCCGCGGCGCACCTCACCGAAGCAACGCAGCCGCGTGCCGCGCGCGAGGCTGAGCTGCTGCGACGCCGAGAAGTGGAAGAAGCGAAGTGTCAGAAACCCCGAGCCATCCGACAGGCTGCACTGCAGCTGCCGCCGCCGGCGATAGGCGACCTGCGCGAGCTGGATCTCGCCCTCGACGACGGCCCGGGTGCCTGCAAGCAGGGAGCCGATCCTGACGACGGTGGTGCGGTCCTCGTAGCGCAGCGGCAGCACGAAGAGCAGGTCCTGTACTTGCGCGACGCCCAGGCGCCCGAGGCGATGCGCGAGCGCCTCGCCGACACCGCGCAGTGCGGTAATGGGCCGTTGCTCTTGTGAAGCGCTGGATCCGGGCATCCTGCCCGGCCCACCGCCGTCCCGGAAAAAAAGCGTGGTTTTTTCCCGAGACTCGGCCACTTGCGGTGGCCGGGCACATCCTTGTGCCTGAGTTGCCGTGTCACGTTTAGCCAAGGTAGAGGACGCACTCGGCCTCGACGCGCGCGCCGCGGGGCAGTTGCGCGACGCCGATGGCCGCACGCGCCGGATAAGGCTGCGGGAAGTAGAGGGCCATGATCTCGTTGACCTTGGCGAAGTGGGTCAGATCCGTGAGAAAGACGTTGACCTTCACGGCCTGCGAGAGGCTGCCACCGGCAGCCTCGGCGACGGCCTTCAGATTCTCGAACACGCGGCGGATCTCCGCCTCGATGTCGCCGCTCACCAGCTCCTTGGTAGCCGGGTCGAGCGGGATCTGCCCGGAGAGATACAGCGTATCGCCGGCGCGCATGGCCTGGGAGTAGGTGCCGATCGCCTGCGGCGCTCGCTCGGTATGAATCGGTTTGCGGCTCATTATGCTCTCTCACCCATTGTCAGGATTGGTATCCGAATCGTCGTTCTCATCGACGCTCTCGATATCGGCATCCGCGCGCTCACTGCGCGCGTGGGCGGCAATCGTCCGGCTGACCCGTGTCACATCGGGCATACGGCGGATGACACGCATCACGCGTGCGAGATGCTTGCGGTCACGCACCTTCAGCTCGAAAGTCAGGATGGATGCGTCGCCCTCCTGCTCTTCTATGGAGACATGATGGATGTTCGTCTCGGTGCTGGCGATGGCTGCGGCGACTGACGCCAGCACGCCGGTGCGGTTGACGACGTAGATGCGGATCTCGGAGTTGAATAGCCGCTCGGGCGCGGGCCGCCAGCTCACCGGCAGCCATTTCTCGGGATGCTTGCGATAGTCCTCGACGTTGACGCAGCGCTCGCGGTGGATGACGACGCCGCGGCCAGCGGAGAGAAAGGCGAATACCGGGTCGTACGGCAGCGGGAAGCAGCAGCGCGCATAGGAGACGAGCAGGCCCTCGGTGCCCGCGATGGCAAGGGGTGCCGGCGCATGCGAACGCCCATCCGCGGGCGCTGCCGGCAGCAGGCGCCGCGCGACCAGCGGCGCCAGGCGCTCGCCGAGACCGATTTTCTCGTAAAGATCATCGAGATCCTTCATGCCGAACTCACCGAGCACGGCCTGCTGCACCTCGGGGCTGACATCCTCCAGCGCCAGCCGGAACTCTCCGAGCGCCTGGTTGAGAAGCCGTTGGCCGAGCGCGATGGCCTCCGTGCGGCGCAGGCTCTTCAGGTAATGCCGGATGGCATTGCGTGCCTTCGCGGTGACGACGAAATTGACCCACGAGGGATTCGGCATCGCGCCCTTGGCCGTGATGATCTCTACGGTCTGGCCATTGCGCAGCACCGTGCGCAGCGGCGTGAGGCGCCGATCGACCTTGGCCGCGACGCAGCGGTTGCCGATGTCGGTATGCACCGCGTAGGCGAAATCCACCACCGTGGCGCCGCTCGGCAGACGCAGGATCGTGCCCTTCGGGGTGAAGACGTACACCTTGTCCGGAAAGAGATCGACCTTGACGCTCTCGAGGAACTCCTCCGAGCTGCCGTCCTCCTGCAGCGCCACCAGGCTCGACAGCCACTCGCGCGTGCGCTCCCGCTGCATCGAGTCCGCATCGCCGCCGCTCTTGTACTTCCAGTGGGCGGCGATGCCGGACTCGGCAACACGATGCATGTCTTCGGTGCGAATCTGCGCCTCGATGGGCACGCCGTTGGGGCCGAAGAGCGTCGTATGGAGCGACTGGTAGCCGTTGACCCGCGGGATGGCGATGTAGTCCTTGAAGCGCCCGGGCATGGGCTTGAATACCGAGTGCACCACACCGAGTGCGCGATAGCAGGTGTCCGGCTTATCGGCGATGATGCGCAGGCCGTAGACGTCGACGATCTCCGCCAGCGAAGCGCGCTTGCGCAGCATCTTCTTGTAAATGCTGTAGAGGTGCTTCTCGCGCGTCTCCACCCGCGCATGGATCTCATTCTTGACGAGGGCGCCGGTGAGCTGCTGCTCGAGTTTCTTCAGGAACTCCTTCTGGTTGCCGCGCGCCTTGCGCAGCGCGCGCGCCAGCACCTCGTAGCGGTGCGGGTAGAGCGCCTCGAAACCGAGGTCCTCGAGCTCGAGCTTCAAGTTGTAGAGACCGAGGCGCTCGGCGATCGGGGCGTAGATCTCCAGGGTCTCGCGGGCAACAGCCCGCCGCCGCGGCAACGGCATGGCCTCGATGGTGCGCATGTTGTGAGTGCGGTCGGCGAGCTTGACCAGGATCACTCTCAAGTCGCGCACCATCGCGAGGAGCATCTTGCGGAAGGATTCCGCCTGCGCTTCCTCGCGGCTCTTGAACTGGATCGCATCGAGCTTGGTGACGCCATCGACGAGCTCGGCGACGTCGGCGCCGAAGCGCGCGGCAAGCTGGTCCTTCGGCGTCGGGGTGTCTTCGATGACGTCGTGCAGGATTGCCGCGATCAGCGTGTCGGCATCGAGGTGCAGATCGGCGAGGAGTGCCGCCGCCGCTACCGGGTGCGCGATGAAGGGCTCACCGGAGAGGCGCTTCTGTCCTTTGTGGGCGGAGGCGCCGAACTCCGCTGCCTCCTCGATCCTCGCTACCTGGTCGGCCGGCAGGTATTTACCGACGGCGGCCAGAAGCTCCTTGAGTCCCGGAGTGCGCCTTCCGCCGGGGAGCAGTCCCAGGAGCGAAGACGCATAGTCCATACGAAAGGCCGGGGAGCTTCAGTCCCCCAGCCCGAACTGCGGCGCGCGGAAGCTCGATTGAGCGTCGAGCTCGGGAATCGCGGGCTCGGCCGGAGGCTCGGGCTCGCGGAGCATGTCGAGCGTGACATTGCCGGCGGCAATCTCGCGCAGCGCGACCACGGTCGGCTTGTCGTTCTCCCAGCCGACAGTGGGCTCGGCGCCATTGGCAAGCCGGCGGGCGCGCTGGGCGGCCAGGATGACGAGCTGGAAGAGGTTATCGACGTTCTGCAGGCAGTCTTCGACAGTGATACGGGCCATGGTAAAGGTACGAATAGTGACGAGCGCCGGCTGGCGCGGGAGATGGCCTACTATAAGCCCATTGGAGTGCTCAGGCTAGCAGGCGCTCCAATAGTGGCGCCAGCTCGGGGCGGCCGGCCGCCAGCCCCTGCGAGCCTGCGGTGACGATGGCCGTGAGATCGGCCACCGCTCTCTCGAAGTCATCGTTCACGACCACGTAGTCGAATTCCCGCCAGTGTGACATGTCGCTCACGGCATCACGCAGGCGGCGGGCAATCACCTCGGGGGAATCGGTCGCGCGGGTGCGCAGCCGCTTCTCCAGCGCCTCGCGGGAAGGAGGCAGGATGAAGATGGTGACACAGTCGGGCATTGCCGCCCGCACCTGTCGGGCACCCTGCCAGTCGATCTCGAGCACGATGTCTTCGCCCTGCGCGAGCCGCGCTTCGACGGGCGCACGCGCGGTGCCATAGAGGTTGTCGAACACGCGGGCATGCTCGAGGAACTCCCCCTCGGCCACCAGGTGCTCGAAATCCGGCACGCCGATGAAAAAGTATTCCCGCCCGTGCTCTTCGGTGGGGCGCCGCGGCCGGGTGGTGTGGGAGACGGACATCTCGAGCCTCGGCATGCGCTCGAGCAGCGCCTTCACCAGTGAGGTCTTGCCGGCGCCGGAGGGTGCCGCCACCACGAAGAGCTTGCCGCGCATGGTGGGCGTCGCTACGGCCGTCCCGAGCTCCAGCGCTTCTCGGGCAGCGGCGACCCAGGCGCGCAGGGCCTGAGCTCGGTGGCTGACTTCGTTCTTCGCTGCAGGGTCGAGCTCCGCCGCCGTACACTGCGCATTCGCAGGCAGGAAGATCGGGTCGTAGCCGAACCCGCCGCTACCCCTTGGCGCGAGCGCAATGCGCCCTTCCCAGGTGCCGTGTGCAATGATTGGCTGCGGGTCGTCGTGCCGGCGCACGTAGGCGATCACGCAGTGATAGCGCGCCTGGCGAAACTCCATCGGCACATCGTGCAGCTCGGCGAGGAGCTTATGAAGGTTGTCGGCATCGCTGGCGCCTTCGCCGGCAAACCGCGCCGAGCGCACGCCCGGCCGGCCCTCGAGCGCATCGACCTCGATCCCGGAGTCATCCGCGAGCGAGGGCAGGCCCGACTCCCGCGCTGCGTGGCGAGCCTTGATGAGGGCGTTGTCGAGGAAGGTGGCGCCGGTCTCCGGCGGCGAGTCGATGCCGAGCGCGCTTTGCGCAATGAGCGCGAGGCCCAAAGGCCGGAGGATCGCCGTCAGCTCTGCGAGCTTGCCGGTGTTGCCGCTCGCCAGCACCGTTTTCATGTGGCGCGGTCCGCCAAGGTCTGTGTCTGCAGGGAGAACAGCCGCTCGATGCCATCGGAGGCCAGGGCGAGCATGGCGTCGAGCTCGTGCCGGCGGAAGGCATGCCCCTCGGCGGTACCCTGCACCTCCACGAAGCCTCCGCCGCTGCGCATCACGACATTCATGTCGGTTTCCGCCTGCGAGTCCTCGCGATAATCGAGATCCAACACCGGCTGGCCGCCGACGATGCCGACGGAGATGGCGGCCACCTGGCCATGCAGCGGGCTGGTGGCGAGCGTGCGCTGGGCGATGAGCCGCTCGCAGGCGCGCGCCAGCGCGACATATCCGCCGGTGATCGAGGCGGTGCGGGTGCCGCCGTCGGCCTGCAGGACATCGCAGTCGATGGTGATGGTGCGGGGCCCGAGCGCCTTCAGATCGATCACTGCACGCAGCGATCGTCCGATGAGACGTTGGATTTCCTGGGTGCGGCCGCTCTGCTTGCCGCGCGAAGCCTCGCGCGCCGAGCGGGTGTGCGTCGAGCGAGGCAGCATGCCGTATTCCGCAGTGATCCAACCCTGGTCCTTGCCGCGCAGGAAGGCAGGCACGGAGTCCTCGACACTGGCGGTACACAACACCTGCGTGTCACCCACTTCGATCAACACCGAGCCTTCGGCGTGCTTGGCGAACCGTCGTGTGAAAGTGACGGGGCGCATCTCATCGGCCGCGCGTCCGCTGGGTCGCGTCATGGCTGCCAGCGAAGCGCTGCCGCGGAGGTGTTGTCGCTGGCCGCGCCGGCGCGCGTCACCGCTCTCTGGCCCAGCTCGAGCAGCTTCTCGCGAAGCGAGCTCGGCGAGGAGAGCTCCGCAGCCAGCTCGGCGTCCTTCACCCCACTCCACAGACCGTCGGTGCACACCAGCAGTACGTCGCGAGGCTCGAGCGGACGTCGCCGGGTGAGCGCCATGTCGGGAAGGATGGGATCTCCGCCGAGACAGCATTCGACGTAGTTGCGCATGGGATGCGCCTGAGCCTGCTCCGCGGTGATGAGGCCCTCGCGCAGCAGTACCTCGACGTGGCTGTGATCGCGGCTGCGGCCGACGAGCGCCCCGCCGCGCAGATGATAGATGCGGCTGTCGCCGACGTGCGCCCACCATGAGGCGCCCTGCTGCACCAGGCAGAGCGCACAGGTGGCCCGCGGCCGCTGCTCGAGCGGCAGCGGTGCGCCGAGCCTGACCACTTCCTCGTGAGCGCGGCCGAGGATCAGGTGCAGGAATCCCAGCGGATCGAACAGCGGCAGCGGCGTGTGCCAGAACGCATCGAGCACGATCTCGCGCGTGATTTCCGCGGCGCGTGCGCCGTTGGCGTGCCCGCCCATGCCATCGGCAACGACCAGCAACGCCGCATGGTCCGCCACCGCGGCGGCGACCCGGTCCTGGTTCTCCTCGCGCCCGCCCAGGAGACTGACGTCGGCGTACTCAACCCGCAAGAATAAGTCCCTGCATCTGTTAGACTTTAGAGCCCCTTTTATATCACCCCGCAGCTCCGGGAGCGTAGCGTTTAACCAATGATTGCCAGCATGACCGGCTTTGCGCGGCGCGAGATCTCGGGTCCCTGGGGGACGCTCGTTTGCGAGCTGCGCAGCGTCAATCACCGCTTCCTCGAGGCCGGGTTCCGCCTGCCGGATGACCTGCGCTCCGCGGAGGGCGAGCTGCGCCAGCACCTCGCGCGTGAGGTACGCCGCGGCAAGGTCGACTGCGTGTTCACTTACCGGCGCGCGCAGGCCTCGGAGGCGGGGCTCGAGGTCGACACCCAGGCGCTCGAGCGACTGCTGGCTCGCCTGAAGGACCTCGGCCGCTCCTTTCCGGCACACACCGTCAATCTCATCGACGTGTTGCGCTGGCCGGGCGTACTCAAGGAGGACACCGCCGGCGGCGAGGAGCTGATGGTTGCCACCAGAGCGCTCTTCGGCAGCACGCTCGAGGATCTGGTGGCCGCGCGGACGCGCGAGGGCCTGCGGCTCAAGGAGATTCTGGAGCTGCGCTGCACCAGCCTGGAAGACCAGGTGCGACAGGTGCGGGCGCGACTGCCCGACGTGCAGACTCATTTGCGAGCCCGGCTCGATGAGCGGCTGAAGGAGCTCACCGCGAACGTCGATCAGGACCGCTTGGAGCAGGAGCTGGCGGTTTTGCTGCAGCGCCTCGACGTCGATGAGGAGCTCGAGCGTCTATCAGGTCACATCCAGGAAGTGCGCCGCGTTCTCAAAGCCAACGAGCCGGCCGGGCGGCGGCTGGATTTTCTGATGCAGGAGCTCAACAGGGAAGCGAACACTCTGTCATCGAAGTCCCAGGACCTCGACACCACCCGCAGCGCGGTCGACATGAAGGTCGTGATCGAGCAGATGCGGGAGCAGGTGCAGAACGCGGAATAGGGTCCAGGGGTGTCGAGGCGCATCCATCGCCGTCCTGAATACCCTGTATTTCTAGTGGTTTTGGCCATGAATGGCTACTTCCATCCAACCCCATATCGGCTATGCTGTAGCTAGTGCGGTAGCTGATTTGTAGCTAAGTCCGTGGCTGCTATTCGACGATCAGGGCGGCTTGCGACGGCCGAAACACTTCGCAAATCACCCAATCGAGAGCCACCGGATCGAATCCTTGCGGATAGAGGGGTCGAATGGAGCGCGCGAAACTCACTACGCTCGCGGTTGAGCGGGCGCACCGATCGGGCGAGCGGATGCTGCTCAGTGACGGCGACGGGCTGTATCTGCGCAAGCAGACTCGCGATGGCGCCTCGTGGACGCTGCGCTATCACTTCGCCGGCCGTGAGCACTGGCTGACCCTCGGCCACTACCCCGCCATGTCACTTGCACAGGCCCGCATCGAGGCGAGGGAGGCTCGTGTGCTGCTCGACAAGCAGCAGGACCCCCTGAGCGCGCGCCGCGCCACTCGAGCCGCGCAGCGCCAGCGCGGCTCGTTTCGAGAGTTGTGCGAAGAGTGGTACCGGAACGAGATCATCGGCCGTGGGATCAAGCATCCAAGCGTTCCGCGCCGGCACCTCGACAAATACCTGTTGCCCAAGCTCGGCCGCACGGCGGCGGCGGAGGTCACCGCCGCGGACATCGCCCGCGCGATCGACGAGGTCAAGGGACGAGCACCAACGGCGGCAAATGACCTGCTGCGCTTCGCCCACCGAATCTTTGCGTTTGGCGTGCGTCGGCGCATGGTCCCTGCCAACCCCGCCTTCGGTTTCTCACCGCGCCTCGATGGAGGCGGCACCGAAAGGCCCCGCAGCCGCGCCCTGAGCCTCGATGAGCTAGCGCAGCTTTTCGAGAAGGTCCGCGAAACGCCGAGCTTCGGCGCCGCCAACGCACTTGCACTCAAACTACTGCTCGCACTCTGCGTCCGCAAAGGCGAACTGCTGGGCGCCCGGTGGGAAGAATTTGATCTCGACGGTAGCACGACTCAAGGCGCGGTCTGGCATCTTCCCGCGTCCCGTACCAAGACAGCCACCGCCCTCGACATTCCGCTCGTGCCCGAGGCGGTCAGTTGGCTACGGGAGCTCAAGACGCTCGCGGCCAGGAGCGAATATTTGTTCCCGAAGCGCCGGCGCGACCCTCGTGAGCGCGTACCGCATGTCGGTCTCGATACGCTGAACGTAGCTCTGGAGCGCGTGCCGCACGGCCTGCGGCCCTTCACACTCCACGACCTGCGGCGCACCGCGCGGACCCGGCTCGCCGCGCTGGGTATCCGGCGCGAAGTTGCCGAGCGTTGCCTGGGGCACCAGCTGCACGGGGTCGAGGGCACCTATGACCGACACGACTACTTCAAGGAGCGGCGTGCGGCGCTCGAGCAGTGGACCGCTCTGCTGCTCGAGACCGAGCGCGGCGATCGCAAGGTAACAGCGATCGGCCAGCGGTCAGAACAACGCAAGGCGGGGTGATCCCGACAGCGGCCGAAAGGACCGAGCCAGCGTTCGCGCAGGTCAGCGGCGCCGCCGCTTGGCACCCTTCCAGTCCCGGTTGATCCAGTTCAGATCAAATCCCTTGGGGTCGAACACACCGCCAATCCAGCGCGTCATGTCCTCGTGTTGCTCGTGCCTACGCTCGCCGAGCGCCCGAAGGAACTCCGCGTAGCCGTGCGGACCGCCGACGTCCTCGGGTGGGCAGGCATTCTCCCCGGCGACACAGACTGGAAGGGGGAACTCGCCGGCCGCCGAGGGCGGTGCGGACTCGATGACGATCCGATGTGCCCAGCCATCCCCCATGTCGTAGCGGTACTCGAATTCTCCCCTCGGCCCCAGCTCTGCCACGACGGCAGCGACCGAGACTCGACGTTCGTCTAGATAGCGGTGGGCTTCCTCCTCTGACCAAGCCTCCCTAATCCACCAATCGGGCGCGACCAGGCCCGCTCCGATCTCGAATTCATGCGCGTGGGCGTCCGTCCAGCCCATCACCCATTGCAGGTAACTGTGCAGGGCCGCAAGCGTCCAACTGTTGGGGACGAGCACCCGCCGCCAGACGAGCGGCGCCACCTCTGGTCTCGGGGTTCGTCGCACTCGTATCCATGGCGACCTCGATGCGCCTTTCCCATTCCTCGATGTCCCGTTCGGGCGCCGGTGAGTCGCGCTCAATCCGGCTGACCTCCTGACCGATATCGGCGACCTGCTGTGCCTCCGCACCGATCAGATCGAACAGCGCCCAAGCGAGCCCCCGACTGATCTCCGTCAGATAAACGCTCTGCAGACCGTTGCCTTCAGGGGTTAACGGTGCGTATTTGTCAGCCAGCTGAGAACGCAGTCGCGCAATGTGATCCTTGGGACGGACTGCATTGGAAAGACGCTGCCAGCGAACGCCCACCCGCCAGCCGATCTGGCTCCAGTTGGTGCCGGTGAGGTTAAATTCTTCCGGCTTCGGGCTCTCCCGGCAATAGCCAGTGACGATACCAAGGGCTGCCACGCGCGTATCGCAGAATGACAAGACGATGTCGCCGGGTGCGACCTCGCGCATGAACTCGTAGAAGGGATTCCGATGTCCGTTCTTGTTGCGCTTGGGCGACCAGAGATAACCGCCCTCGATCTCCTGGCGGAAGGTCTGATTCTGGTTGACCCACCAGTAGCGCACGCATCTACGACGGATTCAGAAAACCGGCTGATGCGGTCGGCTCCGCGAGCATGTTCATTACGAGCCGGATCATCACCTCCTTATCCTTGGGATCGGATTCGGCCACCAACAACGCCAGCGCCGCGAGCCCCACATCGTTGATGACCGGCTCGCCCCGGCGTGTGACACGGCCGTTACGGTGCAGGAACTCGACGAAAAGGAAGGAGCCAATGCGCTTGTTCCCGTCGGAGAAGGGATGATTCACGGCGTGCTTCCGCCGCGCGGGGCAAAGTGCCACCCGGCATCCCTTGCGGTTCCACCAGCAGCCCGTTGTCGTAGCGCTGGAGCAGTAGGAACGTCTGCGTGTACCGCGCGATGATGTCCACCAGACCGCGGCCCTGGTCGCTGGTCAGCGCCTCGCCGGAGGCTGCCCTGCGCACGAGAGCCAGCGCAGATTCCAGCTCGCGGGCGTTCTGCTCGAGGCGCTGTCGATTGAGGGTATAGCCGCGGACCAAGTGGTCGCGCAGGGTGCTGGTTGCCCACTGGCGGAAGCGTATCCCTCGATGGGAATTGACGCGGTATCCGACGGAGATGATCGCGTCGAGGTTGTAGTGCTTGACCCGGCGGTGGACGCGGCGATCGCCTTCGGATTGAACTACCGAGAAATCCTCGGTAGTTGCCGATTCCTTTAACTCGTTGTCCGAAAAGATGTTTTTGAGGTGCAGGCCGATATTGTCGGTCGACGACTCGAATAGCTCGGACATCTGCCTCTGCGTCAGCCAGACCGTATCCCGCTCCAGCCGCACGTCCACCCGCACGGAGCCGTCCGCCGCTTCATAGACCAGAATCTGCCCGTTGGCGATCTCGCTTGGTGCGGTCATTGTCCCCATCAAAGTCCCTGGAGCGATGTGCCGTCGCCGCCGATGAGCAGTCTACTCTTTGTCCCGAACGCCGCCGTAGCCGTAATTGCTGGTGCTTTGCGACTTACTCAGTTCGTTGAGTAAAAATACTCAACGATATGAGCTCGCGACGCACCGCGAAGCCATCGGCGCCGCAGTCGCTTCGCAGTTCAAAGGGTCGATGGGAGGGGTAGAGAAAGAGCTGTAGCTAGACCCGTAGCTGATCAGCCGGATGGTCGATTTAACAGCTTTCAAATCAACGAGATAACCTCGGCCGACGCGAGCAGGTGCAGAACGCGGAGTGAGCCAGACCCCAACGGGTCAGGCGCGTTTCGCGATCTCCACGTAATCCCGGCGCGTCGGCCCGGTGTAGAGTTGCCGCGGGCGGCCGATGCGCATCGAGGGGTCGGCGATCATCTCCTGCCAGTGGGCGACCCAGCCGACGGTGCGCGCGATCGCGAACATCACCGTGAACATCGAGCGCGGAATGCCGATGGCGCTATAGATGATGCCCGAATAGAAATCGACGTTGGGGTAGAGCTTGCGCTCGACGAAGTAATCGTCCTTGAGGGCGATCTCCTCCAGACGCAGCGCCAGCTCGAAGAGCGGCGTGTCGGTGCGGCCGAGGCGCGCCAGCACCTTGTGGCACATCTCCCGGATGATCTTGGCGCGCGGGTCAAAATTCTTGTAGACGCGGTGGCCGAAGCCCATCAGGCGGAAGTGACTGGACTTGTCCTTGGCGAGGCCGAGGAACTTCGGGATGTTCTCCGCGGTGCCGATCTGCTCGAGCATCGCGAGCACCGCCTCGTTGGCTCCGCCGTGCGCCGGACCCCAGAGCGCCGAGACACCCGCGGAAATGGCGGCGTAGGGATTGGCGCCGGTGCTGCCCGCGAGCCGTACCGTCGAGGTGCTGGCATTCTGCTCGTGATCGGCGTGCAGGATGAAGAGCAGATCGAGCGCCTGCGCGGCGACCGAATCAACGTGATATGGCTCGCACGGCACCGCGTAGAGCATGTGCAGCAGGTTGCTGCAGTAGTCGAGATCGTTGCGCGGATAGATGTACGGTTGCCCGAGGGCGTGCTTGTGAGCCGCCGCGGCAATCGTTGGAATCTTGGCAATGATGCGGTGGGCGAAGATCTCCCGCTGGCGGGGGTTATGGATGTCCATCGTGTCGTGATAGAACGCGGACATCGAGGCCACCACCGCCGAGACCATCGCCATCGGGTGCGCGTCGTAATGGAATCCGTGGAAGAACCGCAGCAGCGACTCGTTGATCATCGTGTGATGACGGATGCTGCCCTCGAATTCCTCCAGTTGCTTGCGCGTCGGCAGATCGCCGTGCAGCAACAGGTACGAAACCTCCATGAAGGAGCTTTGCTGCGCCAGCTGCTCGACCGGATAGCCGCGATAGAGCAGTACGCCGGCATCGCCGTCGATGTAGGTGATGCGGCTTTCGCAGGAGGCCGTGACGCCGAACCCGGGATCGTAGGTGAAGACGCCGAGATCCTTGTTGAGCGCCCCGATATCGGCGACGGAGGGGCCGATGGTGCCCGCTCGGACGGGCAGGGTGACCTTGCGGTCGGAGGCTCTATCGACGAGCTCGAGGGTCTTCTCTGTCATTCGCTGGACGCTTTGCGTTTGGCCTCTGAGACCCGCCGTCGCGAGCTGCCAATGCTTCGGAAACGGCCGTCGGCGCCAGCGGGGGAGAATTGGAAGGTTTACACGGTCCACGCTCCGAATCAAGACGCAATTGCGCCGCCTACCCTACCGACGGGTAGAAAAGCGGTGGAGCGACTATAGAATGGGTTTCGGATCCCAAGCAGTCGCTGCCGTGCTCGAAACCCCGCCGCTCGCGCTTTATGTGCATTTTCCGTGGTGCGTGCGCAAGTGCCCGTACTGCGATTTCAACTCGCATACCCTGCATGGCGAGCTCGAGGAGCGTCGCTACATCGAGGCTCTGCAGTGCGATCTCGCGACACAGGCGCCTGAGGTCGCCGGCCGCGAGGTGATCAGCGTCTTTCTCGGCGGCGGCACGCCGAGCCTGTTTCCCCCTCGCGCAGTGGCGGCGTTCCTCGAGTCCGCCCGGCGGCATCTCACACTGGCAGCCGACCTCGAGGTGACCCTGGAGGCGAATCCCGGCACGATCGAGCGCGGTCGATTCGCGGAATACCGGGCGGCGGGGGTCAACCGCGTCTCCCTTGGCGCCCAGTCATTCGACGACGCGCGCCTGGCTGCGCTCGGGCGCATACATTGTGCGGCGGAGACCCGGCGTGCCGCAGCGGAGCTGCACGCCGCCGGCCTCGGGAATTTCAACATCGATCTGATGTACGGCCTGCCGGATCAGGATCTCGCGGGCGCGCTGACCGACATGGACGAAGCGCTGGCGCTCAGCCCGAGTCATCTCTCCCACTACCAGCTCACGATCGAAGCGGGCACCGTCTTCGCCGGGCGCCCACCGAAGCTGCCCGCGGATGAAGCGACGGATGAGATGCTGGATGCCTGCCGGAGCCGGCTCGAGGGGGCGGGGTTCACGCAATACGAGGTCTCCGCCTACGCCGTGGCGGGGAGGCGCTGCCGACACAATCGCAACTACTGGCTCTTCGGCGACTATCTCGGCCTCGGCGCCGGGGCGCACGGCAAGCTGACCCTGCCTCGATCTGCAGGGGTGGTGCGTACCACACAGGTGCGCGAGCCACGCCGCTACATGGCATCGGCGGGACGTGGGACCTTCACGCGCACACCGGTCCCAACCGATGAGCTGCCGTTCGAGTTCATGCTGAATGCGCTGCGGCTGGTCGAGGGATTCGACGTGGGGACCTTCACCGCCAGGACTGGGCTATCCTGGGAGAGCGTCGCGGCAACGATGGCGAAACTCATCGGCGAGGACTTGATCGTCGTCTCGGGAGCGTGTTATCGGGCGAGCCCGCTCGGCCTGCGATTCCTCAACGAAGTGCTGTTACGTTTCGTGACGGAAATCCCCAAAACAGCCGGTCAATCGGAATTGTCAACGGCTCTGCAGCCTGCGCCAGCGCTGTCCAAACGCGCTTTATTCACAGGGGTGGGGGGTGGGAACGTAAAATGAGCACATTAGCGGTCAAACCGTCCATGTAGGTCAATGATGTGCTCGCAAGGCCATGAAAAAACAGGACAAAAATAGGTGGTCATTTTTTAGCCATTGCAATAAATATGCAATATAGCCGGGAAATTTTACCCATGGCGGGATGCTCACCCACAGAGTTATCCACAGCTTCTGTGGATAAGGAGACCTTGGGCTCGGCCGAGGATACGTACAACTCCCTAGGAGCGTGGCCCTGAGCCCGGCGGCGCCCGTCGAAACGCTTGTCGCGCCTGGAATCGACGGCTAAACTCGCCGGCCCTTTGAATCGAAGCCGCCCGGCCCCATCTACGGACGGACCGCGCCACCGCCTGAGATTGCCATGAAACCCGATATCCATCCTGCGTACAAAGAAATCACGGTCACCTGCACCTGCGGCAACTCGTTCAAGACGAGCTCGACGCTCGGACATGACCTGCAGGTGGAAGTATGCTCGAGCTGCCACCCGTTCTATACGGGCAAGCAGAAGATCGTCGACACCGCCGGCCGGGTGGACAAGTTCCGCAAGAAGTACGGCGCTGCCGCCGGCAGCGGCAAGTAACAGCGCTACTGCTCGAGCAGCGCCTCGACCTCGACAGCACTGGCCCGCTTCATCGGCCGGCCATCGACCGGGCTCACGGGAGCCTGACGGATGCCATCCGTAGGAAAGACGGTGACATCGATCGCCTGATCCGCGACCTCGAAGCGCAACCCCGGGTAGGCAAGGATCCGCTCGGGGCTCATGCGCACGCGCCTCTCGGTGACCTCGTGCGATATGCCGTGATCGATCAGCTTCAGCGCGACCGATTCGGCGCAGTCGGCAAAGAGGTGCAGCTGCACCTCAGAATGCTCCGTCGCGGTGCCGCTCAGCACCGGGCCGACGAGGCGCGGCTCGAACTCACGCAGCTGCTGCATGGCAGCGAGGGCCGCGCGCCGCTGCGCCAGCAGTGATTCCTCGTGTGTCTCGCGGCCGAAGAGGCGCTGGTATTCCGCCAGCGCCGTCTCGATTTCCGTGTTCTTCGGCAGTGCGGGCACGCCATCGTTGACGCCGAGCCTCTCTGCCGCCTTGCGCTTCGCGACGAAAAAATCGCGGATGCCATGCTCGGCCATGATGCGCGCGGCTTCTTGCGCCAGTGCGCGCCGCAGATTCTCACCGCGAGGTGTCGGGTGTCTTCTCGCCATGGGGCTCAGAATATCGAATCCGCACCGGATTGCGCCTGAGTCCCCTGTGCCGCTGATCCCGGTCCGGGCGCTGCCGTCGGCAGGTGGTTGGCCATGAAGACCTCAGCAATCCCATCGGGATTCTCGTCGCTCACCAGCGCGCCGCTCTGAGGGGAAACGCGCAGCGTCACGACGCCGGATGGCATTGGACGCTGCCACTGAGGAACACCCGCGAGCGCATAACGCATGAAGTGCATCCAGATGGGTAGCGCCGTATGGGCGCCCTCATCGCCCTGGCCCAGCGGCCGATTGTCGTCGTAGCCCACCCATACCGTCGCCTCGAGCCCGGGTGTGTAGCCGTTGAACCATGCGTCACGGTAGTCGTTGCTGGTGCCCGTCTTGCCGGCGATGTCGTTACGATTGAGGGAGAGCGCCCGCACGGCTGTGCCGTACTTGATGACGTCCCTCATCATGGATGTCATGAGGTAGTCGTTCTGGGCGCTGATGACCCGCGGCGCGAGCCGATCGGGTGGCAGCGGCCCCGGGCCGCCGCGCAACGCATCGGCCTCGGCGAGGAAAGCCGCTGGCGTCGGCGCGGGCTTCAGGTCGCTCAGCGAGGCCGGATCGCTGCACAAATCGCAGGCGATGCGCGGGGTCGCCTGCCGGACGACTTTGTCCGAGGCATCGACGACCCGGTCGATGTAGTAAGGGTCGACCTTGAAGCCGCCGTTGGCGAATACGGAGTAGGCGGTCGCCATCTGCAAGGGAGTCGCCGGCAGCGTGCCGAGCGCAAGCGTCAGATTCTGCGGGAGGGTCTTCGGGTCGAAGCCGAAGCGGCCGGCATACTGGCTGACATACTGCAGGCCGAGATCGCGCATCAGGCGGATCGAGACGAGGTTGAGCGAATGGGCGAGCGCCACGCGCAGCCGCACGGGGCCGCTGAACGAGCGGGTGTCGTTTTCCGGCCGCCACGTGGTCTCGAGGCCGCCTCCTCCAACGACCACGGGGGCGTTGAGGAGCGTGCTCGCCGGAGTAAAGCCATCGTCGAGCGCCGCAGAGTAGAAGAAGGGCTTGAACCCCGAGCCCGGAAGCCTCTGCGCC